>JBGQJI010000162.1:0-5324 GCA_041498975.1 Methylomirabilis sp. (SeqCode)
CCCCCGACGGTACCGAGACCCCACCAGCTACAGGCGTTGTTGGGGAAGGCGTACACGTAACGGGTATAGGCCGACAAATTGACCCCGGAGGCCGTCACGGCTTGCTTGGCATAGCTTGCGAGGCTGGAGGGGTCGCAGACCGTGCTGTTGAGAGGGATGGTGTACCAGCCGTAGACGTCGCCGGTGAGCCACGTCTGTTGAAAGGAATTCTCCCTGTAGAAGTTGCTCGTCGTGCTGAACACGACGCCCTGAGCGTAAGCGAGCGTGTAGGGCTGGTTGGTTGGATTGTCCTGGAAGTTGACCAGGATCACGGCGGTCGGTTGCGGTCCGAAGGTGTTCGGCAGGGCTGCAGACAGGGCGCTGACACTCGTGCTGCCGGACGCCAGGGCGAGGGCGAGGTTCACCCGGACGCCTCTGACGCGGACTCGCGAACCCGTCTGGAGCGCCGGGGGGTCGGCAGCGAAGTGCAGCGAGAACCGCTCCTCTTTGACCTTCAAGAAGTGGAGGTAGCGGCTGCCTGTGGCTCTGTCCTCATGGAAGACCTCGAGAACCCCATCCACTTCCACCTCCTCCTCGATGTAGGCCTGGACTGCAGGCGGCAGGGCAGCGCGGGCGCCAGCGGGCACGGCGACCCGCAGCACCTCTCCTGGATTGTCCTCGATGAGGGCGGCGAGGAGTTCATGGCGGCTCGCTGCGACGGTCAGGAGCTGGTCTAGAGCCTCGGCCTGCTCAGCGGGCTGGGCCATCCGATGGCGAGCATTCAGGGCATGGAGAGCGGCCGTCGGGCTCTCTGCGGAGAAACTTGATTTCGCGGATCCGACATGCTGGGCGAAACCGGTCTCGGTGGTGAGGGCGAGGGCGAGGCTAAGGAACAGGAGGGCGGCGGCTGAGTGAACCGGCCAGATGATCCATCCACCACGGGCTTTGGTCGTTCTGCACAGGATCATGGGAATCTCCCCCTTTCCAGAAAGATCCCCGTCCCGTCAGAAATGACGACCCTCCTCTTTCGGCAACCCGGCTATCCCGATGAACCCGGGATCCGTGGCTTTGCGTCCCCCGATCACTCGGGGTTTGCCTTTCTCGGGAGGAGATCCTTCGGATTAAGTTTAGGATGTACATTTGTCTGAGCAAGCCTCGTGCCAATAGGGCCACCAAGGCATGGTAATTAGCGTCTCCTACCATTGCTGACGAACGATGGTGCCGAAGGGGGGAGATGGTGATGTTGGCGCTGGCTCTGGGAGTTCTTTTTTCCTTGACAACCGTCCTGTATCGAAGTACTAAAGGGACCTCGGTGCCTTACCCCCGTTGAATGACCTGAAAGGAGGGACTCCCCCCTGAAAACATTTGCAGCGTTGGCGGTACTGGTCGTCCTGACCATCTTTAGTGCTGGACCGGCGTTTGCCCAGACCAGTGAGGAGCTGAGCGCCGTCAGGAAAGAGATCCAAGCCATCAAGGAGGGGCAGACCGCAATTCAGAAGGAGCTCCAGGAGATTAAGGATCTTTTGCGAGCGAGACCGGTCCCCCCACAAGGCGAACCTCAAAACATTGTTCTGAGCGTCGATGGCGATCCCTTCAAAGGGGACCGAAACGCGAAGCTCACGCTCATCGACTTTTCCGACTACCAATGACCGTTTTGCGCCCGACACGTCCGTGAGACGTTGCCACAGATCGAGAGAGACTATATCAAGACAGGCAAGCTGAAGTATGTCTTCCGCGACTTTCCTCTGGAATCGATTCACAAAGACGCCTTCAAGGCGGCCGAGGCAGCGGAATGCGCGGGCGAACAGGGAAAATTCTGGGAGATGCATACTCGACTCTTTGAGAATCAAAGAGCCCTGAGCGACCTCTCCCCCCATGCCAAAGCAATTGGAATAGACACGGCAAAGTTCCAGCAGTGTCTCGAGAGCGGAAAGTCCGCGGCGAAGATCCGCAAGGACCTGGCGGACGGCCAGAAGGCTGGCGTGACAGGGACACCCAGCTTCTTCCTGGGCGTGACACAGCGGAACGATCCGAAGGTCAAAGTCCTCAGGACGCTCAAGGGGGCCCAGCCCTATACGAGTTTTAAGGACGCCATAGACGGCCTCCTTTCCTCGCAAGAGTAGTTCCAGAACGTGCAGCTCTCTTTGCCTGCCTAACCACAACTCGCCCTGGTTCACCCGAATCCCCGCGCGGATCTCGTTGTCGGAATGACAGCCCTTTCCCGGGGCGTCATGTGTCATCGTGGTGTCAAAACTTGTCAACCGGTGGGATACTCTTGTCCTTGCGTTGCCGTGCTCGGCCGATCGATGGGTTGATCCCCTGTCGTCATGGAGGAACCAGAAGGCAAAGATAGCCGACAAAAACGCTGAATGAAGTGGACCGGCTCCTGTGGAGCTCCACAGGGTGTTGATGGAAAGTTCGTGGCCTGTTGGCATGGGACTTGCTTCTCTCGCTTATTGGCGTTATTTACGAGGCCGCGCTGGATACTGATTATTGAATTGAGTAGACCCCTAAACTGAAAGATCTTCTCCCGACAAAGGCAAACCCCGAGCAATCGGGGGACGCAAAGCCACGGATCCCGGGTTCATCGGGATAGCCGGGTTGCCGAAAGAGAAGAACCACCGTACCTGCCGGGACGGGGATCTTTCTGGAGAAAAGGAGAGATCCCCATGGTCCCGCGCACATCCTCCTACGCAGACAGCACTCGCCTGGCACTCTCGCCTCTGGCCGTTGCCATCCTCTTGCTCGGTCTCCTCCTTACCGTGGCAGCCGGGACCGTGTATGGCCAGGGCGCGCCGTCAGCAGGGGCCCGCGCCTCCTCGCTTGAGGAGGAGATGGAGGTCGAGGGCGTGCTGGAGGTCATGTACGAGGATCGGTACGACGGGAGTCGCCTCCACTACGTCCTGGACGCCGGCGGCAGGCGGTTCTCGCTGCATTTCGCGGCCGACCCCCCCAAGCTCCACACCGGCTCCTGGGTCCGCGTCAAGGGCGTCCGGTCCGAGCAGGCGACGGCGCTGAAACCCGGTAGCATCGATCTTCACATCGAGCACGCTCTCGCATTGGAATCCGGCAACACCAGTGTCGAAGCTCTCTCGGCGACCTTGCCGAACACCTTCGGGGCGCAGCGGGCGGTCGTGCTGCTCGTCAATTTTCAGGACAAGCCGAGCCAACAACCGTACACGCTCGCCTACGCCACCGGCATCTTCTTCACCACGACCAGCAATTTCTTCTCCGAGGGTTCCTACCAGCAGACTTCGCTGACCGGCGATGTCTATGGCTGGTACACCATTCGCCTGGACAGCACGGTCTGTGATTACCAGAAGATCGCGTCCTCCGCCCAGGCGGCGGCCACGGCGGCGGGTGTCAACCTCTCGGCCTACAGCCGCTATGTCTACGCCTTTCCGAGCAACGCCTGTGGCTGGTGGGGCCTGGGGACGGTCGGCGGTGACCCCTCGCAGGCCTGGATCAACGGAGATCTCCAGTTGCGGGTGGCCGGGCACGAGCTGGGGCACAACCTGGGCCTCTTCCACTCGCATGCGCTGGACTGCGGCAACAGCCCTATAGGGCCCAATTGCACCGTAGACGAGTATGGTGACACCCTGGACATCATGGGGGGGTATTCCGCGGGTCACTATAATGCTTTCCAGAAGGAGGCGCTCGGGTGGCTAGCTAATGGCACCTCGCCGCCCATCACCACCGTCCAGGCGGATGGGACCTACTGGCTGGACCGCTATGAAGCGGTCGGCGCCAACCCCAAGGCGCTGAAGATCCTGAAGGCTACGGACGCTGCGACCGGCAATCGGGATTGGTACTACGTGGAGTTCCGGCAGGCGGTCGGGTTCGACGGCTTTCTCGCCGGTAACAGCAATGTCCTAAACGGAGTGGTGATCTACATGGGGTTGGAGGCGAGCGCAAACAGCAGCGACCTCCTGGACATGACGGCGGCTACCGGCTCCTGGTTCGATCCCGCCCTGGCGGCGGGTCAGAGCTTCCACGATGCCGATGCGGGAGTGACGATCGCGCCGATTTGGGCGAGCCCCGATCGCGCCGCCGTGCAGGTCACCTTCGGCACGGCGCCACCAGTCGCCTGCGTGCGGGCGAATCCAAGCGTGACGATTTCCCCGGGCCAGAGCCAGCCGGTCCAGCCCGGAACCAATGTGAGCTACACCGTATCGGTCGCCAACAACGACAGCGCGGCCTGCACCGCGTCCAGCATCGCCCTCCAGGCAACCGTGCCGAGCGGCTGGACGGCGACTTTGACTCCTTCGACGCTTACCCTCGGTCTGGGTGGGGGGGACACCGCGACTTTGCGCGTGAGTTCCCCGGCCTCGGCGACGGATGGCTCCTATGCGATCGGGGCGACGGCCAGGAATAGCGTAAACGCGACCTCTTTCGGTTCGGGCTCAGCGACGTATGTGATTGCCTCCTCGCTCAACGTCAGTGTCGGAACCAGTCAGTTGAGTCAGTCGAGCCATACCACCAAACGGACGGTCTCTATCACCGCAGTGGTGACCCTTGGCGGATTCCCTGTCCGCAAAGCTGCCGTGACCTTCACGATCACGAAACCCAATGGCGCCGTCGTCACGAAGAGGAAGACGACCAACACAGGTGGGTCGGCCTTGTTCGCATTCGCGGTGCGGAATCACGATCCAGTGGGAATCTATCAGGTGCGCGCTGACGCCAACCTGAATCATGCGAGGTTCGGGAGCGCCAGCACGAGCGTTTCAGTACAGTAGGAAGGTCGAACACAGAGGTGACATGATAGGGCTCGAATAGTATCGACGCGAGACCAGACACTGCGCCGGCCTTGGTGGTCCCAGGCCGGCGCAGTTTTTCCAGATGCCAACGCTTGTGAGGGTTCATCGTCCCTTGAAGAAGGCGCCCACCGCCTCAATGACGTATTCCTGCATTTCCGCTGTCAGTTCCGGGTAGACCGGCAGCGCTAGGTGAGCTCGCTGAGCTGTATCTTATTTGCCGTGAGCGTAGGCTTGGGTTCCGGTGTGGCCATCCCCCGGATTGCCCACACTCGGCCTCTTCTTGTGGGAGCGGGGCCGCCGGCCCAGTTCATAGTTCAGGGTTCATAGTTCAGAAATGCCGAATCCGAACCAAAGGTCTATGAACTACGAACTGTGAACTCTGAACTTCTGCGCGGCCGGTTCACAATGAAGATCCCGGCTGCCACAAGGCTCAGGCCCAGCCAGAGGTACGAAGTCAGCGGGTCGTCAAGGAGTAGGTGTCCGAGGAGGACACCGAAGATCGGCGCCAGAAAGATAAAGGTGGAGAGGAGGCTGGCCGAGTGGCGCTTGAGCAGAGCCGTGAACGCCACAAAGGTCAACCCGGCGGCG
>JBGQJI010000163.1:0-5311 GCA_041498975.1 Methylomirabilis sp. (SeqCode)
GAGATCGACATTTACGACATCCCGATCGCCAAGATCACTGAGGAATACCTGGACTGCCTCAGCAGGATGCAGGAGCTGGACCTGGAGGTTGCCGGCGAGTTCCTGCTCCTAGCCGCAACGCTGATCCACATCAAGTCGAAGATGCTCATCCCCGCGGAGGAAACCGACGGCGAGCAAGCGGACGAAGAGGACCCGCGGAAGGAATTGGTGGAGCGGCTGCTGGAGTACAAGCGGTTCAAAGATGCAGCGATGACCCTGGAGGGGTTCGAGTCCCGACAGCAGCTCGTGTATTCCAGGCCGACCGATCCCTCGCCTTCCACCGCTGAGGGGCCGCTGGAGGTCAGCCTTTCCGAGCTATTTCGCGCATTCGCCGCCATCATGCAACGGGCGGCTGAGGTGTCTCCTCTGGAAATTACCCCTGAGGCGATCAGCGTGGGAGAGCGGATGGTCGCGCTGCTGGACCGATTGACCCTGGAGAGCCCGCTGCCCTTTTCCGCCCTCTTCGACGGAGCCGGGACACGTACGCTGTTGATCGCCACGTTCCTCGCACTCCTCGAATTGCTGCGGCGTGGCTTGGTCCGGGCCCGGCAGTCGAATCCCGAGGAGGGGATAACGGTGTATCGCGTCATGGAGGCGTCGGAGGGAGGCGATGGACGCCCTGCCTGACAGCAACCCGCTCGCGATCCTCGAGGCTTTGCTTTTTGTCTCCGAGGCTCCGATGCCCCTGGAGCGGATCGAAGAGGTGCTCGAAGGGCACTCGAAGGCGGAGGTCGCCCGGCTGCTTGCGGACTGGCAGGAGAGATGCCGGCAGGAAGATCGAGGGGTGTGCCTCGTGGAGGTTGCCGGCGGGTATCGCCTCGTGACCAAACCGGAGTTGGCCCCATGGGTCCAGCGGCTTCGGGGGAGCAAGCCGGCCAGGCTTTCGAAGGCGGCCCTGGAGACGCTTGCGATCATCGCTTACAAGCAACCGATCACCAAGCCGGAGGTCGAAACGATCCGCGGGGTGATGATCGATGGGGTCTTGAAAACGTTGGTGGAGCGGGACCTCATCAGGGTTCTCGGACGGAAACCCGAGGTGGGCCGCCCGATGCTCTACGGAACCAGCCGGGCCTTCCTGGAATACTTCGGATTCAAAGACCTCTCGGAGCTGCCGACCTTGAAGGAGATCGAGGCGCTTGCCCCGAACGGGTCTCGGAAGGAGGCCGCTGACGAGGCAGTCGATGAAGCGAGGAAACCGGAGTGACCCGGCCGAAGTCGGGCAGGAACGGCTGCAGCGGTACCTGGCCCGGGCCGGCCTCGGCTCCCGCAGGAGCTGCGAGGCGCTGATCCTTGAGGGGAGGGTTCGCGTCAATGGTCGGGTCACTTCGAGGCTGGGGACAAAGGTCTTGCCCGGAGTCGATGAGGTGACATGCAACGGCAAGCGGGTCGCCCCACTCGAAAACCTGGTCTACCTTCTCCTACACAAACCGGCTGGCGTCATCACATCCCTGTCCGACCCCCGGCGGCGTCCGGTCATCCCCGATCTTCTACCGCGGCGACTGCCCAGGCTGTTTCCGGTCGGACGTTTGGACTATCAGACGGAGGGTCTCGTGCTCCTGACCAATGATGGGGCGCTCGCGCACGCTCTGATGCACCCCAGCTTCGAGGTCGAAAAGGAGTATCTCGCCAAGGTGCGGGGGTGTCCCACGTCAACCGACCTGGCCAGGTTGAAGGCGGGGGTGGTGTCTGAGGGGGATCGGCTTCGCGCGGTTGACGCCGCCATACTCACGCCAGGGGTCGGTTCCGCGTGGCTGAAGCTCGTAGTGCGGGAGGGGCGCTATCACGAGATTCGCCGGATGTGCGATGTCATCGGCCACCCGGTGCTGCGTCTGAGGAGGGTCCGCCTCGGCCCGATCGTCCTAGGGAAGTTGGCCAAGGGGGCGTGGCGCCGACTCTTGCCCCGGGAGCTGGCAAGCTTGCGCCGGGTGGCACGGCCAAAAAGTCCTTGATTGAGCTGTGGCGGCTTCGATATAGTACGGCGGACCGATGAATCCTGGAGAGGCGGATGAAGATCCCGAGGCTGCGGCGAAAGATCGATCAGATCGATTCGAAGATCCTCACGCTGCTGAGCGAGCGCGCCGACCTCGTTGTTGAAGTAGGGCAGGAAAAAGCGAAGGCGAAAATGGATCTCCACGTCCCCCAGCGGGAAGAGGAGATCTTCGGCCGCCTGATTCGGGAGAACAAGGGTCGATTCCCGCGCCATGCGATCAGGCCCGTCTTCCGTGAGATCATCTCCGCGTGCCGTTCCCTTGAAGGTCCGCTGAAGCTGGCTTACCTCGGGCCGGAAGGGACGTTCACCCACCTGGCCTGTGCGCGGCGGTTCGGAGTCTCCGCCGACTTCGTACCCGTTCGCACCATCGGGAATGTCTTTGCCGAGGTGGAGAAGGGGAACGTCGAATACGGAGTGGTCCCGATCGAGAACTCCAGTGAAGGCGTGGTCAGCCACACCCTCGATATGTTCGTCGAATCGGACCTGAGGATCTGTGGGGAGATCCTCTTGGAGGTCTCACACAGTCTGCTTTCCAAATCAGGCGACCTGCGGAAGGTGAAGAAGATCTACTCACACCCGCACGCATTCGCCCAGTCCAGAAAATGGCTGGAGGTGAACCTCCCCCACATCCCGCTCTTCGAGGCTTCCAGTACTGCGGCGGCGGCCAAGCTGGCCGCCAAGGACCACGCTGCGGCCGCCATCGCCAGCGAATTGGCTGCCAGCCTCTATAACCTTAAAGTGATTTCTCGAAGAATCGAGGATACCCCTCATAACTTCACGAGGTTCTTGATCATCGGTCAGAAGACACCCGCGCCTAGCCAGCGTGATAAAACCTCGTTGATGTTCTCGATCAAGGACCGGGTCGGAGCGCTGTATCGCATTCTTGAGCCGTTCGCGAAGAATCAGATCAACCTGACCAAGATCGAGTCCCGTCCATCGAAGACCAAGGCCTGGGAGTACATTTTCTATTTGGACATTGAGGGAAACGTTGCCGACGAGCCGGTGAAGGCAGCGCTTTCCCTGCTCCAGGAGGAGTGCCTGTTCCTGAAGGTCCTGGGTTCTTACCCCAGGGGCAACTCGATCGAAGTCTAGAAGGGCCGCTAGCGGAATGACCACGTCCTTGGAAGAGCGAGCCTCGCCATTCCTCAAGGGGCTTATCCCTTACTCCCCCGGCAAACCGGTGGAGGAGGTGGAGCGGGAACTCGGGATCAAAGGGGCCATCAAGTTGGCCTCCAACGAGAACCCCTTGGGCCCGTCGCCGCTGGCGCTACGTGCCCTAAGGGAGGCGCTTCAGGAGATCCACCGCTACCCGGATGGCGGCGGCTATTACCTGAAGCGGGGGCTGGCCGCCCGCCTTGGAGTGACACCGGATCATCTGATCCTGGGGAATGGGTGCAACGAGGTCATGGAGCTGGTGGCCCGCTGCTTTCTCATGGCCGGAGATGAGGTGGTTATTGCTGACCCCGCCTTTGTCATCTATGGGATGCTGGCCCATCTTCAGGGGTGTGACAAGGTCCTCGTCCCGCTGAAGGAGTGGACCCACGACCTCAAGGCGATGGCCAAGGCCGTCACCCCAAAGACAAAGATGGTCTTTGTCGGGAACCCGAACAATCCCACCGGCACGGCCGTCAGGCCGGACGAGATCGAGTCTTTCATGAACGCGGTTCCAAGGGATGTCATTGTCGTCATCGACGAAGCCTACATCGAGTATGCCCCCGCTGAACTGGTCCCGGATCTCTTGTCCCACATCCGGCAGGGGCGCTGGATGATTGTCCTCCGGACCTTCTCCAAGATCTACGGGTTGGCGGGTCTGAGGATCGGCTATGGGATCGCCCCCCCCTCCATGGTTGAGCTGTTGGACCGGGCCAGGGCGCCCTTCAATGTCAATGCCCTGGCGCAGCGGGCAGCGTTGGCTGCGCTTGATGACCAGCATCATGTCGTCAGCAGCCGGACGGTCAACGATATGGGCAAGGCGTATCTTTCACACGAACTGGCTCGCCTTGGGCTCCACACTCCGCCATCGGCAGCCAACTTCCTTCTGGTCGATGTGAAGCGTGACGGGCGAGCGGTGGCCGAAGCGCTGCTGCGAAGGGGAATCATCGTTCGGCCTCTGGGCGGCCCGTATCTCACGACCCACATCCGGGTGAGCATCGGGACGCCACCAGAGAACGAACGGTTTATCGACGCGCTCAGGGCGGTGCTTCGCAAAGAAAGCCTTCAGCCGTAAGCGTTCAGCAGTCAGCAAGACCTGAGAGCTGATCGCCGAAAGGGGAGACCGCTGCACTGATGAGTCGGTTGACCCAACCGGAACGGAGGGCGAAAGGAATCCAATGATCATCGTTTTGAAACCACGGACCACCGAGGCTGAGATTGCGCAGATCATCAAGAAGATCGAAGGCTTCGGACTTGCCGCCCATATCTCGAAAGGCACAGAACGGACCATCATCGGCGTCATCGGGGACGAGCGGGTCCTTCAGGAGAGGCCGCTGGAGGCGTTCCCTTTCGTGGAAAAGGTCCTGCCGGTCCTGAAACCGTACAAGCTGGCCAGCCGCGAGTTCAAGCCCGAGGGCTCCGTCGTGGATGTCCAGGGGGTATTGGTTGGCGGCCAGCGGGTGATTGTGATGGCCGGGCCGTGCGCCGTCGAAGGGCGGGAGATCCTGCTGGAAACCGCCAGGCGCGTGAAGGCTGCTGGAGGGCACATCCTGCGAGGTGGGGCCTACAAGCCTCGGACCTCGCCCTACGCCTTTCAGGGGCTGGGTGAGGAAGGGCTGAAATATCTGGCGGAGGCGAGGCAGGAGACCGGCCTACCGATTGTGACTGAATTGATGGACGCGCGAGAAGCTCCGGTGGTCTATGAATGCGCCGACCTGATCCAGATCGGAGCAAGGAATATGCAGAACTTCAAGCTGTTGAAGGAGGTTGGTTGCCGCAGAAAACCGGTCCTCTTGAAGCGGGGGATGAGTTCCACGGTGAAGGAGCTGTTGCTGGCTGCCGAGTACATCATGTCTGAGGGCAACTACGATGTCATCCTCTGCGAGCGGGGTATCAGGACCTTCGAGGACGCCACGCGCAACACTCTGGATCTGTCGGCCGTCCCTCTGATCAAGCAGCTCTCCCACCTGCCGGTGGTCGTCGATCCGAGTCATGGGACGGGGAAATGGGACCTCGTCTCCCCGATGGCCTTGGCGGCGGTGGCTGCCGGGGCCGATGGGATCATGGTGGAGGTTCACCCCCGCCCCGAGGAAGCCCTTTCAGACGGGCCGCAAGCCCTCCTTCCGAGCA
>JBGQJI010000164.1:0-5309 GCA_041498975.1 Methylomirabilis sp. (SeqCode)
CCGTCGGGGTTGCCAGGACGGTCTCAGAGGAGACGGGTAACCTGAAGAGGACCCGACCGACGGCGATCTTCAACACAGTAGCAGCTCTGGACCCGTAGACCCCGACGATACCACATTCATGCAGTTCAACCTGCTGGGTCCCGTCGTGGAGTGGAACCCACGCTAGGCCCTTCGCGGTCCGAATCATCGTTGATGAAAAGACCGGGATAGAGACAGGCGTCAGGTTGACCCATTGATTGCCGTCATCGGAGATTTCCGCCTCTCCTGACCCAGTCGCCAATCCGAGCGGCAGTTGAAGTGGCTGGGCGCTTGACGGCCCAGGTAGGGCCGTTGACCATGCCGAGAACGCAACCAGCGTGACGAAGGCAGAAAAGCTCCGGAGGCGGGGGTGGAGAAGAGACATAGGAGACTTCCCTCCAGCCTAAAGGGGCACCTGACAGACATCTTGCGGGTGAACTGATAACAACAGCAACATCCTTTAAAGTCAAGCGATTTTTTCACACTCCCCGCAAGATCGGGCTGCTTGCCGGCTGTGCCACGGGCGGTCAGAGAAAGGCACTCCTACCGTGCGCGGGCCGGAAGCCTTCCCAGGAACTGTCCAGTGTAGGAACTGGGATCGCCAGCCACCTGCCCTCACCGCCAGTGGCCGGGGATCCAGCGGCCACGAGGACCCCAGTGTCCCGGGACCCAATAGTTCGCCGGAGCCCTTCCTGCCCAGTGGCCGTGAACCCAGACGCCGGCTTCCCGGTGGCCAGCGACCCATCGTTCCCCAGCCGGAAGGGTTCCTTTCCAGCGCCCGGGGATCCACGTGGCGGCTTCCCAGTGGCCGGGGACCCATGCCACGCCCGAAACGGCTGCCGGAACTGGAGCCCAGTGGCCGGGGATCCAGTCCTTGGGTCCCCAGTGAGCGGGGATCCATTCCATCCCCGCCGGCGGGGCCGCAGTGATGGCGACCCAGCGACCTTGCACCCACTCGTAGGGGCCATCTGACGGTGGCGCCATCGCCAGGACCCACCGACCGCTCACTTGCACCCAGACCTGCCCTGTGGGAGGTGGGCCCTGCGGCAGTGCCGCGAAAACACAACCAACCGTGACGAACAGCGCCAAGCAGATCAGCGCAACCGTTAGCGAACGACGACTGGCGACGGCACTTTTCCCCTGCGAAGGACTGCTCTGCCGGCCTATTCTCCCCATTGTTTCCCTCCTAAGGTTGGCATGCATTTCATGTGGCATCGTGGCGTCCTCGCCCCCTTCCTCCATATTCGACTCCGCGAAGCCGCCGGCATATTCCCGCGCTGCTCCCTTTCTATCATGGGTCCCCCTCCCGGTCAAGGGACTCGGGTGGCATGGGTTGGAGGGCTCACCTCGATGGCGAAGGGGAGGGCCGGCGCATTTTTTTCTTGCGCTTTGCACGCGGAGGTGATAAGCGTTTGGCCTACCGTGTGGCGCCAGGGGCTGTAGGAGGCAAGCGTGATGCAAGGCGGGATAATGGAATGTCCGCTCTGTAAAGGGTTTAAGAAGATCGGCTGCCCGTCGTGCGGCGGGGGCGGACTGATGAGGACCGATGTGGAACCACGATCCGCGCGGTGCTGCAGCAACTGCGGCGGCCTCGGGCTCTGCACATGCACCGTCTGTTTTGGCGAAGGGGTCATGTCCGTCGTCCCATTCTAAGGAGGCCAGAGTGGCAGTCTCTGCGTTCATCTTTCTCGAGTGTTCCGCAGGTCGGGCGAAGGATGTGGCCAAGCAGGTGGCCAAGATCTCCGGGGTGAAGCTGTCTCATGCCGTCACCGGGCCACACGATGTCATCGCCTTCGTCGAGGCCTCCGATATCAATGCTCTGGGGGCAACCATCGTCTCAAAGATCCAGGGAGTCTCCGGGGTACTCCGCACAACCACCAACGTCGTCGTCAAATAGCCCCTCCTGAGTCACTGCAGGTTCTGCTCGTGCCATTCCAACGTTATCCGCCTCACGATAGAATGACGCCCGGGCATCTGGATCGGCCACCGCATAATTTTGCCAGCCGTTCGAACAAGTTGAAACGGGACTAGTCCTTCCCCTCACGTACTCAGGCGTCCTCCCGTTTTTCGAACCGGATCAAGCGCCTGCCGAGCTCATGTTCGCCATGAAAAACACTTGACAACATTGACTATCGTTGCATAGAATAAGCCACTGTAGTGGAATGCAACATGCGGTTCAGTAACAAATGGTTTCAAAAGAGATGGCTGCGAGCGCCAGGCGCAGCGTGGCCAGCGGAGTGGACCGATGGATCGACAGCGGAGCGCCCAGCGCCCGGAGTGGCGGCCGACAGTCATGACCCTCGAGGAGGTGGCCCGCTACCTCCGGATCAACAAGTCAACGGTCTACCGGATGGCGCGCGACGGGACGCTCCCGGCCTGGAAGTTGGGGAACGTCTGGCGCTTCAAGAAAGAGTCGATCGAGAGCTGGATCGCCAGCAATCAGCGGGCTCAGCGGCAGAAGCTGCGTCGCCGGGCCTAGCGCCGTTGCAACGTTAGCCGCCT
Organism: Methylomirabilis sp. (SeqCode); assembly: GCA_041498975.1. GTDB lineage: Bacteria > Methylomirabilota > Methylomirabilia > Methylomirabilales > Methylomirabilaceae > Methylomirabilis. The sequence goes on from JBGQJI010000164.1 coordinate 2,521, forward strand.
CACGATACAATGACGCGGAGCCATCTGGATCGGCCGTCGCAAGATTTTGCCATCTGTCCGAACACGTTGGAACGGCACTAGGCGGGTGGGACCGGCGGTGGTCGCTGACGCCGCTGGACTGGCTTTCCGGCCGCCTTCCCCCTCATGGCTCTGGCCGGGGGCCCAAGGCCATCCAATGATCCGCTCATGCTCCTGCTACGCATCCCACCCCTTCGACCCGGCCGATCGCCCCATGATCTGATCACACCATGCCGGGGCCGCGACAGATTGGCGCTTCGACGTGATCTCGTGTTTGCCCACCCGTAGCCGAGGTTCTCGGATCCCCGGTGTGGCAGGCTCCACGCCTCACGGGGCTCTATCGGTGCGTTGAGATCCGCTGGCCCCTCTCAGACATGATTCCTGAGCGTCAGTTTGACCCTTGCCTGCCAAGAGCCTGCTTGCTCGATCGGCGCCAGGATCTCTCCCTCTCCAAGATGAGGCTTCCGGCTTGTCACCCTTCCGGAAATCGGCTAAGATGACTCGGCAAATGAAGGAGCATCATGGCAGCGAGACCCGAAGAACGACAGGGCGCCGGCGCCTCTGAGTTGGAAACGCTCAGGCGGCGGTGCGATGAGTTTGCCGTCTCCCTCGAGTCGATGCGGATGTACTATGAGGACCTCCTGGGAAGCCTGCAGGATGCCATCATCATCGTCGATCCAGGCGGGCACATCCGTTCGATCAATCAGGCGGCCGAGGAACTGACCGGACTGTCGGCCCAGCCGCTCAGTGGCAGGCCCTTCGAGGCGGTGTTTCCGAATGATCGGCCGCTCCACGAGTTGGTTCGGAAGACCCTCGAGAGCGGTCGGACGCACACCGATTTCGATGCCCGGCTCACCAGACAGGATGGCGCGCAGGTCGTCGTCAGCGCCGTTGCGTCGGTCATCAGCGACGCGGTGGGCGAGGCGCGGGGCGCGATACTGGCTCTTCGGGACCAGACGCGGATCAGGGAGCTGGAGGAGCGCCTGTTCCGGTCAGATCGGCTGGCTGCGCTCGGAACAGTGGCCGCCGGCGTGGCGCACGAGATTCGAAACCCCCTGGCCGGCCTGAGGGGGGCGGCCCAGTTGCTCGAGGGGGAAAGCGGATTCCCGTCGGAGTTCAAAGAGTACACCTCGGTCATTATCAAGGAGGTGGATCGACTCGCTGCGATCGTCGAAAGGCTCCTCTCATTCGCCACACCGCGGGGCCCGGTCCTCCGTCCATGTAACTTGCACGAGATCCTCGATAGCCTCCTGTTCCTGGAGCAGGCGCCGCTTTGCGCCCGTGGCGTCACCGTCCAACGGCAGTACGACCCTCAACTCCCTGAGATCCTCGCCGATCCGGCCGAGATCCGCCAGCTCTTCCTGAACCTGATCCGAAACGGGGTCGAGGCGATGCCGGGCGGAGGGGAGCTGACCCTCAAGACCCGGTATGAACGGTCGTCCCAGCAGTGTCGCGGCCTCTCCGTAGCAGTGGCCGAGATCGTCGATCAAGGAGGAGGCTTCGATCCTGAGATCGAGCGGCACCTGTTCACCCCCTTCTTCACCACGAAGGCGGGCGGAACCGGGCTTGGGCTGGCGATCTGCCTCCGGATTGTGGAAGACCATGACGGCGCGATGGAGGCGACAAGCCAGCCGGGCAGGGGTAGTTGTTTCCGCGTGATGCTTCCTCTCGCAAAACAACCCGAGCCTGCCACGTCCGAGGCGGTCACGAAATGATCGGGACAAGAAAGATCCTCGTCGTAGATGACGAGGAAAGTATTCGCTGGGCGCTCAGCAAGGCGCTGGAGCGCGAGGGGTACCGGATTGTCCTGGCGGCCGATGGGGCGGAGGGACTCAAGCGGGCTGCGGAATCTGGCATCGACCTCGTCCTGATGGATATCAAGATGCCGGGATCGGACGGGCTGGAGACGCTCACCAGAATCAAAGAAGTGCGTCCTGAACTTCCGGTCATCATCATGACGGCTTTTGGCACGCTCCAGGCGGCAGTGCAGGCGATGAAACGAGGGGCATACGACTACATCACCAAACCGTTCGACTTCGGCGAACTGTCAGCGCTGGTTCGGCGGGCCTTCGAGGTTCGGGATCTCACCGAGCAGGTCGCCCGGATGGAGGCTGCCGGTGGCCGCCCCTTCGACTTCGGCGGGGTGGTGGGACTCTGCCCGGCGATGCAGCAGATCTTCAAAATGGTCGGGAAGATGGCCGCGAGCGACCTGACCGTGCTCCTCAAAGGTGAGAGCGGGACTGGCAAGGAGCTCCTTGCCAAGGCGATTCACTACAATAGCCGCCGACTCGCGCGTCCGTTCGTGCCCGTCAACTGCGCCGCCATCCCTCGCGATCTCCTCGAAAGTGAGCTATTCGGCCATGAAAAGGGCGCCTTCACCGGGGCCAGTGCGCTGAGGCGGGGCAAGTTCGAACTGGCAGAGGGCGGGACGTTATTCCTCGACGAGATCGGAGACATGGATCTCGCGCTGCAGGCCAAGATCCTGCGGGTTCTGCAGGAGCGCCAGTTCGAGCGGGTGGGTGGCGAACGGCCGCTCTCTGCGGATGTCAGGGTGATCGCCGCCACGAACCAGGATTTGGAGGCTGCCGTCGCGCAGAAGAGCTTCCGGGAAGATCTCTACTATCGACTGAACGTGGTGGCTATCAATCTGCCGCCGCTCAGGGATCGCCATGAGGACATCGAACCGCTGGCCCGCCACTTCCTGCGGCGTTTTGCATCACGCATGGCCAAGGATATCAATGATATCACCCCTGAAGGGTTGGAGGCGCTAC
>JBGQJI010000165.1:0-5303 GCA_041498975.1 Methylomirabilis sp. (SeqCode)
CTGAGGACCTTCTCCAGGCTGGCGGCTCGGAGGGCCCAGGTGGTTCTCACCGACTCCCAGTTTTCCCGGCAGGAACTGCTCAAGTATTACCGCCTGCCGGCGAGCAAGGTTCGCGCGATCCCCCTGGCGGCCGATGACTTCGTCAGGCCGGTTCCGGCTGGCCAGGCGAGCAAGGTTGTTGCAGAGAGATTCGGCCTCAAGGGGCAGTACCTGCTTTTCGTCGGCTCGCTGTTCTCGAGGCGACACATTCCCACCCTTCTCAAGGCGTTCGAGTTGGCGCTCAAAGACGGGGGCCCGGAGATGCTCGTTCTGGTCGGGGCGGAGTGCCCGCGCTCGGGCTTCAACCTCTCACAAGGCATCAATGCGCTCAATCTCCGGTTGGGCCGCCGGGCGGTGGTCCATTTCCCTCAAGTCGAGGATAGCGAGCTGCTGTGCCTGTATCACGCCGCTGCAGCGTTCATCTTTCTTTCCGAGTACGAGGGATTCGGACTGACCCCTCTCGAAGCCATGGCCTGTGGAACCCCGGTCATCAGCGCAAGGACCTCCTCGATTCCGGAGGTCGTGGGTGGGGCCGCATTGTTGGTGGGCGACCCGTCGGACTCGGTGGAGGTGAGCCGGGCGATACTGGCGGTCTCGGGCGACGCCGAGCGACGGGATCACATGATCCGGATGGGCCTTGAGCAAGCGGCCAGGTTCTCATGGCGTCGCTGCGCCGAGGATACCCTCAGAGTGCTGGAGCAATGCGGCCGGACGCCCGCTCACTGACGGGGTGCGTAGATCTTCTGAGGAGCGCCCGATGAAGGTCCTGTTCCTCGTGCCTTACACGACCGAAGGCGGGAGCAATCGGTTCCGCGTGGAGCAGTACCTGCCGCACCTGAATCGGCACGGCATCGAAAGCCTGGTTCGGCCGTTTCTCTGCTCTTCAGCATTCTATGACATCCTGTACCGGCCAGGCCGAACGTCGAGAAAAGGGTGGTATTTTCTGGTGAGCAGCCTGAACCGTCTTCTGGACCTTGTCCGTTCGAGAAGGTTCGATCGCATCGTCGTTCACCGCGAAGCGTTTCCTCTGGGGCCTCCGGTCCTGGAATGGTTCCTCTCCCGATCGAGGACCCCGATCATCTACGACTTCGACGACGCGATCTGGCAGCGGAACACCAGCGGGGCCAATCGCCCCCTCCGGTTCTTGAAGTGCCCCGGGAAGGTCGCCACGATCATCCGCCTGAGTCGCCAGGTCATCGCGGGAAACGGATACCTTCGCGACTATGCTCTCCGGCACAACCCACGCGTCACCGTCATCCCGACGCCCGTCGATACCGATCGTTTCCATCCGGCTTCCCGGGCGGACGGGGAGGGCGTGACGCTGGGATGGATCGGTAGCCATTCCAGCGCGCCATATCTCAGGACGCTGGATCCGGTCTTGCCGGACCTGGCCAGGCAATACGATCTCCGTCTGAAGGTCGTGGGGGGAGAATATTATAACGCGCATCCCTCGGTCTCCAATCACGAGTGGCGGTTGGATCGTGAGGTCGCAGACCTGCAATCGTTCGATATCGGGCTGATGCCGATGCCGGATAACGAGTGGACCCGTGGCAAGTGCGCATTCAAGGCCTTGCAGTACATGGCGGTCGGCATCCCGGTTGTCTGCTCGCCGGTCGGCATGAACTCAGAGGTGGTGCAGGACGGCGTCAATGGATTCCTCGCGGATTCGGAGGCGGAGTGGTTCGAGAAGCTCTCACTGTTGATCGAGGATCGCGGTCTCCGGGAGGCCATGGGGCAGCGTGGCCGGGCCATGGTCGAAGAGCGCTATTCGGTCCAGGCGAATTTCCCGAAGGTCTTGCAGGTTCTCGAGGACGCCGGCAAGGCGTAGCCGATCGTGTGCGGCATCTGCGGCAAAGTCAATCGTGACCCGGACGCGCCTGTTGATGAAGGCGCGATCCGGAGGATGGCCTCGGTCCTGGCGCATCGCGGGCCGGACGGAGAGGGCGTCTTCGTCAAGGATCATGTCGGGCTCGGACATCGCCGTCTGGCCATCATCGATCTCAGTCAGGCTGCCCGCCAGCCGATGAGCAATGAGGATGGGTCGATCTGGATCGTCTTCAATGGGGAGATCTACAACTTCCTCGAGCTTCGGGACACCCTGATACGGAGGGGGCACACCTTCCGTTCCAGGAGCGATACCGAGGTGATCGTTCATCTCTATGAGGATCAGGGCCCGGAGGCTTTCCGCGCGCTGCGCGGGATGTTCGCCATTGCCATCTGGGATGCCAATCGCAGGCAGCTTGTGCTGGCGCGGGATCGGGTCGGGAAGAAGCCGCTCTTCTACTTCGCGGGCCACTCCTCCTTCGTCTTCGCCTCTGAACTCCAATCCCTGCTGGAAGACCCCTCGGTTCCGCGGGTCCCTGACCTTGAGGCGATTCGGCATTTCTTGACCTATCAGTACGTTCCTTACCCATCCACCGCATTTCAGGGTGTCAGGAAACTTCCCCCGGCCCACTTCCTCCTGCTGAAGGATGGGGAGTGCCGGTTGGTCCGCTATTGGGACCTTCATTATGCTGAAAAGTCGAGGGCGCCGGAGAAGGTCCTCTTGGAACGCCTTCGCGAATACCTCCAGGAGGCGGTGCGCATGAGGATGGTCAGCGACGTGCCGATCGGCGCCTTCTTGAGCGGGGGCATCGACTCCAGCACAGTCGTCGCCCTGATGAGTCGGCTGAGCGACCGGCCCATCAAGACCTTTTCCATCGGATTCGAAGAGGAGGGGTTTTCGGAGCTTCCATATGCGAGATCGATCGCCAGGCGTTATGGCACCGAGCATCACGAGTTCGTCGTCAAGCCCGATGCCGTCGGTATCCTGCCGCTGCTGGTCCGCCATTTCGGCGAGCCGTTCGCCGATTCCTCGGCGATCCCACAGTTCTACCTCTCCAAGCTGGCCCGCGAGTTCGTCACGGTCGCGCTCGCCGGGGACGGGGGCGACGAGAGCTTCGGCGGGTACGACCGCTACGTTGCTGCCCTGCTGGCTCGACCCGTTGACTGTCTCCCGAGTTTTGTCAGAAACGGCTTCGCAGTGTTCGGGGGGCGGCTGTCGAGGTCTTCCCTTCCATCTTCTCTCCTTTCGCGGGCAGGTCGCTTTCTCCAGGCGCTCAGCGACGGCCCCCAGCGTCGCTACGCCCGGTACGTGAGTCACTTCGATCGGGAACAGCAGGCGGTGGTGTTTTCCGACGATTTCCTCGAACAGGTGAGGGGAGTCGATCCGGAAGGGCTGATCCTCGACGCGTATCGGACGACTGACGCCGCTCATCTCCTGGATTCGACCCTCGACGCCGACGTCAGGACGTACCTTCCCAACGACCTCCTTGTGAAGGTGGATATCACCTCCATGGCCAACTCGATCGAGGTTCGGTCTCCCTTCCTCGACCATCCGCTGATGGAGTTTGCCGCTGCCCTGCCGCCATCGCTCAAAATCCGTGGCGTGCAAAAGAAGTATCTCTTGAAGCAAGCGATGGCCGACCTGTTGCCGCGGGAGATACTCGATCGGCCCAAACACGGGTTTGCTGTCCCCCTCCACCAGTGGTTCCGTCATGACCTTGTGGCGTTGGCGCAGGACGTTCTCCTCGATTCTCGAAGCATCGGGAGAGGATACTTCAGACCGGGAGCGGTCAAGAGATTGCTGGACGAGCATGTCCGGGGTGTGGGACACTGGCATGAGCAGCTCTGGAGCCTCCTGATGCTGGAATTGTGGCATCGGACCTTTATCGACGGATAATCGGGAGGGTGGGGTGGAGCTGTACCTTGTGACCGGGGGCGCGGGGTTCATCGGCTCGCATATCGTGCACGAGCTGGTCCAAAGAGACGAACGGGTTCGGGTTCTGGATGATTTCTCGACCGGACGGCGGGACAATCTCCGGAAGGTCATGGACCGGGTCGAGTTAGTGGAGGGAAGCCTGACCGACCAGGAAGCTGTCGAGCGGGCGGTGAGGGGCGTGACCTTCATCCTCCATCAGGGGGCCAAGCCGTCAGTCCAGCGATCGATCCAAGACCCGGTCGGGACGCACGAGGCCAACGCCACCGGCACGTTGAAGCTACTGACGGCGGCCCGCGCCGCCGGGGTATCGCGGGTGGTCTATGCGTCATCCTCCTCAGTGTACGGAGACACGCCGACGCTGCCCAAAGAGGAGGACATGCCACTGAGTCCAGGGTCGCCATACGCCGTCTCGAAGCTGGCGGGTGAACTCTACTGCCAGGTCTTTCACAGAGCGTACGGTCTGGAGACCGTCGCGCTCCGGTATTTTAACGTGTTCGGTCCCAGGCAGGATCCGTCTTCGGAGTACGCGGCCGTCATCCCAAAATTCATCATCGCGATGCTGGCCGGTCGGGCGCCCACGATCTTCGGCGACGGAAAGCAGTCGCGGGACTTCACGTACGTGCATGACGTCGTTGAAGCCACTCTCCGAGCCCTCGCGGCGTCGCGAGCGGCGGGCGCGGCCATCAATGTGGCCCGTGGGGAGCAACACACCCTGCTGCAGCTCGTCGGTCTGCTGAACGACATCCTGGGGACCCACTTCGAGCCGGTCTTCGCCCCCGCTCGCCAGGGGGATGTCCGCCACTCCCAAGCTTCCACGATGCTGGCCCGGGATCTGTTAGGCTTCGAGCCCGGCGTGAGCTTCCACGACGGGCTCCAGCGCACGGTCGATTGGTTCAAGCGACATGCGTGACCCCATTCGCATCTGCAGGATCATCGGTCGCCTTAACGTCGGGGGACCGGCGATCCACGCCATCCTCTTGACGCGGGGCTTGCGCGCCCGCGGATACGAGACATTGCTGGTGGCCGGGCGGGAAGGTCCGCGCGAAGGCACCTTGCGAGAGCTCGCCGCAGAAAAGGAGGTGGAGCCGCTTCTCCTGCAGGAGCTGGGGCGTGAGGTCCGTCCGGGTCAAGATCTCCTGGCCCTCGTCAGGCTGTTCCGGCTCTTCCGGCAGCACCGGCCGGCGATCGTCCACACCCACACCGCGAAGGCCGGCGCCCTTGGCCGCCTGGCGGCGAAGTTGGCCCGCATCCCCATCATCATCCACACGTTCCATGGACACATCTTCGACGGCTACTTCAGTCGGGGGGTGACGCGTGTCTTTCTCGCCATCGAGCGGCGCCTTGCCGCGGCCAGCACGAGGATCCTGACGGTCAGCGAAGGGCTGCGCCGGGATCTTCTTTGCCTGCGGATCGGGAGCCCCGAGAAAGTGGTCGTGATGCCCCTTGGCCTTGAACTCGACGGGCTGTTGCGGTCCGGCCGACGCAGGGGGGAGACCAGGCGCAG
>JBGQJI010000166.1:0-5277 GCA_041498975.1 Methylomirabilis sp. (SeqCode)
TCGATCCCAAAGCGTCGTAGCAACGTTCGGAGCCTGCCGAGCGGCAGGCCGACCACGTTCGTAAAGCTCCCGTTGATCGCCTCCACGAAGGCTCCCGCAGCGCCCTGGATCGCGTAGCCTCCCGCCTTATCGAGCGGCTCGCCCGTCTGAACATAGGCGTCGATCTCCTCGCGTGTCAGCGCTCGCACCCGCACCTGAGTCACCTCGTGCCCGGTCTCCGTTCTGCCGCCGCCGGCCTCCACGAGGGCCAGCCCGGTCACCACCAGATGGCACCGGCCGCTCAACTGTCGCAGGAACTGGCGGGCCTCCTCCCGGTCTCGCGGCTTGCCCAGACACTGGCCGTCACATTCGACGATCGTATCGGCCCCCAGAACCAGCCCCTCCCGCACCCGAGCTGCCACCTCTGCCGCTTTTCGAAGGGCGAGAGCCTCGACTCGGCGCCCCGTTTCTTCCGGGAGCGGTCCCCCTTCCTCGGCCAGGCTCGGGATGACCCGATACGCCACTCCCAGCGCGCGGAGAAGCGTCTCACGCCGGGGAGACGCAGAGGCAAGGATGATCACAATTTTCTGTAGATCAAGAGGGCCAGGGCGATACCCAGCACGCTCGAGAGGTTGATCTTGACGCTGAACCCGAAGGAGAGGCTGATCACCTTCAGGTCCAGGGTAGCGGGCGGAGAGAGCCCGGGATTGATTCCCTTGCTGAAGATCTTCTCGAGCGTCCCACCAGGCGCGATGGTCGCGATGACCTCTCCTATCACCGTCCCGATCAACGCCCCCAGGATGAGGATCACCAACAACACGATCACGCTGTCCCCTCGTTTTGCCAATCGATCCTCCCTTCTGTTGTCCCCCTGCTGGATCAGACCCTCGCCTTTCGTAGGACCGCGCCGAAGATGAACATGATCGCGGCGCTGGAGGCAAGGGCCAACAGGGAGAGGCGGAGAGTGACGGACGTCACCAACGCTGCCGTCAGCGCGTGGCAGATGGAGAAAAGATAGATCAGAAGCACCGCCTCGGTCCGCCCGATTCCCAGGCTGACCAACCGATGGGAGGAATGGTCCTTCCCCCCCTGGAACACAGGGCGACCCCCCCGCAGGCGGAGAAACGTCACGAAGGTCGTGTCGAAGATCGGGTAGGCCAGCACCAGAATCGGGATCAAAAGGGAGGTGGCGACGGTGGGGCTGCGCCAGCTCCCCAGAGCGGCCAGAGAAGCCAGGGTGAACCCAAGCACCATGCTCCCCGCATCCCCCATGAAGATCGAGGCTCGGACGAGATTGTACCGGAGGAACCCCAGGCATGAGCCAACAAGGGCGGCGCCGGCCATGGCGGTCACCGCCTGCTCCGGCCCAATCTCGCTGTAGCGGCCGGCCAGGACCGCGAAGGCCGAGGCAGAGATCATCGCGACACCGGCGGCAAGCCCATCCATGTTGTCCAGCAGGTTAAAGGCGTTGGTGATCCCGACGATCCAAAGGACCGTGAACGGGACGTTCAAATACAACGCTCCCAGGAACGTGGTATGGATACCGCTGGCCACCGCGACCGAAGCTGCCCCCGCCTGAGCCAGGAGCTTGACCCAGGGGCTCATCCCTCGCGCATCGTCCACGATCCCGACCACCATGAGGTACACAGCACCGACCAGAATACCCAGCAGGGGGCCGGCAGCGGTGCCCTGTATAAGGAGCGCGGCGGCGAAAGAGACATAGATCGCGACCCCGCCCAGCAGCGCGATCGGCTCACGGTGGATCTTGCGCGAGGTCGGGAGATCGACGAAGCCGAGGCGAAAGGCAAGTCGTCGGAGGAGCGGCGTGAGGAGCAAAGACCCTGCGAAAGCCAGGAGGAACGGTTCGGCCAGGGGGCGCAGGTAACCCATATCGGTTCCTAGTGCCGTACCAACCTTTTAGCACAGACGGAAACATTGTGCGACGGCCGATCAGTATGCCGATGAGTCAATTTGTCGTTAGGCGGATAAAGTTGGAACGGCACTAGAGCTTCACGATCTTCTCGCGCCCCTCTCGGACCGATTTCGTCGCGTTCTGAGCGTCCACGACCAGCCGGCTGTGTCGGACGATCCACGGAACATCGAAGCCGCGGTGCGCGACAGCAACCAGGACGCAATCCTGAGCTTCGAGGCGGGGGGCGGTCAGGGGGACCGACTCCCACGTCGCAGTGGAGGCCCCCGCAAGGAAACGGTCTTCGGACAGGACCACCTTCGGGATGTGAGGGTCGTGATAGGTTACCTCGGCGCCCTGCCGGGCCAGGGCCTTTAGGACCTCAAGGGCAGGGCTGTTGCGCGGATCATTGATGTTCCGTTTGAAGGCGACCCCCAGGATCAAGATCTTCGCCCCCTTGACGGGTCTCCCCATGCGATTCAGGGCGTCGGTCACCTTGCGAACCGTATAAAACGGCATGCTGGCGTTGGTCTCGGCGGCCAGTTCAATGAACTTGGTGTAGAAGTCGTACTCTCTGGCCTTCCAGGACAGGTAGTATGGATCGACCGGGATGCAGTGACCGCCCACGCCAGGCCCGGGATAGAACGGCATGAAGCCGAAGGGTTTCGTGCCCGCGGCGTCGATCACCTCCCAGAGGTCGATCCCCATCCGATCGCAGAGCTTCAAGAGTTCGTTGACCAGGGCGATATTGACGCTCCGAAAGGTATTCTCCAGCAGCTTGCACAACTCGGCCGCCTTGGGCCCCGACACGCGATGGATCTGATCGTTGGCAATAAGGGTGCCGAGGAGGGCCACGCACGCCTCGGCGCATGCCGGGGTGCAGCCGCCTACCACCTTGGGGGTGTTGGTGACACCATAGCGCGTATTCCCCGGATCGATCCGTTCGGGCGAGAAGGCGAGAAAGTAATCTTGACCGACCTGGAGGCCGGTCCGGTCGAGGATTGGGCGAACCACCTCCTCTGTGGTTCCCGGGTAGGTCGTACTTTGAAGGACGATGAGTTGATCCCGGTGCAGGTGGCGGGCGACCATCTCCGTGGCGGCGATGACGTGCGTCAGATCGGGCGACTTCGCCCTCGTGAAAGGTGTCGGGACGCAAATCACGGCCGCATCGGCGCGGTCGAGCACCCCCTCGTCCGTCGCCGGCACCAACCTCCCTTCCTCCACCCGGGCTGCCACGGCCGCCGACGGCACGTCGGGGATATAACTCGACCCCCTGCGAAGGCGGTCCACTTTCTCGGGGTCGATATCGAGGGCAATCGTCGTCAACCCGGACTCCGCCAAGGCCACGGCGAGCGGTAGTCCAACATACCCCAGACCGATGACCGCCACCGTCGCTTGCCTGGTCTCGACCTTCCGAGTGAATGCTCGATGCGGCATCTCTTCTCCGGCAAAGCTGATCAGTGCTTATTCAATGCTTAAAGTGTTCACGGCACCAGGCGATGGTGCGCATCAGCCCCTCTTCCAGCTTGACCTTCGGGACGAACCCCAGAACCTCTTTGGCGCGATCAATGCACGGAACACGCCGCCGCGTGTCTTCGAACCCCTCGCCATAGTATTGCCTGTACGGGATGAAGACGACCTCGGACCGGGAACCGGCCAGCCGTTTGATGGTCTCGGCCAACTCCAGGATGCTGGTCTCCGAGTCATTGCCGATATTGAAGACCAGGCCCTCCGCCGCCTTCAGCTCCCCGACCAGGATCGTCCCATCCACGGTGTCATCGATGTAGGTGAAACAGCGGCTCTGCAAGCCATCGCCGTGCACCGTGACCGGCTCACCATTCAAGGCCTGTCGGACGAAGTTGGCCACCACGCTGCCATACCCCTTCTCATCCAGGCGCGGGCCGTACGAATTGAAGTAGCGGACAATAGCCATCGGCAGCCCCTTGGCCGCGTACGCGAAGGCAAAATGCTCGTCGATCGCCTTTGATGTGGAGTAGGACCAGCGGCCAACCGTCGTGGGCCCCAGGACCCGATCGTCCTCCTCGTGGAAGGGGATCTTCGCCGATTTGCCGTAGATTTCAGAGGTGGAGGCCATCACCACCTTCTTCCAGTATTTGAAGGCCGCATTGAGCACCACTTCCGTCCCGGTCACATTCGTCTTGATCGCGGCCAGAGGATCGGCCACGACGTTTTTCACCCCGACAAGCGCCGCCAGATGATACACCAGATCGACCTGCGAGACCACGAGGTCGAGCAGGCCCTCATTCAGGATCGTGTCATTCAGGAAGTGGAAATGCTCCTTGCCGACGTGGTGCTGGATGTTCGCGATCTTCCCGGTTGAGAGGTTATCGATCGCAAACACCTCATCGCCCCGACCGAGCAGACGGTCCACCAAGTGAGATCCGATATACCCCGCGCCGCCGGTGACGAGGATTCTCATCCGCGGGCTCCCTGATGGACGGACCCGCAGGGCGTGGAGCGCGCCTGCAGGAGGGAAGAGTACAGGTGGTCCATCCGATCGATGAGCGCCGCATCGCTATACTTCGGATAGACGGCCTCTCGTCCGAGACGCCCCATCTCGCGTCGCCTGTCGACATCGCCAAGAAGACCCTCCATGGCCGCGCTCAGAGCCCCGGAATCCTTGGGCGGAACGAGCAGGCCCGTCTTGCCGTCTTCAACCAGATCGGGAATCCCGCCGACCTTGGTGGCCACCACCGGAAGGCCGGCTGCCATCCCCTCGATGAGCGAGACCGGGGTGCCCTCGTTCAGGGACGAGAGGACCAGCAAATCCAGGTCGGCGTAGATCGGTTCGAGGTCACGTTGCCAGCCTAGGAAATGGGCGCAGCCGTCCAGGCCCAGCGCGCGGGCCTGCTGCTCCAGCGGCGATCGGAGTTCGCCGTCACCCACGATCACGAACCGGACATCCGGCCGGGATCGGTGGAGAGCTGACGCCGCCTCCAGGAATGTGCCAAGATCCTTGATCGGCACGAGGCGGGCGATGACCCCGACGAGGGGAACATCGGGCGAGGCTCCGAGCCTGCGCCGGGCCTCCCCCCTGCGTCGGCCGGACCGCAACAGCCCGTCGAGTTCAAGGCCAAGGGGCATCACGACCACTTTCTCGGGGCTCCCGATCCGCAGGCGAAGAAGATCCCGGCGCAGCCCTTCGCTGACCGTCAGGATCCTCGTGCTGGCCGAGGCAAGGCGCCGCTCGATGGCGAGAAAGACACGCGTCGCCCCCCGACTGAAGTAGCCGTCAAAGATGTGTCCATGGAACGTGTGGATGATGATGGGGATGCGGGCCAGCTTCGCCGCCAGGCGGCCAAGGGCGCCGGCCTTCGCGGTGTGGGTGTGGACGATCGCCGGCCGGTGCTGCCGGAAGAGCCGGAACA
>JBGQJI010000167.1:0-5146 GCA_041498975.1 Methylomirabilis sp. (SeqCode)
CGAGTCACGGGTACCGTGAAGTGGTTCAACGATGCGAAGGGCTACGGCTTTATCGCGCGAGAGGACGGCGACGACGTGTTCGTGCACTTTTCCGCGATTTCTGGATCCGGATTCCGGTCGGTCAACGAAGGGCAGGCTGTGGAGTTCGACGTCGTGGAAGGGCCAAAGGGCAAGCAGGCCGCGAACGTCACTATCGCCTAACTAGGCGAGTTCGGCCCTGAACCATGACGGCCTCCCGGAGGAAGCTCCGGGAGGCCGTTTTCTTTTCGCGGGGGGCAGCGCCCCCGACCGATCTAACATTGGTATGGTCCAGGACCGGCGATTGCCGTTCCTTTCTTGATGGCCTGTGGTGTCGCATGCGCGGTCGATCCCCCTCGGTGCTGATCACTGTGAAGACCGTGGCCGAGCGGTGCGGAGCGCATCCTTCTCAGGGGTATCCCCGCGTACATTCTTCAGACTGAAGAGGCGGTCCGCCGCTACAATGACCTGAGGGAGAAAGAGCACGTGGGCGGACTGTTTCACTTGACGTGTTGAAATGTGGTTGATAGGGAAAGGACACTGAGGCTTTCTCCGACTCGTGGCGTTTCCTTGCGCTCCTCGCTGCTCTGCTTCCTCTTACCTGGACGCGCTGGCCAATTGGTGACCCGTCGGGCTCGCTCCCTTTAGGGTCATCCCTCATTTCAGTTGATTTGCTGCGGCACGAAGTCGTTTAGTGACACGCTTCTTCAGCGCAGCCAAGCTATCGAGCGGGCACGGCAATCCGCTCGTCGGGGATATGCCGTGCCCGATGGTGAAATCGAGCAGAGATGCCTATTCGGAAAGGATAAGGATCTCGACCCGCCTGTTCTTGAACCTGCCCTCCTCCGTTGCATTGTCCGCGATGGGTTGGGATTCCCCATGCCCCACGGTTCTGAGCCTTGCGCCGTTAGTTACGCCCTGCTTCAGGAGGTACCCTTTCACGGCTGCGGCTCTCCTCTCGGAAAGGCCCTGGTTGTATTTCTCGGTGCCGATGTTGTCCGTATGGCCTTCGATGGAAATCTTATAACCCGGGTACTTCTTGACAAAATCGATGGCCTTCCGAAGCTCGGCAGTATCCGTATTCCTTATAGTCGCCTTATCGAAGTCAAAATTGACATGAAGGGTCAAGCGATCGATCACCTTGGGCTTCACAGTGACCGTCGTCGAGGCCGTCCGGGAGCCGCCCGCGCCGGCCGCGGCGATCGTATATGGCGTCGTCGTAGCGGGGCAGACCTGCCGGGACCCGCTGAGATCCACCGTTCCGACTCCCTGGTCGATCGAGGCGCTGGAGGCATTGCCCGACGACCACGTCAGGGTCGCGCACTGGCCCTGCACGATCGCGGCAGGGCTCGCCGCGAGAGACACGGTAGGCGCAGGCGGCAGGGCTGCCTTCTTCGGGCACAGAGCATTCGCTCTGTTTGCCGCCTCGTTCGCCATTGCGATTCCCTCACTTGTGCGGCACGACAGGTAAATATCGTACGCATCGTTTTTCATCTTCTCAACTGCCCTAAACTCATCCGGACATTCCTTGTCCTTGCCGGCTTGCCTTGCCGCCTCTACGGCCCTCTCTGCGGCGGGTAGCTCCTTGGGATACCACCCGACTCCCCGCTTTGGGGCGTACTCCATTCCCGCACACCCGACGAGGACGCTCAAGAGAAAAAAGAAAGTGCCTACCGAAAGTGGCGCTCTCAATATCCTGAAGTCCGGCATCCTAACTTCCCTCCTTTCAAGGTGTTCCATGGCACGCGTCTTCTGGGTATCCAAGCATATCCAACCCAGTGAATCTAGTCCATAAAATAGTACTGGATCCTTACGTGCGTAATCTGGTCGGACCTCGCCTCTGCGGCACCTACCGCGGCAGTGATATTGTTCTTGTGCTGGGTCCAGACGTCGGCGAGGATATTGATCTCGGTCAGCTTGTTCACGGTCAGCGATCCTTCAGGGAACGGGCTTTTGCCATTCAAGGAGCAAATAGAATGCCAATGGTGACGTTAGGACTTACCATCATCCAACTATCGATCCTTGTTGTGATTCATAAGAGAATCACGACGGGAAGCCGGACATGAGAGTTCCTTCGGTGGGGCAGGGAAGCCCCGCCTCCCTAAGCTCGTGGATGGTAACCAGCCGGAATCAAAGCGGGCACATTCTGGGGCATCCGTTACCCTAGTGGGACTGCATCAGCCAGCGCCATCGGGACATCATCGGCCCAAGCGCTCCCGGAGAAGCAAAGCAGACGAAGTGGAACAACAATGGACGAAATGAGTTGGGGAGCTACGAAATCCGTCGTTTAAGAAATGGGTTGGGAGATCAGGCCCTAGGATGTGCTGGTGACCCGTCGGGGATTCGATGTAAATATTTGGCGCTCCGGCACCTCGATCTGACGATCCCCTTCTCGGGGAAGGTGGCGGCATGACCGATCCACCGGGCACCTTTCGAGGGTGTGACCTCGTAACGGTCTTCCGCGAGGTGTCCAGCCGACGACAGGCAAAGTGGACGTTCCTCAGTCTCTCGGCTTCCTCAGCCAGCCGACATTACGACGACCTAGACTCAAATCAGGCTATTGCAGATCACGGGGGTGTAATCTACACCTCCTTTCGATGAGCCCAGTATTCATTCTCCCGGTGGCTCGAGAGGCAGGGGCTTCCCAGCCTTGACAATCTTAACCGCTTGGGCAAACCGCCTGTGGAAGGTCGTTTCCGTCAGGGTCGTGAAGAGATTGGTCGCCACGCGGCGCTTGGTCACGACAGTCACTTTGGTCTGACCCTCGATCACGGGATCGATCCAGGCCCCCATGACCGCACCCATGGTGCCTACGGTGGCTCCGCTGCTTGTGAGCATGTACCCCTCGGCCCGGTGCTCTTCGATGGCGTCGCTACCCTCCCAGCGGAAGACCGTCATGGCAATCTTCCAGGCCTGATCGGCATCCACTGAATAGATCTGACTCGTCCCTTCGTCCTTGGCCCTAGTTACATCAGCCAATGTCCGGCATCCTGTCAGCCCCGACAGTACGAGAAGTCCAAGGACCATCATACTCTGTGCCTTCATTGAGCCACCCTCCACTCTCCGATAGCAAGAACTGGTATCAAGTCTCTGTTCATGGTGGGTCTATTGCAACACAATGACCCGTCAAGGGTCAGGGCACCGATGCGATAAGCGTATCACCTATCACCTGCACAATACGGGGGTTGTAATGCCCATGGGCAACTGCCCACCAACCTCAGGAGGAAAGCGATGTGGAGGATCCCGGGGTCGAGTCGAGCGAAGGTGGGTGATTCGATTGGCGCTCCGCCCCCCCCGGAGCCCGCATGACCTGATGGTTGTCGTCCCGCGGCTGCTTTCTGGTTAATCTGTACGCCGAACCTTCGGGCTGCGTTCACGAACCGAGCTGCCCTGTCGCTCAATTGCTGTTCCCTTTGTCACGCCCCGAAGATATAGCGGCTCCCGGTGTACGACAGGATGAGCTTGTCCGGCATCTCCCGTTGCGCTATCCGGATGAACCCCGCCCCGCTACAGTGCATGGGGATGACGTAGTCGGGATCGATCTCCTTGAGGGCCTGGACGGTCTGGGCGATGTAAGGCTCCGGCGCGGGGGAGAGGTGAAAGCCGCCCATCGCGGCGTGGACCTTCTGGACTCCCGATACAGCCTGCGCCTGCCGGATCGAGTTGACGATCCCGGCGTGGCCGCACGACGAGATCACCACCAACCCGCGGTCTTTGACGTTGAAGCATGTCGCGTGCTCACCATAAAACTGATCGAAGACGATCTTCCCCTCCTGCTCTTCCTTGGAAAAGTGGGAGGCATCGCAGCCTGCGCCATCCCTCACCCCGATCTCGACCTTGGTGGCTGGGAGCACCTTCTCGAAGCCCTTCCGGGGGATGCCGCCGGTCGTGAAGGCCTGCCCCTCGATGACCGCGGGCTTCTCCGCCATAACGACCCGCACCTTCGCCGCGGCCAGGTCCTGGCGATCGAGGACCCCGAAGCTCTCGCGCTGGCCGCTCGGGAGTTGGACCCAGCGGTAGCAGAACGTGTCCTCGCCGCCGACGTAGAGCGGCACCTCGCCCCGCATCTTGGCGCGGTCCCGCTTGAGCAACGGGACGAGGCCGCCGAAGTGATCGAAGTGCCCGTGACTGAGGATCAGCGCGTCGAGCGAGGCGCTGTCGATCTTCAGGAGATCGAGGTTGTTGAACAGGGCCCCCGACGTGAAGCCATAGTCGAGGAGGAAGTTTCGCCTCTCGTCCTCTCGCTGGGACTCCAGGTGAAGGGAGAGGCCGTGTTCGCTGTGAAGGTGCTTCTGGGGGCCCGTCCCGAAGATGACCCCCACTCGCTGGACCTCGACGTTGCCCACCTTCGCGCCGCGGACAAGTGCGTCGTGGTAGCCATCCACGATCACCCGGACCGCCACGCGATCCACGGCCGGCGGCGCGCTGGGCTCAGCCCGCGCCAGCCATCTCCCCGAGCGGCCGAGGGGTGCGCCGACCAGAACCGTCCCTCCCAGGACGGCGCCTGCGCGTAAGAAGTTTCGTCGAGTCAATCCTGTTGTGTGCGACATGTTCTCTGCCCTCATTACGTCTCCAAACGGCTTTCGACCAGCCCCCCCAGGTGCCTTTCTCGCCCTACAAACAGCACCGCCCTCTCAGGCCGAGTTCCACCCAAGAGGGCGTTGCTAGGTAGTGCGCCGACCAAAATTGCAAGAGGTGGCAAAGGTGCTATGTTCACCCCGGATGCATCGTTTCTCCTATGTGAGGCGCAGCATGTCACCCCCTCCACATGCCGTCAAGCCTTTTCTCACCCTCTCTTTCCCTGTTGCAGAAGTGTAGATTTCAACCACTCATCTGTACTGCGGCGAGTGTCGATTACGGGGGTGTAATCTGCACATTGGAATGCACCAGTGCCTTGGGCAACCCCGCCATGTCGGCGTTACCAGTGAGAGGGGGCCTATTTCTCGGATACCATGCCCAAGTGGGTCCTCCCTATTTCACCAGAACAGCGGGAGGCTGCCCCTTCTCAGCGATCGACCACACTAGAAGCTTGAGTGGAGCGGGGGTAGCCCACTTAAAGGCCCATTATCGATCCTCCGGGACACGATACAGCAGCCGTTGATCGGTCCGCATGAGGGGCGGCCGAGGC
>JBGQJI010000168.1:0-5133 GCA_041498975.1 Methylomirabilis sp. (SeqCode)
CGCATCTTGCTCCGCAGCCACGTCTCCAGACGCTCCCATGTTGGGCTTGACGCGACGGGTGGTTCTGTGGTGTGCTTCTCCATGGCGGTGTCCTCCTCTCTCTGACCGGGTGTCAGCCCGGCGGGTTCGTACGTCACCCGAGAGGGTACACCGCCTTTCTCCTATTTGCACACCTTCTGATGGTACCTCGATTGTGGCGTCGCGCCTAACTACAATTAGACAGAACTGCCTAATACCCCAAACACTGCGGTGTCCTGCAGCCTATTTCCTCGCACCTGGATCGGAATGCAAATTGTATCCCCTGGATTATATAGGGGCTAGCCGGCCAGATCGATTTTCTGGCCGCCGCGTTAGGCTGCGGCTCCTTGCAGTCTATCATGCCCAGATGGCGATCCCTCGGCGGGGATCAGTGGCTGCCTCCGGGCGAGGGAGGCAGTCGGCCGGACTGCGGACGCTGACCCAACCGCGTTCAGGGTGGGGATGTAGATCATGGTACCCGTGCCTCTGCCACCCCGATTCTCTTCTCTTCCTCGCGCCAAAGACACCAACGCCCTCCCAGGCCGAGTTACACCCGGGAGGACGTTGCCGTTGAGCCGTACGCCATCCAGCCTACGGGATGTGGCCGCGGTGCTGCTATCACAGTGGACGATTCGCATTCACCCACGTAGCGGGTAGCTTCTTACGGCCCCCTGGGGATGTCAAGCCTTTTCTGGGGACTCTAGTCACTGAGTTCCACTAAGGCTACCTTACATCCTTCTCCTCGGATCGGAGGAGTGCAGATTACAACCTCTCTGCACCAGCATCGGAACGCTTGGCGGATTTCTTTCGATGAGAAGGGGTGGCGGATTTGATCGGAATAAGCACCTCCGCCGTGGCCCGGACAATGAAGTCACACGAGGTGATCCTGCCCTTGATTGATGGACGGGTGAAGTGGGACCCAAGCCGCCAGGATTCTTGGTCCTTCGCACGCCTGCGGAGCGTTCATTCGGCTGATTCCACAGATCAATCCGAAACAAGCACAGGAGGTAAACCCCGTGTTTTCAACAAGTCAATCCGGATAGCCGAATTTTTGGCGAGTCGCAGGGGGAAGAAGAGGTTGAGGAGAAGATGCCGACCTGTTATGGCAGATCAGGCGATCTTGAAGCGCTGAGCGCGGAGGTGTTCATTCTTGCACTGCGGGCAGCGGGAAGGGTCGTTGAATTTCGCCCGATCCTTGAAGCGAAAGCCGCACCCCTCGCAGGTTGGTGGGTGGATCCGAAGGCGGATGGGTCTGGAGAGGGAACGAGCGATATGTTCGAGATCATCGATGATCACCTTCTTGGACACCACGAAGTTCCGGGCCAGTTCATCGAGGGTCCATTCTCGCTCCCGAAGCATCGCCACGATCTCCTGGCGTCTCGTCAGCTCCATCTTGACCCCGCTAATGCCGTTCCAACTTGTTGCGGCTACTCCCCGACAGATGCGCTGCTGAGAACTCTCGCCTCCCCGAGCCTCGCTATCTTGGCGTAAACAGTTGGAACGGCACTAACCGCTCCCCCCTCTCCCTTCCCCTCTCCCCGGTACGGGGAGAGGGCCGGGGTGAGGGGAGAAGCCGGGAGCGGCTTTCAGCCGCACGCGCGACCAGAGCCGGAACTCGTAGAGCCATGAGATGAGCCGGAGACCCCGCAAATCGTCGAAGTAGGAATAGATGACAGGGGTCACCAGGAGGGTGATCAGCAGGCAGAGGGTCTGGCCCCCGACTACGGCGGTAGCGAGCGAGGCCCGCGACGCGGCGCCGTCTCCCCTGCCCAGGGCGACCGGGAGCATGCCCGCGATGATGGCGAGCGTGGTCATGAGGATCGGCCGCAGCCGCGCACGGTCGGCCTCGAGTTGCGCCTCGTACCGGGGCTTGCCACGCGCCCGCAGGACGTTGGTGAAGTCCACCTGGAGGATCGCGTTCTTCTTCACGACGCCCATGAGGAGGAACAGCCACATGATGCTGTAAATGTTCAGGGTCTTCCCGGCCGCCAGCAGGCTCACGAGACCGAAGGGGATCGAGAGGAACATCGAGACCATGATGGTCACCGGATGGATGAAGCTCTCGAACTGGGCTGCGAGGACCATGTAGATGAATGCGATGGAAAGGATGAAGGCGATCCAGAAGTTGTGGAATGCCTCGGCCATCAGCTTACCGCGACCGAGGTAGGCGGTGACGTACCCTGCCGGCAGCGCCAACGCCTTGATGGCGGCATCGGCCTGGGCGGTCGCTTCTCCCAGGGCCATCCGGAAGAGGTTGGCCTGAACCGTGATCTGCCGCTCCTGGGCATAGCGGTCGATCTGGGCCGGGGCCCGTCCCGGGTTCAGGGTCACGACGTTGTTCAGCTTCACCAAGCGGCCGGAGGCGCTTGGCGCCGTCAGCGTCGAGATGACCGAGGCGTCCTTCCGGTAGTCATCCATCAGACGCAGGCGGACGTCGTACTGCTCGCCCCCCTCCCGATAGAAGCCCACCTTCTCCCCGCCCACCATGGTTCGGAGCGCCAGCGCGATATCTTCCGCCCTGATCCCCAAGTCCGACGCCTTTTTCCGGTCGATCCAGACCTGCACTTCGGGCCGCCGCTGGGCCTGGCTGGTGTCCACGTCCACGAAGCCGGGGACCGCCGATAGCTGCTTGATCAGAGACTGCGCATAGCCGTCGAGCTTCTCCAGCTCCGGGCCGCGAAGCACGAGGTTGAAGGGGGTCTGCTTGAAGCCGCCGCCTGAGATCAGCCCGATCTGCTGCACGCTGATCCTGAGGTCCGGGTACTTCTTGAACAGGCGGCGAACCTCCTGCATGATCACCTGCTGGGATCGCTTTCGCTGCCTGAGGTGTTTCAACCCCACGTAGATCGAGGCGTCCGTGATGTTGGCCCGGTCCTTCCCCCTGACCCCGATAGTGGTGAACAGGTGCTCCATCTCGGGGACGGTCCTGAGATCGGCTTCAAGTCGCTGCAGGGTCTGGTCGCTCCGCTCGAGCGAGGAGCCGGGCGGGGTCTCCACGATCACCTCGAACTCGCTCATGTCGTCGTCCACCACGAAGTCCGGCTTCATCTGCTTGCCGATCACGTACGTCGAGAGCAGCAGAGCCAGGGACAGCAGGAGGATGGCCGGCCGATGGTTGAGACACCATTCGAGGAGCCAGTCGTAGCGCCTCTCCAGGACGGCATAGAAACCGGTCGTCTTGGATCCATGCCCGGCTTGGCGCCCGCCGCCGCGCCCCCCGCCGAGGGTTTCCGACTGCAGCATCCGGGCGCTGAGCATCGGCGTCAGGGTGAACGCCACCAGGAGCGAGACCATGATGGCGAAGGTGGCGGTCAGGCCAAAGCTGTTCCAGAACCGCCCGACCAACCCGCCCATGAAGGCGACCGGCAGGAAGATAACCACCAGCGAGAGGGTCGTGGCCATGACGGCCAGGACGATCTCTTTGGCGCCGCTGACGGCCGCTTCCATCGGGGGTCGCCCCTCCTCCTCGATATGGCGAAAGATATTTTCGAGGACGATGATGGCATCGTCGATGACGATCCCCGTGGAAAGGGACAAACCCAGCATGGTCAGGTTGTTCAGGGTGAAGCCGGCCATCCGCATGATGGTGAAGGTGGCGATGATCGAGGCCGGGATGGAGATGGCAGCGATAAAGGCGGGCCGGAGGCGCGGGACGAAGAGGAAGAGGGCCAGCGTGATGGCGATCGACCCGACCACCACATTCAACAGGAGCTTCGGGTCCCCGTGGAAGAACGCGACGGCGAGGCCGGCCAGGAGCGCCCCCAGCACCACCTGTTCTTTCCGCGTCAGCCGCCCGATGAAGAAGGCCACGATGAGGCTGGCCAGCAGGCCACCCAGCATCAGGTGCTCCTCGACCTCTTCGATCGAGCGCTTGATGAACCGCGACATGTCCCGCACCACCTGGAACTCGACGTCCGGCGGCAGGGTCTGCTTGATCTCCTGCAGCCTCGCCTTGACCCGATCGACCACAGCCACGGTGTTCGTGCCGGACTGCTTCTGCACTAGGAGCGAGATGGCGTTACGGCTGTCCAGGCGCGAGAGTGTCCGCGGCTCCTCTTCCCCGTCGATCGCCGTGCCGACGTCCTTGATCCGGACGGGGGCGCCCTTGTAATCGGCGATGATGAGGTCGTTGAAGTCGGCCGCCCGCTCGATCCTGCCAAGCGTCCGCAGCCCCTGCTCACGCGTCTGCCAGGTGATGTTGCCGCCCGGGATCTCGACGTTCTGTCGCTGGACGGCCTGCTTGACCTGCTGGATCGAGAGGGTGTAGGCCTCGAGGCGGTGGGGATCGACGACCAGCTCGATCTCCCGCTTCCGGTCGCCGACGAGCGTGACCGCTCCGATGTCCTTGACGGTCTCGAGCTGCCGCTTGATCCGCTTGTCGGCAAGCTCGGTGATCTCGCGAGGCGAGCGCTTCCCGGAGATGACGATCGCCATGATCGGGCTGGAGTCGGGGTCGAACTTCTCGATCGCCGGAGCCTCGGTGCCCTGCGGGAACTGCGAGACGACCGTTCCCACCTTCTCGCGGACGTCGTTGGCCGCCTCATCGATCTTCCGTTCCAGGACGAAGGTCACAAAGACTTGCGACTGGCCCTCGATGGTGGTCGATCGGAGCTCGTCGATCCCGTTGATCGTGTTGACGGCCTCTTCGATCCGCTTCGTGATGTTGCTCTCGATCTCCTCCGGGCTCGCCCCCTCCAGCTTGGTCGTGATCGTGACGGTGGGCAGGTCAACCTTCGGAAACACGTCCAGGCCAAGCTCCCGGAAGGAGGCCAGTCCCATGACCACGAGGGAGACGATCAGCATCGTGGCGAAGACGGGACGCTTGACGCAGATCTCAATCAGTGACATTGGCTACAGTTCCGGGTTTCGGGTTTAGAGTTTCGGGTTCAAGGTTCCTGGATAAGAACAGGCTCGGGTTCCAAGTTCCGAGCTAGCTCACACGCGCAACCCGGAACCCGAAACTCGAAACACGTTATTTGACGACCTGGATCGTGGCGCCGCCGAAGAGCTGGCTCAAGCGGGACGTGGCGACCTGCTCCCCCGGAGCAAGCCCCTCGACGATCTCGACCAGCCCATCCTGCCGATCGCCGACCTTGACCTGGCGCTCTTCGACCG
>JBGQJI010000169.1:0-5079 GCA_041498975.1 Methylomirabilis sp. (SeqCode)
GGGCCTTTTTGTTTTGGTGGCGCCGTGCGATCGCCCCCGGCCGTGTTGGGGGTGAGTTGTTCTCTGGGTCCCCTCGCCCCCCTGATGGGGGGTGTGGTTTGGGTGTGGGGGGATCGACGAGCTCACCACGAAAGGTCTATAGACACCCATATGGCGCATGACGGTGGCTTCACAGGGGATGCCAAGCCTCACGGCGCAGGATCTCTTTGTATACTTGCTTCCGATGGAGGATCCCAAGGATCCAGACCTCGTGCTTCACGATCTTGTATACGATCCGGTAGTCGCCGACCCGAAGCTTCCAGTATCCCTTCAAGGTCCCCTTGAGCGGCGCTCCATACTGCTCGGGTGCTGTCACGAGGCGGGCTGCGATCGCGCGAGCGATGCGATGCTGGACGTTGAGGGGCAATAGCGGTACGTCCTGTTCGTCGGCTTGGGGATGGTAGACGAGTGTATAGGGCACTCAACGCCTCGACGGCCGCAGATGCGCCCAGACCTGGGAGTGGGTCAGGCCTTTCTTGCGATCAAAGGACCGCTCGCGTTCCTCGGCAAGCCGGGCGAGGACGACATCCTCTTCGATCTCCAGCGCCGCTTTGAGCAGGTCCCGCGCATTCAGCGAAAGCGAGACTCCATCCCGCCGGGCCGATCGAGAGAGGGCTTCATACAGAGGTTGTTCAAGGACGACATTCACCCTGGGCTGCTTTGTAGGCATGGCATTCACCTCCGAGAGAAGTGTATCACAAGTGATGAACCCGGGCAAGCGAGCGACCAACGCCCCCGAACAGAGATAGGGATCGTCATTACCCTGAAAGCCCCCCCTCACCCGCGCCCTCTCCCCCCTTCGGGGGGCGAGGGGACTTAGGGTTGGGCCCTCTCCCGCAATGGGATGGGGAGTGGGGACCTGAGCGGAGGGTGACGGACTTTCATGCCCATGGGCGTGGCGCAGCCTCATGGGGTATTGCAAGTGAAACGACGCAATCTGACCTGAAAGGTCATTTCGAGCAAAACGAGGAATCTCGGCGGGATTGCTCCGGCTGACCGTGTCAGCCTCGCAATGACGGACCCGTTTCGATAATGGGTTTTTCCTCCGCCTGCTCTCCCCGCAACGATTTGATCCCCCGTTCAAGATCGTCTTGGAATGATTGAAAGGGATGTGATACAGTAGCATCCCGATTGGTATGGGGTCTCGGCGCACCTCCGGCAAGTCCTCGTTTCGGATGGTTTTTCCGGTCACGCTCCTCATCGCGTCGTGACGCCGGTTGTATGGAGTCTGGAGGGGGTGAAGCGCAAGGCCGTGGAAGAGAACTGGCGCCTGCTCCGGTCAGACGGCGACCTCCTCGGGTCGCTGGCCTGAATGCGTCTATAGCAAACGCATCAAATGTTGTTACAGTGATGTCATTGCCCCGAAAGTCCCCCTCACCATCGTCCTCTCCCCCACAAGTGGGGGAGAGGGAAGGGTGAGGAGGTCAATGACTGTGACTTTCATGCCCATGGGCGCGCCGGAGGCCCATGCGGTATTGTGAGTGACCAGATTAGCCGAAGCCCAGAGCGAAGCGAAGGGGCTACGCCTCGCAAAGACACTTGTTTTAGTGCGTTTGTATTAGGGCGCCGACATGCCGGCGGCCAGGTACGTGGAGGCGTTCCAGGCGAGGGAGACGGGCATGAGGATCCTGCAGGTGGTCCATAGGGCGATGCCGCAGGAGGTCGGCGGAACGGAGGCCTACACGGCGGCAATCGCCCGAGCGCTCATGGCTCGTGGTCACGAGTGCGCCATGCTGGCCGGAACCGAGGAGAGCCCGCTCGAGCCTCGGCTTGTCGTGAGCGAGCACGATGGGATGTGCCTGGCCCGATACGCAAGCGCCTTGCCCTTGCGGCATCGGCAGCACTGGACGCGGGCCTATGATCCGTCGGCTGAGCTTCTGATTCGCCGGTTCCTCACCCTTGCGCGGCCCGAACTGGTCCATGTTCACCACTGGATGCAGCTCACGGCCAACATCGTCGGGCTGTGCGCGGAGCAGAGGATCCCTGCGGTCGTCACCCTGCATGACCTGTGGCTCACGTGTCCCAGGGGGTTGCGGTTTACGCGAGAGGGCGTCTTCTGTACGGAACCATCCTCGCCGGCGCTCTGCCTGAATTGCGCGGAGCGCGAAGCGTGGCAGGACGACGCGGAAATCGCGGAAGCCGTTACCCTTCGGGTCGAGATGCTGACGCGGGAGCTTGAGATGGCTGCCTGTCTCTTGGTTCCCTCTTGGGCGCAGAAGGCGCTCCTGCAGAAGGTCCTGGGGTCGGTCGGAGACCGGCTGCGCGTGCTTCCCCACGGAAGCATTGTGAAGCTGCCTGCTCGCCCCACGAGGCCGGCAGGGGGGTTCCCCCGGCGGCCGCTCCAGATCGGCTACTGGGGGCATCTGTTGCCCCACAAGGGGCCGCACCTTTTGATCGAGGCGGTCCGCCGTCTACCGGATCACAGCCGCGTCGAGGTCCACCTCTACGGAGGGAATGCTCCCTCCTGGTACCAGGCCCGGCTTGAGGCCGCAGCGGCAGGGCTTCCGGTGAATTTTCACGGCCCCTACAGCCCCGCGGACCTTGCGCGTGCCGATCTCGATCTCGTGGTCTTCCCCTCGCTCGCGCACGAGTCGTACTCCTTTGTGCTCGACGAGGCGTTCCGTTGCGGGCTCCCGGTGATCGTGCCGGACCGCGGCGCCTTGCCGGAACGGGCGGGGCCCGCGGGTCTGGTCTTCCCCGCCGAGGACCCCGCCGGCCTCGCGGCCCGAATCATGGAGATCCTTGACCAACCGGAGCTACTCGACCTGCTTCGGGCGGCGATTCCCCCATCGCCCAGCCCACCCATGGAGGTGCATGTGGAAGAGCTAGAGCGAATTTATGAGGAAGCCCTGGCGGGCCATCGCCCCAAGCGGTTCCGTTCGGCCAACTACCCTCGCCTCCTGGAACACGCCGTGCGACAGGTCACGGCACGGGAGGCAAAGCTGGAAGAGCTGACGGCTGAGGTGCGCCGCCTCGAAGAGGTCAGTGTCCGTGAGAGGGAGCAGCAGGCGACCCGTCTGGCTCATTTCCAGCAGGAGACCGACCGGCTGACGCAGGAACTCGCGCACGCGCGGGAAGAGCGGGATCGCCTCATGCAGGAGCTCACCTCGTCCCGGGAGGCGGGGGAGCAATTCGCGCGGGAGCTCAGCCTTCTCAGAGAGGAAACGAACCGGTTCATGCAGGAGCTGATCCACTCCCGCGAGCAGACCGACCGGCTTACCATCGAGCTGACCCACTCCCGCGACCAGACCGACCGGCTCACGCAGGAGCTGACCGACGCCCGGCAGGAGAGAGAACGCCTCACGCAGGATCTCACCCACTCCCGCACCCGGAGCGATCGCCTCACGCAGGAGCTCGCCCACTTCCGCGAGCAGAACGACCGCCTCACGCAGCAGATCGCCGCGCTCCAGCGGACACCGGCATTCAAGCTACAGGCGCTGATGGAGCGGCTCTCGCGCCCCCGCGCCGCGAAGCTTTGACCGCGGGCCCGGCGGAGACGGAGCGCACATGAATATCATCCAGATCATCCATACCTTCCCCCCACAGAGCGTGGGGGGATCCGAGTTCTACCTCCTTGCGCTCTGTCAGGAGCTCATGGCGCGAAGGCAGGTCAGCGTGTTCTATCGAATCGCCGATCCCGCCCTGCCCGAATACGCCGTCGTGAAGGACACGTACCAGGGCCTCCCGGTGTACAAGCTCAATCATACGTTGCGAGAGGCGGATTCCTTTGAGAGAACCTATCGCGACACGCTGGTTGACCGTGAGTTCGGGAAGGTCCTGGACGAGGTGCAGCCCGATATCCTGCATGTCCACCACCTGACCTGTCTTTCCACAACGATGCTCGAGGAGGCGAGGGCGCGGGGAATTCCCGTCGTGTATACCCTTCACGACTACTGGTTGATGTGCCATCTGGGACAGCTCTTGACGCCGGAGCTGAAGCGTTGCAACGGGCCGTCGGTGCCCGGCTGCCTGCAATGCCTGACCCCGAGGCTCGCGCCGTACCGGCCCGTCAATGAGCATCTCCAGTTGTGGCATTCGGCGGACGAGCTTCGGCTCGACCCGGAGATGGCCTTCCAGGTTGAGGAACGGCTCCGGCACTTCCGCGCGCTCATTGCTCAGGTTGACCTGTTCATCGCGCCCTCGTGGTCGTTGCGGAAACGGTTCATCCAGTTCGGGATCCCGCCGGAGAAGGTCATGCTTCTTCGCAACGGGTATCAGGACGGCCTCTTTAACGGATATCGGCGAGAGCCCTCGGCGCGGCTGCGCTTCGGCTACATCGGGAACCTCATGGTGTCGAAGGGGGCCCACGTCCTGGCCGAGGCGTTTGATGGCATCCGGCAGGAGGACGCCGAGCTGAAGATCTACGGCGACTTCGTCCCGTACCACTTCTACGAGTCGTACCCGGAGCACCTCAGGGGGTTGATCAGCAACTCCGGCGTTCGTCTGATGGGGGGGTTCCGTCACGAGGAGATCGCGAGTGTCCTGGAGGGGATCGATGTGATGGTCGTTCCCTCCATCTGGTACGAAAACTCGCCGTTGACCATCCAGGAGGCGTTCCTGGGCGGGGTGCCTGTCGTCGCTTCGAATATCGGCGGGATGGCCGAGCTGGTGAAGGACGGCGTCAATGGGCTGCTCTTTCAGGTCGGGGACCCCCGGGATCTGCGGCGGGTCCTCATCCGATTGATCGAGGATCGCGCGCTTCTGGACCGGCTTCGCGCCCGGATTCCGCCCGTGACATCGATGAAGCGGCATGCTGAGGAGCTGGAGCGGATCTATCACGCGTTGCGCCACGCGAGGACGGCGGTCCGCTAAAACCTTCATTGACATCCTTGCCCGGCTGATCGAGGCGACTGGCGAGATCGGCGCGGGTGCATGCAGGTGAAGGCGAGCTGTTTCAGAGCATTCAAAGCCTGATCGGATGGGACGAAAGCCTACTCGATAAATGGGAGGGACGATGATTGAAGGGGTCAAGGTCGTGCCTCTCGTCGCGCACGTGTACGATCGGGGGTACCTGATTGAGATCATCCGGGCAACGGACCC
>JBGQJI010000170.1:0-4834 GCA_041498975.1 Methylomirabilis sp. (SeqCode)
CACCATGAAATAGACTGACGTCAAAATAACGATGAGTGACATCGTGACCACGATCTCGATAAGGGTGATGCCTGAACGCATATGCTTCATTGTACCTCATCCCACGACACGATATTGAAGGAGTTCACGGCCGGGATCACGGACGGCGGGGTCTCGCGCTCGGGGATCATCGTCACCCATGGGACGATCACGAACTTCTTTCAGGGCATCAACCTGTTCGTGAGCTCCCTCATCACGATCGAGGGGAT
The DNA here is from genome assembly GCA_041498975.1 of Methylomirabilis sp. (SeqCode). Classification (GTDB taxonomy): domain Bacteria; phylum Methylomirabilota; class Methylomirabilia; order Methylomirabilales; family Methylomirabilaceae; genus Methylomirabilis. The sequence continues at coordinate 249 of JBGQJI010000170.1, forward strand.
GCACGTCTCGCAGAACGTGGGAACTGGAATCATCGCCGGCTCTCCCGCCACGGTCACCGATACCACGGCCAGCGGCAACGGGATCGCCGGGATGGAGCTCGGCGGCGGCTCCACGGTAGCCAGCAGCCTCGCCAACGGCAACGGGTTCGCCGGGATCTTCATTACCGGCGGCTCCAACACGGTAGCCAGCAGCAAGGCCACCGGCAACGGGGGCAACGGGATGGAGCTCGGCGGCGGCTCCAACACGGTGGCCAGCAGCCGGGCCAACCACAATACGTTCGGTGGGATCGGCATGAGTGGCGGCTCCAACGCCATCGCCTATACCACGGCCAAACGCAACGGGGACGCCGGGATCTTCATTAACGGCGGCTCCAACACCGTCACCGATACCAAGGCCGACGCCAACGGGTTTGATGGGGTGATCCTCAACTGTCCCAGCAATGTCCTGAGGCTCACGGCGATGGGCAACGGCAGCACGAATCTCGACGAGACAGGTGGGGGCTGCACGAACCTCGACAACAACGCGCCGTGAGGGGCGGCTAGGTGGAGTGGTCACTGGGTCATTTGAAGCATGTGATCAGGGGCGGGCCGGTGCCTGCGGACCTCTGAGCGCCGCCTGGTGGCCTTTGGAATGGCGGGGGGCCGGGCCGGTAGTCAGTCCGCCCTCCAGTGTAGATTAACCAGAAAGCAGCCCTGGAACGACGATCATCACGTCATGCCGCCTCCCGGAGGGGCTGGACCGTCACTTGGTGTGCCGACCTTCACCCGACTCCGCCCCATGGTAGCACATCGCTTTCCTCCTGAGGTCGGTGGGCGGCCGCCCATGAACATTACACCCCCGTAACCTACACTCGGCGACGTGGAGGTTTGTGGTTGAAACCCGCGGGTCCCGTAATGGTGGGAGGCCCACTGGAAGCTTGGCACGCTGGAGAGCGCGTGATCGTGGTCTGGAGGCAATGAGGTCCCGGTAGAGATGAAGGGAACCATGGCCACAACTGGAGAACAGCGCCGGAGCGGGCTGGGGAATGAACGGCGACGGAGAGCGATGGCTCCTGTGACTCGGGAAGCGAGTGGGCTGCCAAGTACGAGGCGGTTCCTGGGACCGTTCTGGCGCACGAGGGGCGCGCTGGTGGCGGTCTTGGCCGTCTGGTGTGCGGGGCTTGTTGGCGTGGGGCAGGCCGCTGCCATCACCGAGTTCCCGATCCCCACGGCAAGCAGCTTTCCACAAGGTATCGCCGCCGGCCCGGACGGGGCCCTCTGGTTCACCGAGCTCAATGGTAACAGGATCGGGCGAATCACCACCGCCGGGGCCATCACGGAGTTCAGCATCCCGACTGCGCACAGCCGGCCAATAGACATCGCCGCCGGCCCTGACGGGGCCCTCTGGTTCACTGAGGGCGCTGCCAACAAGATCGGGCGGATCACCACAGCCGGGGCCATCACGGAGTTCAGCCTCCCCACGCCTGGCAGTCAACTGGAAGGTATCGCCGCCGGCCCGGACGGGGCCCTCTGGTTCACCGAGCAGGGTGGCAACAAGATCGGGCGGATTACCACGGCCGGGGCCATCATCGAGTTCTCCATCCCCACGGGGAGTAGCTTTCCACATGGCATCACCGCCGGCCCTGACGGGGCCCTCTGGTTCATCGAGGAGACTGCCAACAAGATCGGGCGGATCACCACTGACACCATTACGTCCGCGGTCTTCGTTACGCGCCTCTACGAACAAGTGCTCAACCGCGAGCCGGACGCAGCCGGCCTGCAGGCCTTCGTTCAGCGGATAACCCAATTCGGCTCCGTCGTCCCGACCGTCCTCGCGTTCTTCCACTCCGCCGAGTTTCTCGCCCGCAACACGGACCATGCGCAGTTCCTCGCCATCTGCTACCAGACGTTCCTCAACCGGGACCCGGACCCGGATGGCTTCAGCGCCTTCCTGACGAGCCTCCAGTTGGGGCAGCTCACCCGCGACAACCTCCTCGATATCTTCATGGACTCGCAGGAGTTTCAAGCCCAGGCGAGCTTCCTGCCGCCCCAGGACCCCCTGAACGCCTTCGTCACCACCCTCTACGTCCGCATCCTTGGCCGGGGGCCGGACCCGGCGGGACTACAAGGCTTCGTCGCCGAGGCCCACCGTGCCTGCACCACCCTGCCCGCCGTCCAGACCCTGCTAGCCTCGCCGGAGTTTCAGGCGCGCCACACCACGAACACGGAGTTCGTCACGCTGCTCTACCGGGTCTTCCTGGGCCGCGTCCCCGATGCGGGCGGCCACACCAGCTTTGTGACCCCGCTGACCCAGGGGACGGTGACGCGGGACCAGCTCGTGGCCCAGTTCGCCGCCTCAGCGGAGTTTCAGGCGGTCCAGCAGCACCTGTTCCCGGCGGGGAGCTGTACGCCGACCGTCTGCTTGTCAGTCTCCGTCGACGCGGGAGGGTCGGTGACGGTCAACCCCCAGGGGACTAACGGTGGGCCGAACTGCGGCACGGCCTTCGCCCTAGGGACGACGGTCACCCTGACGGCCGAGAGCGACTTCCTATTTTTTATCAAGGACGACTTCCTCGGTTGGGGGGGCGACTGCGCGGCGGTCGGCAGGAGAGATAGCCGCACGCACGGGACCTGCACCCTCGTGATGACGACCAACAAGAGCGTGAGCGCCTTCTTCGATTGCCCCATATGCCACACCTTCTTCTGACCTTCGAGGGCCGCGTGGCTCAACGAGCGAGGCCCCAGCCTTATGTGCGCGAAGGAGGGAAGGGCGTGCCCAAGGCCAATATCTAAGGCTCGGTGGTGCAGATTACACCCCCGTAATCTACACTTGCCCCAAGTGGTATTGAGGCCCAAGCAGAGTACGAGAAGCTGAAGCAAGGGGCCCTCCGGTCACTGCGCGAAGATGAACCGGTTCGCCTTGCCCTATGTTTGGCCCTTGGCGCGCTTACTGGGCTCAGGAGCCACGATCGCTTACGGGCTATAGCCTTTCCTCTCCTCCCCTCCTTTCTCTTTTCTTCGCTATCCTCCAAGCGTGCGTCATTCAGTTGCGCGGGGGTTGCGCCTCTGTGCATCGTTGTGCTACATTCTGCCAACCTAAGTCCCGCAAATCCTCGCCGCTTCGGCCTGTCAATGCCAGTTTTGCCTTGACAGGCGGCGTCCGCCTCTAGTAGGCTGCGCCCCCGTGAGCGAGAGGGGCATTGCCCTTCTGGGATGTGAGGTTCTGTTGGGACCTCGCCCTGTCGAGGGGGCGAGGTCTTGGTTCATCTATTGGGGTGGTCGCGCGCGCTGAGCTCTTGCCGAGGCTTTTCGGAGAGGATCGATAGATGAAGCTCGCAGTGCCGAAGGAGACCGAGCCCGGAGAAAAGCGGGTCGCCATCGTCCCCGAGACCGTCAAGCGGTTGGTCAAGAAGGGGATCGAGGTGTTGGTGGAGTCGGGTGCCGGGGAAGGCGCCCGTTTTCCCGATGAGGAGTACAAGGAGGCCGGTGCCACAATAGAACATTCCGTGGAGTCGCTCCTCGCCGGGTCAGATGTCGTAGTGAAGATTCATCGCCCTACTCCGGCGGAGATCGCGAAGATCCGGGAGGGGGCCGCGCTCGTCAGCCCGCTCTATCCTCTCCTCTATCCCGACCTCGTGACGATGATTGCAGCCCGCAAGATCACGGCGATTGCCGTGGACAGCATCCCCCGCACCACCCTTGCGCAGATGATGGATGTCCTAAGCTCCCAGTCCACCATTGCGGGGTACTATGCAGTCATCATGGCTGCCCAGGCGCTCCCGAAGTTCTTCCCGATGCTCATGACCGCGGCGGGCACGATCGCGCCGGCCAAGGTGCTCGTCCTGGGAGCGGGCGTCGCCGGGCTGCAGGCCGTGGCGACTGCCAAGCGGCTCGGGGCCGCGGTGGAAGCTTTTGACGTTCGTAAGGTCGTCAAGGCGCAGGTGGAGAGCCTTGGGGCGAAGTTCGTCGAGGTGGACATGGCCGAGGACGCTCAGACGGAGAGCGGCTACGCGAAGGAGGTCTCTGAAGAGTACAAGCGGCGACAGGCAGACCTCATCCACCGGCACATCGCCAAGTCCGATGTCTGCATTACGACGGCGCTCATCCCCGGACAGCGGGCGCCCATTTTGATCACAGAGGAAATGGTCAAGGCTATGAGGCCGGGATCGGTGATTGTGGACCTCGCGGCGGAACAGAGCGGCAATTGCGCTCTGACCGAGCCCGGCACTGAAGTAGTAAGGCACGGGGTAGCCATCCTCGGTTTCCTGAACCTCCCCAGCCGCATGGCGGTCCACGCGAGCCAGATGTACTCGCGAAATATGGAGAAGCTGCTCCTGCACCTCATGGGCGACAGTGGGCTGAAGATCGACTTCCGGGATGAAATCACGCGGGGGTGCGTGATCACCCATGGAGGGGAGATCGTGCATGCGAAAGTCAAGGAGCTGCTGTCCGCGAGGGGAGGGGCCTGATGCCGGAGGAGATCCTGTTCGGCCTGTACGTCTTCGTGCTGGCGGCGTTCGTTGGGTATCAGGTCATCACGCGGGTGCCGCCGCTGCTCCATACGCCGCTGATGTCAGGCACCAACGCGATCTCCGGAATTTCGTTGG
>JBGQJI010000171.1:0-4812 GCA_041498975.1 Methylomirabilis sp. (SeqCode)
AGTGTAGATTGCTTAGTCCCACCACTCCTACCAAAGACGCGGGCGGTGGGACTTTCTGGGCAATGACAAAGGAACAACACCTAATGCGTTTGTGATAGGTCGCTCCCGAAAACTTTCCGATCATGCTGGGGGGAAATTCAATTGCTTCTTTTCGCGCGACGACACGCTCGCCCTCTCACTCCGGTAAAACGCCACGGTGAGAGCGATCCCCTCCTCAAGGGGAATGGTCGGTCCCCAGCCGAACTCAGCCTTGGCGCGTGAGGCGTCCAGGCAGATCCGATCGATCTCCCCGGGACGTTTAGCCGCCAGGATCGGCTCCGACTCGTAGCCCACCGCAGAACGGACCAGCTCGAAGATCTGCCGATCGCTGACCTCACGTCCGAGGCCCAGATTATAGACCCGACCGGCGGTCCTTTCCTCGGCCATCACCAGGAGGTTCGCCCGGACGACATCATCCACATGGACGTAATCCCTGGTCTTGGTGCCGTCGCCGAAAATCGTCGGACGCTCCCCGGCGAGCATCTGGCGGCTGAAGATCGCCACGACGCCGGCCTCGCCGGCAGGGTTTTGGCGCGGGCCGTACACGTTGGCATACCGAAGGACCGTGTAGTCCAACCGCGGTCGTTCGCGGAAGAGATCGAGGTACTCCTCCACGGTGGATTTGCTCACCCCGTAGGCGGACATCGGACGGATCGGGTGAAGCTCGTCAACGGGCAAGCGCTGGGGCTCGCCGTAAACCGCGCCTCCCGAGGAGATGTAGATGAACTTCCTGACCTCGTAGGCAAGAGACAGCTCGATCAGGATCAGCGAGCCGATGATATTCACGGAAGCGTCGAAGGACGGTTCGGTCATCGACCGGCGCAAGTTGCCCTGGGCCGCGTGATGGTTGACCAGCTCCGGGCGCTCGGCGCGGAAGACCCTCTCTAGGGCCTCTCGCTGCCGGATATCCACCCGGTACAAGCGGGCCGAAGGATGGACCTGTTCCCGCTTGCCCATCGAGAGGTCGTCCACCACGGCCACCTCATGACCTTCCTTCACCAACGCGTCCACCACGTGCGACGCGATAAATCCCGCCCCTCCCGTTACCAGAATTCTCACGGATCTCCCTCGCACAGCAGGGTATAGCGTTTAGGGTATAGGGTGTAGAAAACTCGGCTTGTCATCCATGACCTGCTCTACCTTATCCCCTCTACCCTAGACCCTATACCCTACACCCTGTACCCTCTATCACATGGCATTTCGGTGGATGAACCCCTGCCACAGACTCAACCAGAGTATCTTCAGATCAAACAGCAACGACCAGTGCTCGATGTAGAACAGATCGCACTCGATCCGCTTCTCCAGAGAGGTGTCGCCCCTCCACCCGTTGATCTGGGCCCATCCTGTGATCCCCGCCTTCACCTTGTGTCGGAGCATGTAGCGGGGGATCCGCTTCCGAAACTCCTCGATGAAGACCGGACGCTCAGGGCGGGGACCCACCAGGCTCATCTCCCCTCTGAGGACATTGATCAGTTGTGGCAGCTCGTCCAGTGAGGTCGGACGGAGCAGGGCACCGATCGCCGTCCTGCGAGGATCGTCGCGGGCAGCCCAGACCGCCCCGGTGTCATCCTCGGCGTCCGCCCTCATCGACCGGAATTTCAGCATCTGGAAGGTGTTTCCGTCGAGGCCCATCCGCTCCTGACGGTAGAGGATCGGGCCGGGCGACGTCAGCTTGATGGCCGCTGCAAGGAGCAGCAGCAGCGGCCCCGTGATCAGGAGGGCGATGCTGGACAAGGCGATGTCCATCGCCCGCTTCGCGACCAGACTCCAGCCGTAAGAGAGGGAGTCCTGCAGGCTGATGAGGGGAAGGCCCTCGAACTCTTCCACCCCTCCCCGCAGGGTAATATACTGGTAAAGGTCCGGGACGACGTTGATGTCCACGATCCCCTCTTCAAGGCTTCGGAGGATCCCTTCCATCCGACCGTACGCTTCCAACGGGATGGCGATGAACACTTTGTCGATCCTTAACTCCCCGACGATTTCCACAGCCTGCTCGTAGGTGCCCAGGACTCTGAGTCCCTCCACCTCTCCCCCCACCATCTTTGGATCTCCGACCAGGAGCCCCACGATGCGAAGACCCAATTCCGGGCGTGCGCGGATCCTCTCGACGAGCTTTCGGGCCAACGCCCCCTCCCCGACGATCAGGATATGGCGGAGATTGTAGCCGCGGCGCCTGACGAAGCGCAACGCCTCTCGGAAGGAACCCCTGACAAGGCTTACCGACAGGATACTGAAGATCCAGAAATAGAGGATCACCAATCGCGAGAACTCGTACTGCTTAAAAAAGAACGTGATGGCAACGAGGATCAGGACGGCCAGTGTACATGCCTGGGCGATGTCGCTCACCTCTGCAAGGCGCGAGGAGATCCGCCGGGGTCGGTAGAGTCCAAAGGCCTTGAAGGCAGCGCCCCAGACGACGATGATCACGGCCAGCAGCGCCAGATATGGGCGGATTCCGGGGACGCCCAGGTAGACCGGAACCGGACCCCAGTAAAAGCGTAGGTAGTACGCAGCGATCCAGCTCGCGGAGATCGCCAGCAGATCGGACAGCAGCATCAGGCTTTCAAGAAACTGGCTGTGTCGCTTCAGCATGGTCGCTCGCGGTCTCGCCCCTCACTTTTCCAGCGTTCATAGTGCTCGGCGACGAAGGCAGCCATCCGCTTCTCGAACCGCGACCGATCAAAGGGAAGCGCGTGAGCCCGAAGCGCCTCAGGATCGAACCGATCGAAGCGCCGCTCAAAGAGATCGATTGCACCGATCAACGACTCGACCGTCTGATCGTAGAAAAAAACGCCCGTGGGAGTGCGAGGTGCGAGGTGCGAGGTGCCGGAAAGAACAGGCGATCCTCCGCACTCCGCACTCCGCACTCCGCACTCCGCACCGTTGATTGGGACGACCGTTTCGGTGACGCCGCCCCTGCCATATGCGATCACTGGACGCCCGCTGGCCATTGCTTCTACCGGGAGGATCCCGAAATCCTCCTCCCCGGGGAAGACCAGCGCGCGGCAGCGGGCGAGCAGCTCGGCGAATTCGCCGTCCGGACGCCACCCCAGGAATTCGATCGTGGGGCCGGCGATGCGCCGCAGGCGACGATCCTCCTGGCCCTCGCCCACGATCACGAGCCGCCGCCGGAGGCGGTTAAACGCCTCGATGGCGAGATCGACTCGCTTGTAAGGGGCAAGGGCGCCGGCCACAAGGTAGTAGTCGTCGATCCGGTCAACGAGGCGAAAGCGGGCGGTCTGCACCGGAGGATAGATCACCTCGGCCTCCCGCCCATAGTGGCGTCGGACCCGATCTGCCACGTGCCGAGAGATGGCCGCAAAGTGATGCACCCGGTCGTTGACCTCGAGGTCCCATCGCCGCAGGCGGCCGGCGAGGGCCCGAAGCATGGGCCGTGAGAGCGGGCCCATCCGTCCAGGGGCAATGTAGGCATGATGCATATCCCAGATGTAGCGCATCGGGGTGTAGACATAGGAGAGGTGAAGAGCCCCTGGCGGAACCCTCACCCCCTTGGCCACGCAGTGGCTGTCGGACAGGATTAGATCGTACCCATCAAGGGCCAGACGCTCAACAGCCCACGGGAACAATGGAAGGTAGTAGCGGTAGCGGCGCGAGGCGAAGGGCATGGATTGGATGGCCGACGTATAGATCCGCCGGCGTTCGATCGTCTCCGACACGCTTCCCTTCACGTGCAGGAGCGTGAAGAGGTCCGCGCCCTGGAAAAGCTCGCAGAGGGCCTCCAGGCAGTGCTCGCCGCCACGCATACCCGTGAGCCAGTCGTGAACGAGGGCAATCTTCGCCTCCGCGATCATGGGACTATGGCAGACACACGACATCTCTTCATATCGTCATTGCGAGCACATTCACGCAGCCTGCACTGAGGGAAACGAATGTGCTCAGTGTAAACTCCGCGAAGCAATCCCGTCTTTCGTGAGATTGCTTCGGTCACTGTGTTCCCTCGCAATACCTCATGTGCCTGCGGCACACCCATAGGCATGAAAGGCCCCTCGCCCCCATTCTGGGGGAGAGGGTGCGGGTGAGGGGGACTTTAGAAGCAATGACACCCAATCTGATGTCCTTGTCTCAGACGAACCATCGGCCCATCTGCCCGGCGGAGGTCCGGCGCTGCCGCATAATGATCCGACGCTTGTGACGGGCCCGTGGCCAATATTGCTTGAGATCCAGCAGAGACTTCCAGAGGGCAGGCTCCATCAGAGAGATGTAGGCCATTGCGCGCACTCCAAGCCAAAGGATCGGGAAGAAATCACGCCAGAAGAGGGCGGGGAGCTCATTCTTGATCATCATCAAGTAGTGATTTTTGAAAGAGTGATACTTCCGGATCCAGGGCACCTTCCGACGGTCATCCCGCTTCTTCCAGCCCCTCAGGTGATAGGCAGTCGCCAAGGGGGTGTAGAGGGAATTCCATCCGAACAACTGGGCCCTCCAGCAGATGTCCACATCCTCCTTGTAGGCGAAGAAGTCCTCGTCGAAATATTCTCCATCGATTCGGACCTCTTCCAGCATCGCCCTACGATAGAGAACGGCGGCCCCGCAGATACTGAAGACCTCTTCAGCCTTTTCATACTGGCCCACGTCCGGCTCGCCGTGCCCCCGGTCGATGATCCGCCGGCTCCGGAAAATCAGGTGACCGGTGCTGTCCAGGATCGGCGGCTCTTTGCCTCCCGGGCTCCCGTCGAGTTGAGGATCGCCAAGCAGGAGCTTGCCACCCACGCAGCCCGCGCCCGGAGCCGATTCTATGGCCGTGACCATCTC
>JBGQJI010000172.1:0-4809 GCA_041498975.1 Methylomirabilis sp. (SeqCode)
GGACAAAGACCCGTTTCCAACTTTTCAGTGCCCTAGGGCTTAAGCCGTCCACATCGAGATGTTGCCGGAACTGCGGTGGGCGGTTCGGAAAGGCGACCGCCAGATAGGGTGACGGTTGTCCAAGGTTGCAAAGGGCAAACTCATCTTCTTGAGGCTTACCCCAGGCCATGGCCATGTTGTCCACCGGCCTGTGGGATGGGAGCAACCAGCGCAGCCACCGATTCGCAAGGTCCTCGGAAATCAGAAAGTAACTGGGAGCGAAGCATTCGTACGTGGTCGGGTACGTATGCCGCTCATCCACGCAGAGCAACTCGTGCAGCAGCGTCGTCCCGGAGCGCCAGTGCCCTATGATAAACACCGGTGGTTTGGTGATCGCGGTCCGCGCGACGCGCCGGCCGTACAACACGGTCTGGACCCATCGCAGCAGAGTATTGAAGAGGCCAACAATGAGATTCACGCAGGCAACGTGGACATAGGGCAATCCGATGGCAAAACGATTGCGGGCAAGCAGGCGTAACCACGCAAAGGCGTCCATTCCCAACCAGATAGTTGGCGCCCACAATCGCGAGTTCCCGGCGGTCTGTCGGTCTGCCCAGCGCTGTAGCGTGGTGGGTTCCATCATCTCTCCTGTGCTCACGCGCGAGAGGACTCAGGCCTCACACCTGCAGCCACGACCGACCGGGCCAGCCGCCCATCACCGACCTCGTCTATTTTCTCTGGGCCTTACATGGGGACAGGGGATTACCTCGAGGTCCTAAGTTGCGACATATGCTACCCCGAATGGGGCGATCTCTCCAACACAACAATTGGCCGATTTCTTTGAGGACTTAATGTGGCGATTGCGGCAAGCGGGACGCTGACCGTGTTGTGCAGCGGCAACGTAGGTCCTGGGCGAGCCAGCCGCTAATGAACAGGTCAACGTTGGTAGGTCTGGAGCCATTCGGACGTGTGCCTATGTCGGCAAGTCGCTGAGCCGGAATCACCCCCCGATCCTAATGATCGTCATCCCACTTTTCCACGAGGTGCAAGAAACAACACGGATAAAGATCGATCACCGGAAGCAATGTGCCCTTGAGACGTACAGGGGCAGGAGATCGAGCCGCGATACACAAGGAGAAGCTGGGTCGGGCGAGATCCCTGCCCACAGGCATCTCCAGGGCAATTCAGTCCCCTCCTATTCATGCCGAAGGGCAGCAATCGGATCAAGGAGCGAGGCTTTCCGGGCCGGGTATGTGCCGAAGAAGATCCCGACCACGGCGGAGGAGGTGAAGGCTATGAGAATGGACCAGAAGGGAACCTCCGTTGGAGCGTTGGCGAAGAAGCGGGGGATGAGACCAGCGCCCGTGACCCCTACAATGATGCCCACGATCCCGCCCATGACGCTCAAGGTCACGGATTCCACCAAGAACTGAAGAAGGATATCCCGTCTCCTCGCTCCGACCGCCTTGCAGAGGCCGATCTCGGGGGTACGCTCGATCACTGAAACCAGCATGATATTCATGATCCCGATCCCTCCCACTAAGAGGGAAATCCCCGCGATTCCGGCAAGAAGCGCCGTCAGAACGTCGACAACCCTCGCCAAGGTCGAGAGCACAGCTCCCTGGCTGATGATGTGGAAGTCCTCCTGATGGCTTTGTCTCCTGGAGAGCACCGCTTTGATCTGCTCGGATGCCTGGTCCACCAGGGCGGGAGTCTCGACGGATGCCCTGATTTCATGGATGTGATTCATCCCGAAGAGGATCTGCGCCGTTCGGACAGGGACAAAAACGGTATCGTCCAAGTCGAGTCCTAACAACTCACCCCTCGGTCCTATGACCCCGATGATCCGGTAGCGGACATTCTCGAGTGTCACCATCCGCCCCAGGGAGGCGTCATCGCCAAAGAGTTCCCGTTGTACTTTCGCTCCCAGGACCACCACCTGCCGCCTGGCTTCGACATCCTGGTTAGTCAGAAAAGACCCCATCTCCACCTGGAGGTGGAACAGGTTTCGGTTGCCGGGGGTCACGCCTTGAACCCTCACGTTCCGACTCCTGTTCAGATATTTGATTCTTGCAGAGCCGATAATCGCAGGCACCACCTCTTCGAGGAGGGAAACCTTCCGTTTCAAGGCCAGTGCATCGTCATAGGTAAGCTTCCTGGTGGTGCTTGAGGAGGTGATGAGGAATCCGCCGGACCCCTCGGTCTTTCCTGGTCGGACGATGAGAAGATTCGCTCCGAGGCGGTCGAACTCTCTGGCAATGTAGGTCTTCGCCCCCTGTCCCAGAGCGATCAAGAGCGTGACCGCGGCCACCCCGATGATCACCCCCAACATGGCGAGAGTGGAGCGCGCCTTATTCGCAGCCAACGCCTCGAGGGCGGACCGGATCGCTTCCAGGAGGTTCATATGGCCCCGTGAGGTCGGATGTCGGCCTTCGCTTCGGCCCCCGGACGTTGGACGATCTCGTCCTTCGGCAGCAGGCCATCCTGGAGGCATAGGATGCGGCGGGCCCTCTCGGCCACCTTTGGGTTGTGGGTCACGACGATTACGGTGGTTCCGGACCTGTTCAGCGTGTCGAAGAGGTCCAGGATCTCCTCTGCCGCCTGGCTGTCCAGGTTTCCCGTCGGCTCGTCGGCGAGCAGCATGGCCGGCCGGTTGACCATGGCCCTGGCGATGGCCACCCGCTGCTGCTCGCCTCCGGAAAGCTCCCTTGGCCGATGCGCGCCTCGAGGGAGGAGGCCTACCGCTCCGAGGACGGCGAGGGCCCGCTTTCGCCTCTCCTGTCGCGGGACACCGCCATAGAGAAGCGGCAGCTCCACGTTCTTCAAAGCGGTCAGGCGCGGTAGAAGGTTGAACGTCTGGAAGACGAAGCCGATCTTTTGGTTTCGCAAGAAAGCCAGCGCATCATCGTCCAGGTCGCCTGCCTCCGTCCCTTCAAGGATATACCTCCCGGAGGTCGGACGATCGAGGCAACCCAGGATATTGAGGAGCGTGGACTTTCCTGATCCGGAGGGACCCTGGATGGTCACGAACTCTCCTGCGTCCACCCTGAAGCTCACACCTCGGAGGGCCTCTACGTTCGAGCCGCCAAGCTGGTAGACCTTTCTCACCTCCTCGATCTTGATCATGATCGTACCTCGACTTCATCGGCCTTCACCCGGGCCCCGTCCTTCAGGCCCAGTGCAGCAGGCGCGAGGATCGCCAGCTCCCCTTCTCGGACCCCTCCCGTGATCTCGGTCAAATTCGAGCTCGACTCCCCGACCGTCACCGGCTGAAGCCTTGCCCTTCCCTCCTGGATGACGTACACAAAGCTCCTGCCCTCCCGTTTCACGATCGCCTCGCTCGGCAAGGAGAGGGCGCCGGGAAGAGACGCGACGACCACCTCCACATCGGCCGACATGCCCGGCTTGAGGAGCCCATGGGCTTCGTCCACAGCGATGCGGATGGTGACGGTCCTGGCCTCCTGACCCTCTCTGGAGACGGCAGGCGAAATCTTCATGATTTTCCCCACGAACCGCTTTCCCGGAAAGGCGTCCAGGGTCACCCGGGCGGGGAGGTTCAGCTTTACCTTGGAGGAATCGACCTCGTCGATCGTGGCCTTGATCCAAAGTTGGTCAAGGTTCGCGAGCGTCAATATGGGTTCGCCCAAGGTAAAGAAAGGGCCTCCACCAAGTCCTACCGCCTCCCCTGCGGAGACATGTTTCTTGGTGACCAAACCGTCGATGGGGGAGAGGATCACGGTCTTGGCCAGGCTGACCTCTTCCAGTCGTAGGGACGCCTCCGCTTGCCCTACGGCGGCCCTCCCCGCCTCTACCTCCCGTGTTTTTACCAGGAGTTGATCCCGACCGGCCAACGCGGCTTCATAGCTCGCCTTCGCGACCTCGTGCTCCGCCTTGGCCAGGTCAAGCTGCTCTTGAGAAATCGCCCCATCGACAGAGAGGCTCCTCGCCCTTTCAAAGCCTTTGGCCGCCTTTTCTAAGGTTGCCGAGGTCTCTGAAATTCGAGTCTGAATCTGGGCCGCCAGCATCTGGACGCCGGCTTCGATCTGGGCCAAGTGTGCCCCGGCCGTTCGGAGGTTGCTCCGGGCGAGGTGTACCCGGGCGTCGGCCTCCTTTTGATCCAGAATGGCGAGGGTCTGCCCGGCCCGGACCTCATCCCCCTCATCGACGAGAATGCGAACGACCTTTCCCGCGACCTCCGCTTTCACTCTTACCTCCATCGCCGATTCGACAACCCCCGTGGAAGTGGCGGGGATCGTGAGCTGTAACTCGCGCCGCTGGATCCGAACCGCCCTTACGGTGATGGCTCCCCCGTCCCTGAGGATAGCGGCGGAGGCCATGATGAGAAAGGCCGTAGAGGCGAGAAAAATCAGGAGAATCTTCCTCCATTTCCATGTCTTTGACGAAAACTTCTTCACTTGCATCCGCGCCTCGTACGCCCAGGCTAACGACTTAGCCTTGGAACCTGGGAAGAAGATGTTCCGGATGAGGGGGCCTCAGCTCCTTCGATTCGCATCCTCACGTTAACAGCCTTTCTCTGGGAACCGAACAGATATTCTCAGGGGAATGCCACGGGAGGTAAGGAGAGAGCATATCCCTTAACTGCCGGTGAGATTATTAGACCACGTGGCGTTGGTCAAGCCATTTCTGGGAATGCAATGCCCTTGCCATCGAGAGCTGGAGCGCCATGGGGACCAAAGCAGTTTCTCGGCACGGAAAGGGCTATTTTTCCCTTGACACGAATGGATAGGGCGTTATAGCCTGCGGGCCACAAGCTGGCGAAGGTCACGGTTCAACAGCGAGAGGCGAGTTCGCAGGGGGGGTCGAGGGCGA
>JBGQJI010000173.1:0-4756 GCA_041498975.1 Methylomirabilis sp. (SeqCode)
CTGTGGAGCGGGAAACGGGATTCGAACCCGCGACCCTCAGCTTGGAAGGCTGACGCTCTAGCCAACTGAGCTATTCCCGCTTTGACCTGAAGAAGTCGCCTCCGCTGTTAAAGGACCCTGCGACGATGGGAGCCGACCCTCCGAAGTTCACTGTCGCCACCTGTGAGAGCCTCCCCCAATGGTGGGGAGAGGAGGATTCGAACCTCCGAAGGCAACGCCAGCAGATTTACAGTCTGCCCCCTTTGGCCGCTTGGGTATCTCCCCTCAAAGGTGTAGTTGGTCCAATGGATAAAGCACAAGGACAAACTGCTCGCGCCGTGGAGCTGGCGAAGGGATTTGAACCCCTGACCCGCTGATTACAAATCAGCCGCTCTGCCAACTGAGCTACGCCAGCAGACAAACGACCAAATTACGCTTTCTCACCGAAAAGCGCAAGCTAAATATACAAGCAAATTTCAGGAGAAACAAGCAAAAACTTACGCCCGCACCACTTATCGCTCTCATTCGGAGTTTTTTATTGATTCACTGAAGGGTGCTTGTTGCTGTCCTGCTGACGCCGGATTTCAAACAGGAAGACAGCGGCGGAAGCTGCCGCATTCAGCGAGGCTATTCGCCCGCGCATGGGGATGGACGCGAGCAGATCGCAACGCTCCCGCACCAACGCGGTCATTCCCCGATGTTCCCCCCCGATGACCAGGGCGAGAGGAACACACAGATCGACATCGTAGAGTGATCGTGCGGCGCCTGGATCTGCCCCGAGAATCCAGATGCCCTGCTCCTTCAGCCATTTCAGGAAAGCCGGGAGGCCAGAAACCCTGGCCACAGCAAGGTGCTCCGCAGCCCCGGCGGAGGCCCTCGCCACTGCGGGCGTCATCCCGACAGCGCGATGTTTCGAAATGAAGAGGCCATCCGCGCCTGCGGCCGCCCCCGAGCGGACGATCGCCCCCAGGTTCTGGGGATCTTGAATACCGTCGAGCACCACCAGCAAAGGGAGCTGGGTCGTTGCCTTGATTCGAGCGACCAATTCGAAGGGGTCCGCATAGGCGACCTCGCTCACCACGGCCATGACCCCCTGGTGCGCGAGCCCTTTGCTCAATTCGCCGAGCCGTCCCCGCTCCTGATGCTTGACGGGCACTCCCCTGGCCCTCGCCAGCTTTATGATCTCGGCGATCCGGTGATCCGGCCGCTCCCTGGTCAGGAGGATCTGCTCGATATTGCGTCGCCCCGCGCGAAGAGCCTCCAGCACTGCATGGGGGCCAAGCAATACGTCTTCGGCCATCGCGTCTCTTTCGTCATGTGCCAGAGGTCTTCGGGCGCCAGCGAGCCCCCTTCGAGGTATCGTCCACAATCACCCCGACGCCGGCCAGCCAGGATCGAATCGCATCGGCAGTCGCCCAATCCTTTTCATCACGGCGCTGAATGCGGTACTCGACAATGCGATCGACCACGTCTTTCGGCAAGGGTTGTCCACATTCAACCGTCTTCCGAACCGCCTCCTGAGCTGCCAGGAAATCCGACTCTTTAATCTTTTTAGTGATCCTGACCGACATATCGATATCGTAGGATACCCTTTGCTTCGAGCCCTCAAACAGGCCCCCCAAGACCGACCCCAGGTTTCGCAAAGCTCCCTCGGCGTCGCAGAGCGCGTCGAAGAGCCGTTTGTCCAATGCTCGCTCGGCTTCCCTCAGGGCAACGTTGATCTGCTTAGTCAAGCCAAACATGGCAGCCAGCGCACGGGGCGTGTTGAAATCATCATCCATGGCTTCGGCGAACTCCCGTTCGGCCTCGCCAATCTGGTGTAGCAACGCCGGAGTACCGCCCCGCGTAGAATTCTCATCGGGTGTCTGCGTCTCGCGGATTCGTTGCAGCTCATCAAGAGCGATACGAAGTCGATCCTCGGCGCTCCCGGCTCCTATCATAGCCTCCTCGGAGAAATCCAACGGGGCCCGGTAATGGGTCCCGAGGAGGAAGAGCTTGAGAGCATCCGGGCTGACGTGGCTCAAAAGATCCCGGACCGCGAGGACGTTTCCCAATGATTTCGACATCTTTTCGGCGTGAATGTTCACGAACCCGTTATGGATCCAATACCGCGCAAATGGCTTGCCGGTGGCACATTCCGACTGAGCGATCTCGTTCTCGTGATGAGGGAAGATCAGGTCGGCCCCGCCGCCGTGGATGTCGAAGGTCTCGCCAAGGTACTTCATCGACATGGCCGAGCACTCGATGTGCCAGCCCGGCCTGCCGGGGCCCCACGGACTCTCCCAGGCAGGCTCCCCAGGCTTGGACGCCTTCCACAAAGCGAAATCGAGCGGATCACGTTTTCGAGGATCCACCTCAACCCTCGCCCCCGCCCGCAACTCCTCCAGCTCTCTATGCGAGAGCTTCCCATAGTCAGGGAATCGCCTGACCTCGAAGTAGACATCGCCATCGACGGAATAGGCCACCCCTCTCTGGATCAAGCTTTGAATGATGGCGACCATCTCCTGGATGTGCCGCGTGGCTCTGGGCTCCTCGGTTGGCGTTCTCAGGCCCAAGGCCCGCATATCCTGCCGATAGGCCTCGATCTGCTCCTCGGCGAGCGCGTCGCACGAGTGCCCCAACTCCCTGGCCCGGTTAATGATCTTATCGTCCACGTCGGTGTAGTTGCGCACGTAGATCACCGAGTACCCGCGGTACTCAAGGTAGCGCCAGATCACGTCGAAGGTGAGGGCAGCGCGCGCGTGGCCGATGTGGGCACGGTCGTAGACCGTAGGCCCGCAGGCGTACATCCGGACCTCTCCTGGCACGAGCGGCTCCAGCACCTCCTTCTTTTGGGTCAAGGTGTTGTAGATCTTTGGAGGCATTCGCATCCCCGCGATGCTACCCCACTGTCCCGCGGCGCCTGAGCGAGGCGATGGCGAGGCACGCGATCCCTTCCCCTGCCCCGAGTACGCCCACCCTGTTCGCCGTCGTCGCCTTGACGCTCACGTCCTCGAAGGCGCCTCCAACGATGTCTGCAAGGTTGGTCCGCATCTGCGCGATATACGGCCCCAGCTTCGGGGATTCCGCGATAATGGTGGCGTCGATGTGGCCCACCTCGTACCCAAGGGCCTCCACCTTCCGAAATGCCTCTCCGAGCAAGAGGAGACTCGACACATCCCTATACTTGGGATCATCGGTCCCAAAATAGGAGCCGATATCCCCGGCGGACGCCGCACCCAGGATGGCGTCGATCACCGCATGAGCCAGGACGTCCGCGTCCGAGTGCCCCTTCAGGCCTTTCTCGAACGGGATCTCCACCCCGCCAAGGACGAGACGGCGCCCCGTCACCAGCGGATGGGCGTCGAACCCGATGCCGACCGTCATCGGGCCATCCGTCGCCGCAAGATCAGGTCCGCCAAGGGCAGATCCTCCTCGCTCGTGATCTTGAGGTTCTCGGAGCTTCCCCTCACAATCTTGACCCTTACTCCGATCCGCTCCACCAGCGCCGCATCGTCGGTGGCTACGATCCCCTGCTCCCGCACGGCCAGGTGGGCCCTCATCAGGAGCCCATATCGGAAGACCTGCGGGGTTTGCACCGCCCACAGGTGCTCCCTTGCCGGCGTCTCGACAACGAGGCCGTCGTCGTCCACTCGCTTGATCGTATCGGTGACCGGCACGGCGGTCACGGCAGCGCCCCACTCCTTCGCGGCCTCGATGGCGGCCAGGATCACCTCCCGGGAAACGAAAGGGCGAACACCGTCATGGACCAAAACAAGGTCCGTGTCCGGCCTCGCCCTCTTCAATCCGTTGTAGACCGAATCCTGCCGTTCCCGTCCTCCGGGGACCACCTCCGTCTCAGTATCTATCCCGGCAAGGCGCAGTGCTTCCCGGCCAATCGATTCCTCACCCGGCGGAACGACAACGATCACGGCCTCCAGCGTTTGCGCTGCCGCCAGCGCTCTGAGCGTGTGGCTCAGTATCGGAAGACCGCTGAGCGCAATGAACTGTTTTCTGATCGCTCCCCCGAACCGTGTCCCTTCTCCTGCTGCGGGAACGATGGCCGTAACAATCATAGGGTTTCGCGTCTAGGGTATAGGGTCTAGGGGTTCAAAATTCCCAAGCGGTCGCCTTGTCTAGACCCTAAACCCTCTACCCTGAACCCTTCCTAATCAGGCGGCTTCGGCCTCTTCCTTCAGACGTGAGAAGATCATGCGCCCGGCGGTTGTCTGCAGGACCGTCGTGACACAGACGTCGACGGTCTGGCCGATGTATCGACGGCCGTTGTCCACCACGACCATTGTCCCGTCGTCCAGGTAGGCGACTCCCTGGTTGTACTCTTTGCCCTCTTTGAGGATGTAGACCCGCATATCCTCGCCAGGGAGGACGACAGGCTTCAGCGCATTGGTCAACTCATTGATGTTCAATACCCCGACTCCGTGAAGCCCCGCCACCTTATTCAGGTTGAAATCGTTCGTCACGACCTTGGCATTAAATGCCTTGGCCATGGCGACCAATTTCGCGTCCACCTCACGGATCTCCGGGAACTCCATGTCGCTGATCTCGACATGGACATCGACCTTCTTCTGCATCTTCTGGAGGATGTCCAGCCCACGGCGGCCACGGTTTCGTTTCAGCGGATCGGATGAGTCGGCGATGTGCTGCAGCTCCCTCAGGACGAACTGCGGGATCAGGAGTGTCCCCTCGAGAAAACCGGTCTCGCAGATGTCGGCGATGCGGCCATCGATGATCACGGAGGTATCGAGGATCTTGTAGCTCTTGCTCCGAGGCTCTTCCC
>JBGQJI010000174.1:0-4723 GCA_041498975.1 Methylomirabilis sp. (SeqCode)
CCTGCGGGGCGCCCTCCAGCGCGGACACCGCGCATCCGAGCGATAACGCCGAGTCCGTCGGCGACGGTTCCCAGCCGGGCGACAGCATCCAGAGCTCGACCCCGATCGCCTGGTGGCGCTTCCGGCTGCGGCCCGACAACCAGGCGCCGGTCGGTAACCCGCCCGACGCTGTCCATTCCGGCCGCGGCTTGGTCGGCGTCGTCCTCTCCTCGACGTCCACCGCCACCACCGGGGTCGGCGACGTGACCCGGCTCTGGCACAAGGACCCCTGCGAGGTCTCCCAGAGCGGCTTCACGTTCGGGCCGCCCCATCTGCGGGATATCGGCGCGATCACGTCCACGGAGAAGTCAGAGGCCGAGACTGGGACCTTGACAGCTCTCTACAACATCTTTGGCTTTGACGATCAGGCTGACATCTGCGATGGTGTATCGATACACGGAGCCGTGAAGAAGATCTTCCCAGGCGAGTTCTAATCGATCGCCAACCGGGCGCGCCTGAACACGCGCACCGACGCACGGGCCGGGGAGGGTCCCCGGCCCGTGCTGTTTTCCGGCACCTGTGATGCACAAGGACTCTGACCCCTGGCCCCTCCCTGACACCGGGAGCGTGACAACGGCCACCTCATTGAGATTTCCGCTTCATCGCCACACGGAAGTGACCCCGCAAGACGATCGGCTTACGCTCGGTTTTCAAACCCTATTCCTATTATCAACTACTCCAAGCGCATTGGTCAGAGTGTCATTACGAGGAGCGAAGCGACGAACCTTGGGAATTGCGGAACCTGCCCCGAGCCGCGTCGAGGGGGCTGCGCCTCGCAACGACACTGCATGTCGGATTTCCACCCCTTCGCTTCGCTCTGGGCTTCGGCTTATTCGGTCGCTCGCAATGACAATGCAGCAACACTTGAGGTGTTCGCTCCTGCACGACCCGCGAAAGGAAAGGAGGTCAGGATGACGCTGTTCCGCCCCTGTGTATGGGCGGCAACTTTCACATTTCTCGTGTTGCCGCTCCCGGCGGCCGCCGCCGAGATCCGGAGCCTGACACTCAAGCAGGCGGTTGAGCTGGCCCTCCAACGTAACCCGACGCTCCGCGCCCAGTCCCTCACCATCAGCGCTGCCAAGGCCAATGAGGTGACCGCCGGGCTGCGGCCAAACCCAATCTTTACCAGTTCGTCGCAGGACTTTACGGCTGGTCTGTCCCAGCTCCTCGAGCGCGGCGACAAGCGGCAGCGCCGGATCGAGGCCGCGAGACTCTCCACCGACATCGTCACGACCGATTACTCAGACGCCCGGAGAGCTCTGATTTTTCAGGTGAGGAAGAGCTTTACGGACGCCCTGCTGGCCGGGTCGAACATGGTGTTGGCGGAGGAGAATTTGCAAAGCTTTCAGGAGGTGGAGGACCTCAGCAAGATCCGGTATGAGAAGGGGGAGATCTCCGGGGCTGATCTGTTGAAGATCGAGCTGCAGAAGCTCCAGCTCGAGAGCGACGTCCAGGAGGCCACCCTCAGGCTGAAGACTGCGAGGACGGGCCTTCGCACGCTGCTGTCCACCCCTGACCTGACGGAAGATTTCGACATCGAAGGGGAGCTGACTTTTGCTGAGTTCGACATGTCGCTGGCCGACCTAAAGGAGCTTGCCATTCGGAACCGGCCGGACCTGCGTTCGGCTGAAACGCTCATGAAGAAAGCGGAGGCGGACGTCCGGCTGGCTCTCGCGAACAGCTACACCGACATCTCCCTCGCGGTCGGATACCATCACACCGAGCCAGGAATTCCCGACTGGATCAACCCCCTCTTCCCGGCGGGCCCCGCAGAAAATAGCATCGGCTTCGGCTTCACCGTTCCGATCAGGGTCTTTGACCGAAACCAGGGGGAAGTCGAAAGGGCCAGGGCGGAGGCGATCCGCGCGGCCTCCCTGGCCGAGGCGGCGCGGAACCAGATCATCGGCGAGGTGGAGACCGGCTACGCCGCCTTCCGGGCAAGCCGAGAACGGGCTCGTCTCTACGAGCAGGTGTACCTGGCCAAGGGGAGGGAGTTACGGGAGATCGCCGAGTTCGCCTACAATAGCGGCGCAACGTCTATTCTGGATCTTCTGGAGGTGAACCGGACCTACCGGGAGTTGCAGCTTGCGTACAGGCAGGTCCTGGCCAGCTATCTGACGAGCCTCCACCAGCTCAACTCGGCGGTTGGCCTCGACCTGGTGAAATACTAAGCGGAGCGGGAGATAGATGACACGTCCCCCCGCACCGCTTCGTTCGCGGGGAAGGCCAAGGTACTTGCAGGAATGTCAGCACCCGCTCGGCCCTCCCCGCGCACCCACGCCTTCGGCGAGGGTACCCGACCTCGAGGGGCGGGCTGGTGCCCCTCATCGGACTCTCCCCCGAACTGTGCGGCCTGGGGTTGAGTGTGGCCTCATTCATGCTCCGCACAGTAACTGCAGCCGCCATATGCTACCGACTTGGGGCGGGGACCTCGGCCATCATGCCCTCCCCTCGTGGGAGAGGATAGGGATGAGACCGTGGATCAAGCGGAATCGGATGAGGGACGCTTGCGACCCGGCCACAGCCGGGCGTAGGCAGCGAGCCGTTCTGTGGGCCGGATCACCGGCAGGGCGGCGCGGGCGGCCGGCGTGTAGAGCAGAGCGATGAGGCCGGCGTACAGGAACGGGACCTCCCAATGGAGCAGTCCGTGTCGCCAGAATCGGATCAGCTCGCAGGAGGCGAAGATATAGAAGGCAAATCGAGCGCGGGGGCGAGCCCGCCAGAGCATCCAGCCGACGACAGGGGCGGCAATGCCATGGATCATGTAGGCGCGAGGCCTCGCCTCGCCGAAGTTCAGAAACGGCACCGCGAAGTGGACGGAGGCGATCTGGAGCAGCGGCGCCAGGAGCAGGAAGGCCGCCGGGACCGTGACCGCCCAGGGTCGGTTCACCCGGCCATCCTCCGCCAAGTGCTCACCCCGCCCATGACCTGCCCCACCAAGGTCCTGTCCCCCGCCTACCCTCAGACTGCTCATTCGCATCATCCCTGGTTCTGATTCGCCCCCCGACGCCACAGCAGCCAGCCGCCAAGGCCCAACCCAACCAACAGGATGAACAATGCGACACCCCAATTGGCCAAGGCGATAAGGTGGACCGCCCGATCGAAGAAAGGCGCCGAGTAGTATGCAATGCAGATCATCGCCGAGCAGTACACGACCGCCCCGGCCAAGTTGTATGGGAGGAAGCGGGAGAAGGGCATGTTACATGCCCCAGCCAGGGGCCCCGCCATAAACCGCAGCCCGGCGATGAAGCGGGCGAGGAAGATCGTCCAGGGACCGTAGCGCCCGAAGTACTGTTCGGCTCCAAGAAGGCGCTGGTGCGTCACCCCCAGGGCGTTCCCATACTGCAGGAGTAGCCGTCGCCCGCCCCAGCGCCCCAGCCAATACCCCAGGCTATCCCCCGCGGTGGCGCTCAGGATCGCGGTCGGGATGAGCCCGCGAAGGTCCAACAGGCCCTTCGCCGCGAAGTAGCCGCTCGCCAGCAGTACCGTCTCCTCGGGGACCGGCGCGCCAAGGTTGCCGAGCACGACCATCACGCCCACGAGCAGATATCCCCAGCGCGCCACATAGGGCGCCATCCAGGCTAACAGTTCGTGCGGAGAGAGTTCGAACATGTCATGCCCCATAGCAACTTCCGAGGGACACGCTCACGTCTCGCCTCTGCTTCAGAGGCCAGCCGAGATGCCGGACAGCGTGAGGCATCGGCCAGGTTATGCGGACTGAGCTCCCTCAGGCAACCAAGAAAGAAGCGCCCCTCCCCATGCTGGAGAAGGGCGCTTCGTGGATATTGGCAGTGCTAGATCGGCAATAGGCTTGTGCTTCTCTGCAAATAACCCTCTACCTCTAACGGCAAGGCGCCTGCCCGGTCCTACCACATGACCAGACTCGGGTCGCCTTTATAGATGGAACGAATCCAGGCGATCATCTTCCAGATCTGCTCATCCTTCAGAAGCAACCCAAAGACGTTGGGCATGGTCTGGCCTGGGTAGGTCCCTTTGATCAACTTGAAAAGGGTCTCGTCATCGCCGCCGAACTTCCACTGATCGTCCATGGCCGACGGACACATCCCGCCTCCACCCATGCCGTGGCAGCCCGGACAACCGGTCTGCATCCAGATCGTCCTCCCCTCCACGACCGCTTCGGGGATTCCCATGCATGGGTTGAGCTTCTTCGGCGTCCCCGGGTTCGAAGCTGCTGCCGGAGTGTTGTTACAGGCCACCCCCGGCGGCAGCGCCAGCGCAGGTGGTGGCGCCGGAGCGGCCGAGGCCTCAGGGGTCGTGGGTGGTTGAGTCGGTTCTTGTGCCTTCTGCGGCTCCTGCGGTACCTGAGGCGCTGGAGCTTCGGGAGCTTTCGGCTGTGGAGCCTGCTCTTCTGCCTTCTTCGGCTGTTCCTGTTCCTGAGCCGCGGGAGCCCAAGGGCGCACAAGCATAAGGCCCAGGGCCACGGCGGCAAGAAGCCACATGCTTCGTCTCGTCGTCAAGGTTCCTCCTGTCAACCGCCGCCCTCACCTTCAGCCCCTCTCCTTGGGAGGAGGGAGAGGTGAAGGGAGCGTCTTTAATCGCGATGGTAGATGATCTGGCCCGGCTGTTCTTTGACCGGACCAAACTGTTCCTTAGCCAGGAGCGGAAGGAGCGGCACGCCGTAATCCTCCAGGACCTTCCTGATTTCGGCCTGTCTCTTGCCGAG
>JBGQJI010000175.1:0-4693 GCA_041498975.1 Methylomirabilis sp. (SeqCode)
GAAGGAGCCCCACGATCAACACCACCAGGAAGAGCCACGAGACCGAGACGCCACGAGCGGGCAGCGGCTGATCCCCGACCTCAGGAGTCGCCGCCTCATCCGCCTGCGGTGGGGGTGGGGTGTGAGCCGGACCAAGCGACACATCCTTCCGATACCCTATGCCCGTCTCCGGGATGCCCACCTGGACTCGCGCGCGCTTCGGGTTGACGGACAGCTTCGCGCCAGGGGGCCCGACGCTCAGCCCCACCCCGGACTTGCTCAGGTTGATCGACACGAACTTGCCCAGGCGCAGGCGCTTGCGGAACAGCCACCCCATGTCAGCCCCTCCCCCGCTTTACTCCATGTCTCCTCTGAAAGGAATAATAGTATCGCTGGCCTCATTGGACCGAGGCCGCGATCATTCCAACACGCTTCAGTCCGTGGCTCGGTTCAACAGCGCGTCCGCGGCCGATGATGGGGGAGCACCCGGAGCCATCACTTCCGGCGAAGGCCAAGGATGCTCAGGAAGAAACTCGAAAAGATGATCTCCACGCCCAGCGTGAGACCCGTCACCCCCGGGATGACCAGGCGCAGGCTATCGGGGTAGGAGATCGGGCCGTAGGCGTATCCCCGCCAGTACAGGACTCCCCAGCTCAGCAGCCCCAGGCCGGCCAGCATGACGAGCAGTCCGACGAGCATGCCCACCTCGAGCGTGACGACCTGGAAGACCTTGTCCAGGCGCGGGTCCTCCGGCAGGAGGCCCTCAGAGATCGCAAAGACTTTTGCGAACATCGCGAAGGCGATGAGCTTGAAGCCGACCAGCACGGCCATCGCGGAGACCAGTAGGGTGTTGGTATCGAATTCGACGCCTCCGATCCGCACAGGCCCGGCGACTAGAATGCCGCCGGACGCGGTCCCGAGCAGGAAGAGTGCGAACCCCGGGACAAAGAACAACCAGTAGGGGCTGAACAGCAGCATGAACCGCAGGTGGCGCCAGCCGTCACGCCAGCGGCGCAGGTGAGGCGCCCGGGTCCGCTGGTCTTTGTGCAGCGTGATCGGGATCTCGGCGATCCGGAGATTCTTCAACGTCGCCTTCACGACCATCTCGGAGGCGAATTCCATCCCCGTGGTCCGCAGTCCCAGCGCCACCATGATGTCGCGCCTGAACGCCCGCAGCCCGCAGTGGAAGTCCGAGACCGGAGTGCGGAACAACACCTTGCCGATGGCGCTCAGGAGGGGATTCCCCAGCCAGCGATGGCTCCACGGCATCGCGCCGGGCATGATGGTGCCGCGCCCCTTGGGGAGCCGGCACCCCATGACGAGGTCATACCCATCACGCAGCTTCTCGACGAACGGGAATATCGCGCCGAAGTCGTAGCTGCAGTCCGCATCCCCCATCACCACGTAGGTCCCCCGCGCCGCCTCGATGCCGGCCATGAGCGCCGCCCCGTACCCCCGGATCGGCGCGTGGACGACCCGCGCGCCGAGGGCCGCCGCGATGTCCGGAGACCCATCGTGGCTTCCGTTGTCGGCCACCACGATCTCCGCCTGCAAGTCGTGCTTGTGAATGGCCTCCTGCGCCTTCTGGATACAGGCGGGGAGCGTTTCGGCCTCATTGAGGCATGGCATCACGATCGAGACCTCAAGCGCTC
The DNA here is from genome assembly GCA_041498975.1 of Methylomirabilis sp. (SeqCode). GTDB lineage: Bacteria > Methylomirabilota > Methylomirabilia > Methylomirabilales > Methylomirabilaceae > Methylomirabilis. The sequence continues at coordinate 1,632 of JBGQJI010000175.1, forward strand.
TTCCGTGCCCGTTCATCTCGTCCGCCCTCTCTCCCTGACCTCAAAGCCGCAGAGTTGATCGTTTCGTGCACGCGTATCGCGGGGGCCACGCAGACTGGACCCTCCGCCTATCTCGCGACCGGAGAGGTTCGTCAGGTCCTCGTATACCACACACCTGCAGTTCGATCAAGCCGGCGCTGCTCGACACCCATGGCAGCCGAGCATGGTCGCCGAATGGCAAGAACCCGCCCGGACGCCCTGGCGCGCACCCGATGACTTCATTCCAAGGTCTCGGGGAACGCCGCCCACTGCTAAGAGTTGACCAAAACGACCGTGCGAATGTAGAATGACGTGAGGGGCGGTGCCTGTTCTGGGAGCAGAACCCGCATCACTGATAAAAAGCCGCATACACTTCATTTCGCTTGATCTGCGAATTCCTTCTGGGGTACCCCAAACCCAAGCCGGGGGCAGATGGACGGAACGGTCGCTGCGTAGAGGTGGGCAGCGCTGGCAGCCCCCTGGGCAGGTTCGACCGATCGATCGAGGCCAGATGCAGCGCCGGGACAGCGTGCTCGACTGGGCGTACTGTCCGAAGGCGACGTGCGAGCGGAGGGATGGAGACGTGACGAAACACTGGATGTTGACAGCCGTGCTGGGGCTCTTTCTTTTCGGCAGCGCGACGAAGTCGGCCGCCGCTGAGTTCACCTATCGCGGCGTCAAATTCGGGATGACGAGGGAAGCGGTCTCGAAACTCGTGCCGCTGGATGGGGACTCCAACCAGGCGGCCAGCAACAAGGGTTCTGCCGATAAGAAGGTCGCGTTCCAGTTCGATGACAAAGACCAGCTCTATGCCATTGAGATCAGCTATCGGATCCCGCCGCCGCAGCACATCATGCGGCCGGCATTGCAGAGGGAGTTGCGGAAGAAATACGCGGTCACCAATCCGTCCGAGAAGGCCTGGGACCTCGGCGAGGCGCTCATGTCGTTCGAAGAATATTCCCTCAGCAAACAGCGCTACCTGCGCACGAGGATCACGCACAAGCGGCTCTACGATGAGTACGTGGAGCGCCTGGCCGTTCAGGTTGCCCCCTCGATGCAGGATTGATGGCGAGCGCCTGGCCGTACCTCCCATTCGACCCCCTCCACGGGCTATTGGAAGGGCGCGTCCGGGCATCGTTGCTCTTTCATTGATTCATCTGACGCGACTCGCAGAGGCAGCATGTCGCGGATCTCCAGCACGGAGGCCCGAAGGGCAGACCCGTGGGAATCCCACAGGCGAGTCTGTGCTCGACGCATCCATCATCGGCCTTCGCTGTGGGGCTGCGTCAGGGGTTTCGCCGGCTCCCTCTCCTGAATACCCCTCCGGAAAATGGAACAGTGGAAAAGGAGAATCGCCATGGCCAATGACACCTTGACCATCACCGACAACCGAACCGGAAGGAAGTACGAGGTCCCGATCGAGCACGGAACGATCAAGGCCATGGACCTCCGTCAGATACGGACCTCTGGCGATGACTTCGGGTTGATGACGTACGACCCGGCCTTCACCAATACCGCCTCGTGCACGAGCAAAATCACGTTTATCGACGGAGAGAAGGGGATCCTGAACTACCGGGGCTACCCGATCGAGCAGTTGGCCGAGAAGAGCACCTTCCTGGAGACCGCCTATCTGATCATCCACGGGGAGCTGCCCACCGGCGAGGAGATGGACGAGTTCGTCTACCAAGTCACCCACCACACCATGATCCACGAGAACATCAAGAAGTTCATGGACGGCTTTCACCACGACGCCCACCCGATGGGCATCCTGTTGGGAACGGTCGGCGCCCTCTCCACGTTCTACCCCGAGGCCAAGAATATCCTCGATCCGGTCTCCCGACAACGGCAGATCTACCGGCTGATCGCCAAGATGCCGACGCTGGCGGCCTACGCCTACCGGCACAGCCGCGGCCTGCCCTACCCCTATCCCGACAACAGCCTCAGCTTCACGGGAAACTTCCTCAGCATGCTCTTTCGCATGATGGAACCATCCTACTACCCGCATCCTGTTCTGGAAAAGGCTTTGGATGTCCTGTTCATCCTGCACGCTGACCACGAGCAGAACTGCAGCACCAACGCGATGCGGTGCGTCGGAAGCTCGCAGGTCGATCCGTTTTCCGCGGTGGCTGCGGCGATCGCGGCCCTTTACGGCCCTCTGCACGGCGGCGCCAACGAGGCCGTGCTTCGGATGCTCAAGGAGCTCGGATCGAAGGACAAGGTGCCCGCGCACATCAGGAAGGTCAAGGCCGGCGAGGGCAAGCTCATGGGATTCGGCCATCGCATCTACAAGAATTACGATCCCAGGGCAAAGGTCATCAGACAACTGGCCGAGGAGGTCTTTGAGGTCACCGGGAAGAACCCCTTGCTCGAAGTGGCCCTGGAGCTGGAGCGGATCGCGTTGCAGGACGAGTACTTCGTCACGCGAAAGCTCTACCCGAACGTCGATTTCTACACCGGCCTGATCTACGAGGCGATGAAGTTCCCGGTCGATATGTTCCCGGTCCTCTTCGCCATCCCGAGGACCGCCGGCTGGATCGCCCAATGGGAGGAGATGCTGCTCGACCGGGAACAAAAGATCGCCCGGCCGAGGCAGATTTACCTCGGGCCGTCACACCGTGAGTTTATCCCGATGGAGAACCGGCCGAGCAGCCCACCGGTGAAGCACTAGCTCCGCACGCTTTTTGCCGATGCGGGGGTTGACCGGGCTCGGACCGATGGCCTATAATCTTAGGAGGACATTTCCGGGTAGAGACGCGCGATAGGAGGCATAGGAGGCAGCTGATGCGACACCTGATGTTCCATCTGATGTTGGGCATGGCGATTGTTGTGCTGGCGGGGTGCGCCACGGCGCCGTCTCCCTATACTCCCACTCCCGACGGGGCCAAGGAGTTTGCCCTGACGATGCGGGCGGGCGCGTTTTCTCCCAACTACTTCGTCGTGAACCAGGGAGACAGGGTCCGCCTGGTGATCAGGTCACATTATGTATTCGCGTTCTTCAACTTCAACGAGTTCAACATCAGCCGCATGGTCTCGCACGATGCCCC
>JBGQJI010000176.1:0-4673 GCA_041498975.1 Methylomirabilis sp. (SeqCode)
GAAGAGTTGCCAGGCCCGATCCCGATGACTGTCGATCTGCAAAGCGGGACCTACGTTCATGTCGAGCGGAACGGAAGCATCCTGCTGGGAGGCGGCGATCATGGCGACCGGCGGGGTTTCGACGAACGCCTCGATTGGTCGCTTCTCCCCCGGCTCATCGAGGCCATCACCCACAGGCTCCCGGCCTTAGAGGCCGCACGGATCCGGCGAGGGTGGGCTGGCCTCCGGGAGATGACGCCGGACGAGCTGGCCATCGTCGGTCCCGTTCCGGGGGTTGATGGATGCTTCGTCGCCGCCGGCTTTTCCGGCCACGGGTTCATGCACGCGCCCGCCATCGGCAAGGTGATGGCGGAGCTCATCCTGGACGGCAAGGCTTCAACGATCGACATTTCGGCCCTTAGCCTCGATCGATTTGCGACGGGATGCCTATCACCTGAACGGGTGGTCTTCTGATGAAGCCGATCCTGGTCTTCCAGCACATCGGGTGCGAGACGCCCGGCACCTTTCTCGACCTGCTCCGCGAGCAGAAGCGCCCCATTGAGACGGTGAAACTATACGAGGGTAATCGGGTCCCAGAGGACCTGTCCAGTTATGCGGGGCTCCTGGTCATGGGTGGCCCGATGAGCGTCAACGACGAGGCGGACTACCCCTGGTTGAAGGCAGAGGATCGCCTCCTGAAAGAAGCCCTTGCGGATGACTTCCCCACGCTCGGCATCTGTCTCGGCTCGCAGCTCATCGCAAAGGCGGGAGGCGCAACAATTCGTCGCGGGCCGCGCAAGGAGATCGGCTGGTACCCGGCCCGGCTCACCGCGGCAGCGCGGCACGACCGGCTGTTTCAGGAGTTCCCGGAGAGGGTCGAAGTCTTCCAGTGGCACGGAGAGTATTTCGACACGCCGCCCGGCGCGGTGAATCTGGCCAGCTCGGAGCTGTATGCGTGTCAGGGCTTCTCGATCGGTCGGAATGTCTATGGCCTGCTCTTCCACCTCGAGGTAACCGGACCGATGGTGAGGGAGTGGATCGCCACCTTTGCGGGGGAGCTTCAGGGAGTGAAGGACTACATCCACCCCGATGCGATTCTTGAGAGACTTCCGGCAAGGATCGACGCGCTCAGTCGGCGCGCCAGGACGTTCTTCGCCCGCTTCTGCGAAAACCTCCGCTAACTCCTCAACCTTACCTTCTCCCCTCTGGGGAGAAGGCGGGGATGAGGGGAAGCCCGCCTGATAGCGTCGGTACGGCAATTATTGACCGGCCTGTTGAGCAGGCCTGAGCCGGACGAGTGTCGCGCCCCACGCTCCGGCCTGGGGCGGGGCATCGGCAAAAGAGAGGACGTCAGGGTGGTCTGCCAGAAGCCGCCTGACAACCGCCCGCTGCGTGCCGGTTCCCTTCCCATGAATCAATCGCACTTCGAAGAGTCCTCCCTGCCGGCACTGCGTCAGATACTCTTCGACGACCGACGGGATCTCCTTCGGCGCAAAGGCGTGGAGGTCGAGCACATCCTCGGTCGGCAGCCGCACCGGTTCCTTGTAGGGATGAACTCCCTCGTAATCTGGCTCAAGCCTTTCGTCGCTCGGTCCGGTCTTCGCCATAATAGCTGCTTTCCAAGGTCAAATGACCCTTATCTTGTGCGCGGGCAGGGTTGTGTGCGCGCCGGCCCCGCATGGAAAATAAAAGCCCCGAAGCGCTTCCCCGCTGGTGCGGGGCCAGGCTGGACAAGGCCGTGGGCTTCGGGGCTCGGTGACTGCTGGAATTCCGTAGGCGGAATCCATAGGCAGCCGATCCGGTGAGGAGGACACGCCTACGTTACAATCACCTCACATGTCCAGATCGCTAAGGGTATGCGCACTGGATCACCTCCTTTCTTGTGTACGCATACCGTATCGAAGGTTGAGAAGAGGCGCAAGGAAAAAATTAACGAGAGGGCCGGATTTCCTCTTGACGCCTTCAAGGGCGTGTGGGATACAGTGGGCCGATCTCGCCACTGTGACTGTTACAAGAGCCTGCTGGAAGAGTTTTTCGCCCTTCGACGAGCTCAGGGCGAATGTATACCAGGGCTGGCGCTGCCCATGGATAAACGATGAGACGCCTCGGACTCACGCTTCAGCTTGGGGACGGCCTGTCCCGCGCGGAGTTAGTCGAGTTGGCGAGGTTGGCTGAGGATCGCGGCTACGAGGCGATTTTCGTTCCCGAGTCCTGGGGCCACGACGCCATCACGACGCTGGCAGAGCTGGCGGTCCAGACGCGGCGTATCAAGCTTGGCACGGGGATCGTCCCGGTCTGGAGCCGGACCCCCGCGTTGCTCGCGATGACGGCGGCCTCCCTCGACGACCTGTCCGGCGGGCGGTTCATTCTGGGGCTCGGGATCAGTGGCCCGGTGGTGATCCAGGACTGGCACGGCGTCGCCTTCGAGCGGCCGATCCAGCGGACTCGCGAGACGATCGCCATCATCCGACTGGCGCTCGCCGGCGGTCGAGTGACCCACACCGGGGAGATCTTTCGGGTAGACCGCTTTCGGCTAGGCTGTACCCCGCCGCGCCCCCGCATCCCGATTTACCTGGCCTCAATCGGCCCAAAGAACCTCCGGCTGACCGGCGAGGTGGCCGATGGGTGGCTTCCGATCTACTGCTCTCCGGATGGCCTTGCCTTGTTGGGCGAAGAGGTTGTCATGGGGGCTAAAGCTGCAGGCCGAGAACCGGAAGCGATCGAAATGGCCCCCTATATCCTGGCCTGCCTCTCCGATGATCCTGAAGCGGGGCGTCGCCTCGCCAAGCGGCACTTGGCCTACTATATCGGTGGCATGGGGACCTTCTATTTCAATCTCATGCAGCGCTCCGGGTTTGGGCCGGAGGCCGATGCGATCCAAACCAAATGGAAGCAAGGTGACCGTGCAGGAGCGGCCGACCAGGTGAACGACGCCATGCTGGAGTCCCTCAGCCTCACCGGCGACCAGGCTGCCTGCCATGAGCGACTTGGCCGCTTCCGGTCGGCCGGGGCAACCCTTCCCATCCTGATGCCCCCCCGTGGCGCGACGATCGATATGGTTCGCCGCACCATCAATCTGCTTTCCCCAGCCGGCTAGAACAAATGAGCATGATGGGGCCGGGGTTCCTCATGGCTGCCCTGGTCCTCGCCCTTCCGTTCTTCCTGGCAAATGAGGGTTTAGCCCAAACCCCTCAGGAGGAAGTCTTCGGGTTAGATCAAGTCGTAGTGACGGCGACACGGACGGAGCAGAAGCTGAAGGACGTCGCAGCCGCAGTCACGGTCATCACCAAGGAGGAGATCAAGCGATCGGCGGCCCAGACCATTGACGATCTCTTAAGGCAGATCCCTTTCGTGAACTTTTCCAGGCGATCAAGCAGCATGGTGGCCAATCCCACCGCACAGGGAGTCTCGCTTCGAGGGATTGGGCCCAGCGCCACGAGCCGGAGCCTGGTCCTCCTTGATGGGGTTCCCTTAAACGATCCCTTCGGGGGCTGGGTGTACTGGAGCAAGGTCCCCCTCCAGAGCGTCGAGCGGATAGAGGTGGTCAGGGGGGGTGGATCCGCCGTCTGGGGGAACCTCGCCTTGGCCGGTGTGATCAACATCATCACCGAGAAGCCCCAGAAGCGGACCATCAGGTTTACGGGCGAAGGGGGGAGCCAGGGGACGGTAAACCTTGACCTCTACGCAAGTGACCTGGTGGGCCCCGTCGGGCTTGCTGTCGAGGGGAATTACTTCAAGACCGATGGGTATAAGGTTGTCAGAGAGGATCAGCGTGGCGCGATCGACATCAACGCCGATTCGGAGCATAAGCTCTTCAGCGGCAAGCTGGAGTACAGCCTCTCCCCGACTGCTGCGCTGTATCTTCACGGGAGCGCATTCACCGAAGACAGGAGCAACGGAACGCCTCTCACGCACAACGCCACCGACGCGGGGTACGTCGGCGGGGGAATCAACTTCAAGACGGCGGATGGAAGCGACTGGAAGTTCGCCGCTTTCTCGAACCTTCAGACCTTTACGAGCACATTCTCCTCGACGGGCCTCGGTCGAAACTCCGAGACTCCGTCGATCGACCAGTTTGCTGTCCCGTCCACCGCTGTCGGAGCCGCGCTTCAGTGGTCGAAGCAGGTCCACGAACGCCATCTGGTGGCGGCGGGAACCGATTTCCGTTGGATTAGCGGAGAGAGCGATGAGGACTTTGCCTTCAACAGCACCCTGGGCCGCTTCACGAGACGTCGGGAGGCGGGAGGGGAGCAGCAGTTGACGGGCATGTATCTCCAGGACATCATCACGCTCGACCCTCAATGGCAGTTAACGATTGCCGGACGGCTCGATCTCTGGCAGAGCCTGAATGGCTTCCGCACCGAGCAGACCTTACCAGTCGGCGTCATCACCCTTGACAGGTCGTTCCCGGACCGGGACCGAGTGGCCTTTAACCCGAGAGTGGGTCTGCTCTACCGTGCCACAGATCGGCTCTCGTTGAGAGGCTCCTTCTACCGCGGGTTCAGGACGCCGACGTTTGATGAACTCTACCGGCTATCTCAGGTGCGAAATGACGTTGTCGAGGCGAATGACCGCCTGGATCCGGAACAGTTGATCGGGGGAGAAACCGGGTTCGATTATGCCTTCGCCAGTAATCTCCTCGGGCGGGTGACGGGCTTCTGGAATGAGGTGGAGGGTCTCATTATCAACACGAC
>JBGQJI010000177.1:0-4651 GCA_041498975.1 Methylomirabilis sp. (SeqCode)
ATCATTAGCCCGGAGGGGTATATCCTGACCAATAATCATGTCGTGGACGGGGCCAAAGAGGTGACCGTCACCCTCGCCAGCAAGGACGAGTACCGGGCGAAGGTGGTGGGACGCGATCCCAAGACCGATATAGCCCTCCTGAAGATCGAACCGAACAAAGCACTCCCAACGGTGCCGTTCGGCGATTCGGACCACCTCCGGGTGGGCGACTGGGTGATGGCGATCGGGAACGCGTTCGGGTTAAGCAATACCGTCACCGCCGGGATCGTGAGCGCCAAGGGGCGCATCATCGGCGCCGGCCCTTACGATGACTTCATCCAGACCGACGCCTCGATCAATCCTGGGAATTCGGGAGGTCCGCTCTTTAACATGCGCGGCGAGGTGGTAGGGATCAACACCGCCATGGTTGCCCGGGGACAGGGAATCGGTTTTGCCATCCCGATCAACATCGCGAGGTCGCTCATTCCGCAGCTCGAAACGAAGGGTGAGGTGACTCGGGGATGGCTGGGGGTGAGTATCCAGGGGATCACACCGGAACTCCAAAAGTCGATGCACCTGCCCGACCGAAGCGGGGGGCTCGTGGCGGACGTGGTGAAGGGAAGTCCGGCGGAGAAGGCGGGCGTCCGGCGCGGGGATGTGATCGTGGCGTTTGAGGATCGGCCGGTCACCGATGCCGCGATGCTGCCCAGCATGGTTGCGGGAACCCCGATCGACAAGCAGGTCACACTGACGGTGCGCCGCAACGAGCATCGAGAGACCCTGAGCCTGACCGTCGAGAAGATGGCCAGTAGCGAGGTCGCACAGGCCGAGGCGGGGCACTCGCCCCGCCGGACATGGGGCCTCGCATTACAGAACCTGACCCCGCGGACGGCGGAGCGTCTTGAGATCGCGATCGACGCGGGGGTCCTGGTGGCGGGCGTGCAGGATGGGAGTCCGGCCGATCTCGCCGGGATCCAAAAGGGCGATCTGATCCAGGAAGTTAACCGGCACAAGGTCGCGTCGGTCAATGATGTGCAGGTTGCGATCGAGGAGTCCAAGAACAAAGACGCACTCCTGCTGCTGGTCAAGCGCGGGGGGAGGAGCCTCTTCGCCGCCCTGGAGGCGAAGTGAGGATATTGAGAGGAGGAGGGCGATGACACACGTGAGGAAGCTTGCGATCGTCACAACCGCTTTCGTGCTGACGGCCTGGGCGGCCGGGCTAAGCATGGCTGCGGATCAAGCGGCGAGCAAGTCACAGCCCGCCGAGACCCGTGGCCTCTCGAAAGCGTCGAAGGCCGCGATCTATACTGTCACAGGGACGGTGTCGGCCGGTCAGCCGGATGCCAAGACGGTCGAGGTGAAGGTGCCCAGAGGCAGGGCCGAAACTCTTCTCGTCGGCGCCATGCTGAACGATCAGACCGTGATCAAGGAGGGGAAGACCAGGAAGAGCTTGGCCGACCTCAAAGTGGGCGATCACGTCTGGATGAAATTCGAGCGGGGCAGTTCTGGCGATATCGCAAAGACGATCGTCATCAAGCCGGAGAAGCGGAGTTGACGCCAATGAGGGCGGCGGAAGGAGAGGCTCACTCGGTCCAGGGTAACGGGCCGCCTGCCCCACGGCGAACGCCGCGGGTGGCCTCGAACTTACTTTGAGGCTTGGGTTCTCCTCCATTGCGAAGGGGCGGCGACGCTGATGTCACGTTTGAAGAAGAAGGGCGCACTACCCGACGCTCGACTGAGTGGGGTCGACGACGATTTTAACCCGCCCATGCTTCGTGCCAAGGCCGGTGGTCGCTCAATCTTCATATCCCCGGACCCGGAACGGCTCACACGCCGCCGGCTCTTGATGGCGGCAGCCCGCAGCAGAGAGGCCAGGCAGATTCTCCTAACCAAGTACCACCTCCAGGTCTGGGTGCACGATGGCCGCAAGATCCTCGGCCCACCATCGGCCACGACGGATGGTTTGAGCATCCCACCTGACCATAGAATACGGGTGTCTCGCCCACGCAACTAGCCTTTTCAATGGGTTAGGCGATTTTGCCTAGCCAATTTTTGTGTGCAACATGTCCAGTAGGCCCATAGCAGGCCCAAGGTTACAAAGCTTCAGTCAGAAGCCTTCCATAATTGCACCTCGCAGTCGCAACGTGCGAAGTTCGAATCCCTTACCCTCCACCAGTTTTCCCCAAGGTGTGACTGCTCCAACACCCGCTTCATGGGCATACCGGAATCCCCATCACACTTCCGTTCAATAGGGCAGGTTTGTGGTTGAAATCTACACTGCCATCTGCGCCAGCATGGCCCCAATAAACCTAGAAATACCACTTGACAGGAGGGGGGGTACCGTTATAGCGTCCGTTCCACACTATGATCTAGCTCACATTCTGGTTGGGTAATGAGTTTTGCAGGGAGGGGTTCTCGATGGCCCCCCGGCAGCAAACTTGGCACCCCACGCCTCTAGAAGGCCCCTGTCGTACCTGCAATCAGGGTACGGCTGGCGCGTCTGTGTTTTACCCACCTAAAAATCCGTAGCCCCTGGCTACGTCGGTAGCTCATCGCTTCCTCTGTACCCTTGCCCGATAGCAGGAATAAGGCCTAGCGCCAGCTGGACCAAGCTCGGACTTCCAGTCTGCCTGGACTTGGTGCTGGTAGGCGAGTGGACTTCCACCCCAGCAAAGAGGGGGAAGGTGTCTTCTCAACCGGAAGGCGGAGCGTCCCCGGCTATGGCTGGACGCACCACGTGAGGGCGACAGCCCGTGATGGTGGACAACTTCAAGCTTAAGGTTTCCCCGTACGCCAGGTGTGGATGTGGGTTGCAATCGAATGGGTGTTACATGCTATATCCAATATGTGATGACACCGCGGTGATCATAGCCCTTCAGCCACCCCCTGCAGTCTGGTTGGCGCACCATTCAGCTCAACGCCTTCCCGGGAAGAACTTAGCCCGGGAGGGCGTTTGTGTTTTCTGGCCTGAGACGGGGCTCTGAACGATGGCGTCTCGTACGTGGCATCTCACGACATTCCTCGTCGGGCTGCTAGCTTGGGCGCTGACTGGCCAGCCATGTACCTCCGCCGCAACCCTGACCGTGACCGACTTGGGCGATACCGGGGCGCCCGGACAGCTCCGCACCCTGATCAACGCCGCCGCCCCCGGCGACACCATCCTCATCCCGGCGGGGACGATCACGCTGAAAGGCCCGGCTGGGGAGGACGCGAACGCCGGCGGCGATCTCGATCTTACCAAGACCCTCACCATCCAGGGGGCAGGCACAGGCACGACGGTCATCAACGGGGGCGGGATCGACCGCGTCTTTCACATCGATCCGTTCTCGGCGGGAATCAGTGTCACGATTTCGGAGATGACGATCACGGGGGGTAACCCTGGCAGCAACCATTCTGGTGGGGGGATCCTCAACAATAATACTGCGATCCTGTCTCTCACGAACGTCACGGTGAGTGGCAACACGGCTGCGACGGCCTTTGGGGGCGGCATCCTCAACGCCGGCACTGCAACCCTGACCCACGTGACCATCGCGGGCAATACTGGCGGCGGCATCAGAAACGTCGGCCCTGCGACCCTGACCAATGTCACGATCAGCGGGAATACATCCAGTGGTTTCGCCGGCGGGATCATCAACATCGGCAGCGCCGCGACCCTGAGCCTCACCGATGTCACGGTCAGCGGCAACACCGCCACGTTGGACGGTGGGGGCATCCTCAACAACGGCGGGACCCTCACACTGACCCGCGTCACGATCGCCGCCAATACCACGGGTGGAGACGGTGGCGGCTTGGCCCACGGCGCGGGCACCGCGAGCCTGACCAATGTCACCGTCAGCGGCAACTCAGCGCATTCCGGAGGAGGAGGCATATTCAACCTCAGTAGCACGCTGACCCTGACGAACGTCACCCTCAACAGCAACACGGCGGACTTTGGTGCCGATGGTATTCTCGGGGGTGGCTCCGTCCAACTCAAAAACACCCTCATCGCGAATAACCGCTGCTCCGGGACGATCACCTCGCTCGGTCACAACCTCGACAGCGGGAACACGTGCGGCTTCACTGGGCCGGGGGACCTCACCAACACCGACCCGAAGCTCGGCCCCTTGGCGAGTAACGGAGGTCCCACCCAGACCCACGCGCTGCTCCCAGGCAGCCCCGCGATCGATGCTGGGACCAACACCGGGTGCCCGGCCACCGACCAGCGTGGCGTCGCCCGCCCACAGGACGGCAACCTGGATGGCAGCCCCACCTGTGACATCGGCGCCTACGAGGCGGTTCCCTTCAATCCCGCCGCGGTCTCCGCCTTCGTGACCCGCCTCTACCAGACGGTGCTGGGGCGGGCACCGGACCCCGGTGGTCTGGCGGCCTTCATCGCCCAGATCCAGGCCTTCGGGACCGTCATCCCGACCGTCCTCGCCTTCTTCAAGTCCGAAGAGTTCCTGAGCCACTCACTCACGGACGTGCAGTTCCTCACGGTGCTCTACCACACGTTCCTGGACCGTGAGCCTGATCCCGACGGCCTCGCCGCGTTCCTCGCGCTGCTGCAGACCGGCTGCCGGACCCGGGACACCCTCCTCGCGGCCCTGAGCTTCTCGGACGAGTTCCGGAGCCTCGTCCCCCCCGTGCCGGTCGCCGACTCCCGCATCCCCTTCCTCGCCGAGGTCTTCGCCTG
>JBGQJI010000178.1:0-4640 GCA_041498975.1 Methylomirabilis sp. (SeqCode)
CCGCGTGTGCCGAGCTTCAACGCATTGGGCTTCACGTTATTCCTCATAGGAGGGCGTAGCAAGCAGCGCCCCTACCCCGACCCTGGAGTCCCGCACCTGGCACTTCGTTTCGCACTTCGCACCCCGCACCTCGCACCAGACATGGGCGCAGCAAGCAGCGCCCCTACGTCGCACATTTTCATTCATCCTTGATGGCGAACAGCCTCCGCAGCACATTTACATAGAGGTGGCCGTCCTTCAGAGCGGACTGACGTTTCAGCTCTGTCATCGGATCGTGCAAGATCTTATTCACAATCGAGCTGGCCAGGTTCGAGATGGCTTGTTGCTCCTCCGGGGTCAAATCCGGCAGTCTTGCAAAGACCTTTCGGAGTTCCTCCTCCCGGATCGACTCCACCTTCTTTCGCATCGCGACGATCGTGGGGACGACCTTCAGGCCCGCAAGCCAGCTCACAAACTGCGAGACCTCTCGGTCGATCAACGCCTCCGCCCGCTCCGCCTCCCGCTGTCGCTCGCGAAGGTTGGCCTGCACCACTCCCTGGAGGTCGTCCAGGTCGTAGAGGTAGACGTTGTCGATCTCGTTGACTGCGGGATCGATGTCCCGGGGGACCGCGATGTCGATCAGGAAGATCGGCCGGTTTCGGCGCTGAATGACGATCTCCTGCAGGTCGGCCTTCGAGAGGATCTGGTGCGGCGCGCCGGTCGAACTGATGATGATGTCGGCCCGCACCATTTCCGCCTTGGCATCCTCATACCGGACGGCCCGGCCATTGAACCGCTCGGCCAGCTCTACCGCGCGATCGAAATTCCGGTTGGCCACAATGACCGAGCCGACACCGTCTGTTAGCAGGTGTTTGGCCGATAACTCCGACATCTTCCCGGCGCCGATCAGCATCACGGCGCGACCCTTGAGATCCCCGAAGATCTTTTTGGCCAACTCGATGGCCGCCGTGGAAACCGAAACGGCCGAGGTCGCGATCCCGGTTTCGGTCCGCACCCGCTTCGCCACGTGGAACGCGGTGTCCATCAGGTTATTCAGGATCACACCCGTGGCTTCCCGCTCGAGGGCGATGCCGTAAGCCGCCTTGACCTGGCCAAGGATCTGGGATTCGCCGACCACCATCGCGTCGAGACTCGATGCGACGCGGAACACGTGCCGGATAGCCTCATCAGCTTTCAGCAGGTAGAGGCAGGGCTCGAAGGCCTCCGGCGGAAGCTTGTTTCGCTCGGCCAAGAACTCAACGAGGAACCGACGCGCAGCCTCTACCTCGTCCACGACGGCGTAGGCCTCCACACGGTTGCAGGTGGAGAGCATCATCCGCTCGAGGATCTGCCCGCAGCCGCCGCATTGCTCAAGGGTTTCAGGCAGCTCTGACTCCGGGATATGGAGCTTCTCTCGGAGCTCGAGTGGCGCCGTCTTGTGACTTAACCCGAGGACGATGATATCCATTATGCTTTCGCAGTTTTGAGTTTCGGGTTTCGCGTTTCGGGTTTCCAGTTCTAAACTCGAAACTCGGCACTCGAAACGTTCCGTCAAAAAGCGTGGGTCCCTCTGATGATGAGATTCGCCCCGAGAGAGGTAAAGACGACTCCGCAGAACCCGATGATCGACAGGATGGCCGCCTTCCTGCCACGCCAGCCACCTGCCAGCCGTCCGTGCAGCAGCGCAGCATAGAACACCCACGTGACGATCGACCAGATTTGTTTGCCGTCCCAGGTCACGAAGGAACCAAACGTGGAATAGGCCAGCAGGGCGCCGCTGAGCAGGCCGAGGGTCAGGAGAGGGAAGCCGAGCGAGAGCGCGAGGTGGGACAGGTCGTCAAGGAGATTCAGCGAAGGCAGTCGATGATAGAGGATGCCAGTGGGCTTGGACTTGAGCTGGCGCTCCTGAAGCAGATACATCAGCGCGCCGCAGCAGGCAAGGGCGAAGGCGGCATTCCCGAGCAGCGTCAGGATGACGTGGGCCCAGACCCCGATGTTTCTCAGCGGCGGGGACAGGCTTGCGATCGTTTTGGGGAGGGCAGCCGATGTCCCGAGAAGAATGACAACGAGAGGAATCACGAACGAACCGATGACCTTACTGTCGTAGTGGACCTCGGTGAAGATGTAGACGGCCACCGTGGCCCACGCGTAGAAAGAGAGCCATTCGGCAAGGTTGGAGGGAGGGCGGCCTTGCAGGTACAGGTAGCTTGCAAGGGCCCCGCTATGCAGGACGAATCCGGAGCGGGTCAGGATCCCCGCCGCCCGGAGGAGTCTGCCGTGCCGCGCCGTCAGGGATCCCATGTACCCGAGGCTCGCGGCAAGGTAGAGCAGCAATGCAAGGTAAGAGAGGATCCGTTCCATCGCCCCTTTGACTACTTGCTCAGACTGTCGGGCGGCCCATCGAACAACCCTTCCACAATCCGCTCGATACCAGCGACATCCCCGGTCCGGATCACGCGTAACAGGTCGGACTCAACGGCCCGCTCGAGAAGCGCCCTCCGACGCCCTGGATCGGCGACCTCCTGCTTCGCCCGCTCTCTGACCCGCTCCAACACGTTCAACAGCTCGGCGTACTCCTCGCCGTAGACCGACTCCAGGTCCTCCCTGATCCTCTTCGCCAGCGCGGGACTATCGCCCCCCGTGGAGATGGCGATGACGAGGTCGCCTCGCGTGAGGACCGCCGGCACGAGGAAGGTGCTCGACGCCGGCGAATCGGCCATGTTGGCAAGGACCCCAGCCGCCTTCGCCTCATCAGCCAGGCGACTGTTGACCTGGTGATCACCGGTGGCGCCGAACACGAGGAAAGTTCCCGCCAGATCACCCGGCTGATAGAGGCGCGCCAGGTGGACGATGCGCCCTTCCCCCTTGATGGCTTCGAGCCCTGGAGTGAGGGTAGGACTGACCACCACGACCTCGCCCCCTGCTTCGAGGAGGGCCCGGACTTTGCGCTCGGCCACGGCCCCGCCCCCGACAACCAGGCAACGCCGTCCCGCCAGGTCCACCATCATCGGGTAGTACCGGCCCATGGTGCCGTCACTTACGGGAGTCGCCGGCGCGGCCCCCCCTCCCGCAGCCCCTTAACCTCCTCCACAAATTGGCTCACGTCCTTGAACTGGCGGTAGACCGATGCGAAACGGACGTACGCCACTTCGTCGATCTCGTGCAGCCGCTCCATGATCAGCTCGCCGATCTCGGCGGCGGGCATCTCCCGCTCCACTTTCTCGGCAAGGCGGGCCTCGATCTCATCCACGATCTTCTCGAGCTGGGCGACGCTCACCGGCCGCTTCTGCGTCGCCTTGAGCAACCCAGCCAGGATCTTGTGCCTGTCGAACGGCTCCCGACGTCCGTCCTTTTTCACGACCATGAAGTGGATTTCTTCGATCCGCTCATAGGTGGTAAAGCGCCGCAGGCACTGTTGACACTGCCGGCGGCGCCGGACGACCACGCCATCTTTACCCTCACGGGAATCGACGACCTTTTCCTCGAGGCTGCTACAGTAGGGACACTTCACAGAGGAGTCCCTCGGAGAGTGCTACGCCAGGTGGGGAGAGGAGAGGGCAAGTTGCTCCCGGTACAAGGGGAAGGAGGCGCAAAGCTCTTTTACTTGAGCCACGACCCTCGCCTGGGTCGCGGCGCTCTCGACATCCTTGAGGACGTGGGCGATCAGGTCCGCAATCTGCCGCATCTCGTCTTCCCGCATCCCGCGTGTCGTCACTGCCGGCGTACCGATTCGGATGCCGGAGGTCACGGCCGGCTTCTCCTTGTCGAAGGGGATGGCATTCTTGTTGACCGTGATCCCGGCCCGATCCAGCGCGCCCTCGGCCGCCTTTCCGGTCAGCCCTCGCCCCCTCAAATCGATCAGGAGAAGATGGGTATCGGTTCCCCCCGAGACCAGGCGGAAGCCGTGGCGCTGGAGTGCCTCAGCCAGCGCTTTCGCATTGGCCACGACCTGGCGTTGGTAGGAAGCGAACTCGGGCATGAGCGCCTCCTGAAACGCCACGGCCTTCGCGGCAATGATGTGCATGAGCGGCCCGCCCTGCATGCCCGGAAACACCTGCTTGTTCAGAGCTTGCGCGTGGTGTGCCTTGCACATGATCATCCCGCCCCGCGGGCCGCGAAGTGTTTTGTGCGTCGTGGTGGTGACGAAATCGGCGTACGGGATGGGGCTCGGGTGCAAGCCGGCCACGATGAGCCCGGCGATGTGCGCGATGTCCGCCATGAGGAGCGCGCCGGTTTCACGGGCGATCTCGCCAAACGTCGCGAAGTCGAAGGTCCGGGGGTAGGCGCTGGCGCCCACCACGATCATCCTGGGCCGGTGCTCCTTCGCCAAGCCCCGAAGGGCGTCGAAGTCCACCTGCTCGGTCGCCTTGTCCACGCCATACGGGATCACTTTGAAGAACCGCCCGGAAAAATTGACCGGGCTGCCATGTGTCAAGTGACCACCATGCGAGAGATTCAGGCCGAGGATGGGGTCCCCCGGCTCCAGCACGGCAAAGTAGACGGCCATGTTAGCCTGCGATCCGGAGTGAGGCTGGACGTTGACGTGGTCGGCCCCGAAGAGTCGCTTCGCTCGCTCGATAGCCAGGTTCTCCGCCGTGTCAACGAATTCGCACCCGCCGTAGTAGCGCCGCCCCGGATACCCCTCGGCATACTTGTTGGTC
>JBGQJI010000179.1:0-4632 GCA_041498975.1 Methylomirabilis sp. (SeqCode)
CGTCCCCTTCGACTTGCTCAGGGTCCTCGCAATGACACCTTTCTTAGTGCGTTTGTATTAGTGCCATTCAAACGATTTACGCCGAAATGATAAGGTTAGGGAACGCGCCAGTTCTTAGCAGGGCGCGTGGCGGCGATTATCGGAATCTCGGAATCCTCCCGGAGGTGTAGCGATGCTCCGGTCTCTTTATCGTTCAATCATTCCTTTTCGGATTCGAAGGGGTATCGAGCGACGAGGCATCACGCCAGGGAGGATTGTGCACGGGCTCCGCTGGCACCTCGCAAGCATGGACTACATCTCCAGGTGGACGGAGCGGCGGCTGCAGCTCGGCGACGACTACTGGCTCTTCATCCTGGGACTGAGTAATTCAGGCACTACGATGCTCCAATGGATTCTCGGAAAGCACCCTCTCATCCGGCGACTGCCCAGAGAAGGGCAATCCCTCACCCATGCCCTCCCACGAGAGTCGGACTACGGGGTCGTTCGCAACTTCACCGCACGGCCGGACGCCTTCCGCTGGACCGAGGAGAGCGACCCCACGCCTGTGTTGCGCATTCGGTACGATTGGTCCTACCACTACGCTCGCCGACCCGGGATCCTTCTGGAGAAGAGCCCTTCGAGCTCCCTGCGCGCGCGCTGGTTCCAGCGGCACCTTCAGCCCTGTCGGTTCATCGCCATCATCCGAAGCCCCTATGCGGTCTGCGAGGGAATCCGGCGGAAGATAGGCAATCCGATCGAGGATGCCGCCCGCCATTGGGTCAGCGGCAACAAGTGCCTCCTGGCCGACATCCCGCATTTAGAACAGTGCCTCTTGTTGTCCTATGAGGACTTCTGCGCGAGGCCGGAGGAACATCTCGAGCGGATTGGACGCTTTCTTGAGCTAGACGTGCCGTTCGACCGGACGATTCTCACGATGCGGATCCCCAAAGGCAGCCTAACTGGAAGACACCAATCGATCCAGAACTTCAACGCGAAGAGCTTGGAACGGTTGTCCCGAAATGACATCGAGGCCATTACCCGGATCGCCGGGCCGCTGATGGAGCGACTGGGCTATGAGCGCTTGTAGGCTCGTAGGTGCCCCCCCCCCGATAGGCCACCAGGACGACTTCACAGAACATCCAGACTCAGGACACTATGGCACACGCGTTAAATGGTGTTACATTGTCATTGCGAGCGACCAACGGGCCTGCCCTGAGCCTCGTCGAAGGGAGCGAACCAATCTCGCATTGGGTACATCGAAGGCACGGTTTGCGCACCCTCCTCCCAGTCTTGAGATTGCTTCGTCGCTCCGCTCCTCGCAATGACGGACGAGGGGTCTCGCACCTCGCAATGACCCCCGATGTGATGCGTTCGTAATAGTGCCGTTCCAACTTGTTCGAACAGATGGCAAACTTATGCGACGGTCCATCCAGACGGCTACGCGTCATATTATCGTGAGGCGGATAACGTTGGAACGGCATTAGCTCGGCGCGCCCGAAGGACCTCTGGCGCGCCGGAGGATGGCCCCCTTCGCGCGCGCCAGGGCTCCATACGCCCCCTGCCCCAGCGTGACGAGCGCGAACGCCTGAAGCACATTCCGCCTCGACCACGGAAGCAGCCGCCACATGGCCAGCCAGTGCCGCCAGGCTTCGATTCGTTGCCCATGCGCCACGGCATATCTGACCCGCTTGAAGTGCGCTGACTGGACGTTTCCGCATCGCCTGGCCTTCCACCGGCGATATGCCTTGGGGCCAAGATGTCGCGTGATGGCTGGCCCCCACTTGCGATCGAGGATCTCGCTTCCTCGCACCCGCACAGCCGGGTCGGCCGACATATGCCCCTCGGCATGCTCATGTTTTACGGCCAACGGCTCGTTCACCGCCGCGAAATGGTTGGAGGCCTCGGCCAACCGCAGCCACAGGTCGTAGTCCTGAGCGCAAGGCAGCCCTTCGTCAAACCCCCCGACCTCCAGCAAGGACGATCGCTTCACCATGAAGAGTGACGGCGTGGGAGGATGCCAGCCCCTCAGCAGATGGCCGAAAATGTCCCCTTCATAGACTCCACTGGTCTGGGTCGTGCGCCCGGTTAGCGCATCATGGACATAGCAGCGGCAATACACCACCGTCGCGCGAGGGTCATCGGCTTCCCGCAGACGCGCCACCTGCATGTCGAGCTTCCGTGGGAGCCACTCATCGTCATCGTCGAGAAATGCGACGAACTCTCCCCGCGCAGCCCGAATGCCCTCGTTCCTGGCCCGACTCAAGCCACAATTCGTGGGCAGGGTCACCAGCCGAACCCTGGGGTCCTGGAACCCCCTCACCACCTCGGCGGTGTTGTCAGTGGACCCGTCATCAACTACGATGCATTCCAGGTCGGGGAAAGTCTGTGCAAGCACGCTCTCGATGGAGCGAGCCAGAAGCCCCGCCCGGTTATGGGTGGGGATCACGACACTAACAGAAGGAGTCCGATTTCCTGATATGTGCATGTGTGAAGGCGAGCCATCTATTCCAGACGCATCTACGGCCACGTATCATTGCTCCGAAAGTCCCCCTCACCCACACCCTCTCCCCCACACTGGGGAGAGGGGATCTGAGTTTCACCATCAACCACCACCAGAGGGGAGAGGCGGGGTGAGGGGGCGAGACGAACACTGTTATGACGTCCATAGTAGCAGGTAGAGGCTTGAGCTGACAAGCCCGGCTTGGAGGGCACTCCCGGCGCTTCCTCCTGGAGCGCAGGTCTCAGATGGCGTTTCTGCCCCTCCTTGGAAACGGCCGTGGCGTCAAACAGGCGATTGCTTTCCGTGCGGCCATCGTGTATGCTTCCCCGCGAATGGCGGCAGGCCAAGTCATGCACGAAGCCCTGATCGGCGGACACCCTGGACGGCGAGAGAGAAGGTGATTTTCAGGTGCCTCTTCAGAGGATCTGGCGTGGATCAAAGCCCCGAGAGGTTGAGAGCCACCCGCATGCGCCAGGGCGGCGAAACGAGAGATAACTATAAGAGGGAGGAGTGATGAGAGAAACCGACGGCGGACAACAATGGATGGCAGCGCTGGCAGCGGCTCTGCTCAGCCTCACCGCTTGCGCTGGGCCAGCGACGACCGCGCCCAAGCCACCGGTCGAAGCGAAGCCCGCGGCTGAGAACCCGCTGCAGCTCGCGGTCAAGCGCCTCCTCGCGAACGGGGCGGACGGTCAGGTCGGAAGCGCGTCGGGGGCCGGCTTCGTGACCGCGCCGATCGCCATCTTCCTGGCTGATGGGGAGGTGAGCCTCCTCCCGAACACGCCAGAGCTGGAGGCCGCCCTGGCCCCGTTCCAGCGTCGCTGGCGAGAGCGGCGGAGGCAGCCGTTCCCCTTTCAAGAGTTCCAGGCCGCCTTCGCCCTCCTGACGGCGCAACGGACGGCGGTCGCGCGGCTCGGCGGAGAAACCCTCGTCCTGTTCGCCAAGACCGACGACCGGGGCCGCTTCCACTTTGAGCGGGTCCCGGCAGGGCAGTGGCTTTTGGTTGCGGACATGAGCTCTCCGGCCTCGATCCTCCTCTGGGTCGTCCCTGTCGAGGTATCGCCGGGCGGCGACACCCAGGCCTTCCTCGTCGACAGCAACATTCTTCTCGAGGCTACCACGGAGGGCCGGAAGACGCCGTAGTCCCGCTTCGTGTCGGGCAAAAAAAGCACGGGCCGGGGTAGATCCCCCGGCCCGTGTGGTTTTGGGCGCCCTTACCTGCGCCCTAGGTGCGACTTCTACTAGAGATTATCTTCTATCGTGAAGCCAGGCGGGAATACCGGCAGGCTGCCTTCGCAGATCTCAGCCTGGTTGTCGAAGCTCCAGACGTTGAACAAAGCGATCGGGTCCCCCGCTACCTGCCCGCTGTTGAGCATGACAGACAGGGTTGCGGCATCCCGCACGTGCGGCGGCCCCCACGTGAAGCCGCTCTGGGAGACCTCGCAGGGATCCTTGTGCCAGAGCCGCGTCACGTCGCCGACCCCGGTGGTGGCGGTGGACGTCGAGGAGAGGACGACCCCCACGAGGCCGCGGCCGGAGTGGACAAAGTTGGGCGGGTTGCCGATCGGCGGCTCGTTGTCGGGCCGCATGCGGAACCGCCACCAGGCGATCGGGGTCGAGCTCTGGATGCTGTCGCCCGCCTGGCTGCCGTCGCCGACGGACTCGGCGTTATCGCTGGGATGCGCGGTGTCCGCGCTGGAGGGCGCCCCGCAGGCGGTGGAGCTACTGCCCGAGCGCGGGAAGCCATCGTTCTCGGCCTGGCCGCCGGAAGAGTGGCCGCAGGTGAAGTTCGAGATGTTGAAGCGGGACGGATCGACCGGCGCATCCTGCCCCGCGATCTGCGGGCCGCCCAAGGTCGCGATCAAGGCGTGCCGGTTCACCGAGCCGAAGAAGGCCCGCTCCCGGCCGTCCCACCACTTGAAGTCGAGGTTGATCGAGGTGTTGGAGAGGTCGGCGCCGGGGAAGAGCCCGGGGCCCCAGAGCGACAGGAGGTTCCGCAGGGCGCCGCCGCCTTGGGTGGGGAAGTTCTCCGCCAGGGCGAACGGGATGAAGACCTCCATCGGGTAGTTCTCGTAGCCGACCTCCGTGCCGCCATCGATTCCGTCACAGCGAACACAGGTGGTGCTCTTCGCGGCCGCGGCCGGGTAGGTGGC
>JBGQJI010000180.1:0-4622 GCA_041498975.1 Methylomirabilis sp. (SeqCode)
TGGTTGAAGAGAAGGACCAGGTTGAACCCAGTCACCCCACAAAAAACCAGTCCGAGGAGGTGGTCTGCCCGAAGTCGCTCGTCCTGGTCGTATCTCAGCTTCACGCGCGATCTCCCCACCCGGTGACACACGCTCGACGCCCGACACGCCGCCACCGGGGCCAGGGGGTGTCGGCTGAGCCGCCAGGGCAGGGGCTGGGGTGGCCTGGGAGGTTGACGCCTTCAGGGGGGCCTGGAACCCCTGCGCTCTTGAGGGGTTGAACTGGCCGCAGGTACCGGTTGGCCCCCGGGTCACTCTCTCGCCCCGCGGCCACGCTGCTGGCGCGGGTCACGACGCCGCCTTAGTATCAGATAGGACCCGAACGCTACAAGGCCCAGGCCGGTCACTCCCCAGACGATCTGATAGGTGGGCTCCTCCCAGTCCGGCGGCGTCATCATCAACAAGAGCAATAGGGTGGTGCCGAAAAGGGCAGTGATCTCACCAACCGCTTCACCCCGGATCGTCCGACGAAGGAATGAAAGCGGGTTGTAGGGCACGGTGGCGCATCAAACCAGGAGGCCACCGTTGACACTGATCTCCTGGCCGGTGATGTAGTCGCCGTCGGGCGACACCAGAAAGATGACGGCTCGGGCTACCTCCTCGGGGCGCCCCAGCCGCTTCATCGGGATCTGATCGATGAGCCGTTTTAGGACCCGCTCCGGGATGGTCCGGATCATATCGGTTTCTGCGAACCCCGCAGCCACGGCATTCACCGTAATCCCTTTGCTGGCCAGCTCCTTGGCAAGACTCTTGGTGAAGGCCATGATCCCGGCCGTGGCGGCGGCATAATTGGCCTGACCGAAATTACCGGCCTGGCCCGTGAAGGCAGTCATGTTGACGATACGCCCCCATTTCTTGGCCAGCATCCCCTCGATAAAGACCTTTGAGCAGTTGAACGTTCCGTCGAGGTTCACCGACAGCACTCGCTGCCACTGGGCAAAATCCATCTTGACGAAGGTCTTATCGCTGATGACCCCTGCGTTGTTCACCAGGATGTCGATCGGCCCCAGCGACTCCTCGACCGCCTGTTTCATCGCGGCCACTTGGTTATAGTTGCTGACATCCGCCTGGCAGACGACCGTCCGTCGCCCCTTGGCGCTGACCGCTTTGGCCACCTCCTCGGCCAGCGTCTTGTTCACTGCGTAGTTCACGGCTACATCAGCCCCTTCGTCCGCCAGCGCCAGGGCGATGGCGCGGCCAAGCCCCCTGGAGCTCCCGGTGACAAGCGCCGTCCGTCCTATGAGCCTGGTTGTCGACCCGTTCACCTCAGCTGCCTCCAATTGGCGTGCTTGCTAATGATTCTTCCTCCAGTTGGTAGCCACCGTGCCGGATCAAGAAACAAGCCGGCTGCCCGCGAAAGGTGGGTTCAGGCCCCCCGGGGTGCAGACCCATCGCGTGAAGCGCCGGCGCCTGGCGAAAGTTAACCAGACCAGTGTTATGCAGCCTCCGCGAAGCTGGTGATAATGTATGTCCCGCTCTTGGAGTCCCGTTTCAGCTCGATGATATTGTGCTTGGCCGCGTCCTCGAGCAGCTTGGAAAACGTGCTGTACCCATAGTACCCTTCGTTGAAGGAAGGCCGCTTGCGGATCATCGTCTGCTTGACCATCGATCCCCAGAGCACCTCCTTATTTTCGCGCATGAGGGCCTGGATGGAGTCGCCCAGAAGTTCGAATGCCTCCGCCTTCTTTTCGGACAGTCCGGAGATGACAGGCGCCTTCTTGGGGGCGCGGATCAGGTCTTCGTAGTAGATGAATTCGTCGCAGTTGTCCACCAACAGTTCCGAGACCGAATTTTTCACCCCTAGACCGATGACCTCCTTGTTGTTCTCCCGCAGCTTCGAGACCAGCGGTGAAAAATCGCTGTCGCCCGAAACGATGACAAACGTGTCAAGGTGCTCCTTGGAGAAGGCCATGTCCATCGCATCCACCGCCAACCTGATGTCGGCGCTGTTCTTGCCGCTGATTCGCTTCTGCGGGATGTCGATCAGCTCGATGGCCGCTTCATGGAGGGCTCGCTTGTAGTCAGCGTAGCGCCCCCAGTCTGCGTAGGCCCGCTTGACCATGATCTTCCCCTTTTCCACCAGACGCTCGAGCACGAGGCCGATCTCAAATTGTTTGTGCTTGGCCTCCTTGATCCCAATCGCGATGTTTTCGAAGTCGATGAAGAGGGCGAGTCGCTTCTCTTCGTTCATGGAGCTCCTTTCGCTTCAGCGGGTTCCTGATGCCGCCGAGGCCATGGCAGACCACCCACGCGTGCATGGGCCCGGACAACCCGGCAGATCGAGATAAACCTAAACACGCCGCCTTCGCGCTGTCAACAGTTTTAATCGGATACGGAACGGTTCTCTCACCGCCTCCGAGCGCCATTCGCCCCTGCTTCTATCGATCTGCGAAACGGCTGAATGGGTACCCTCAGCGGGCCGGCGCTTCCACTATTTCCCTGAAGTCGATCGTTCCCAACCCCTTGACCGTTCCCACCTGCCGGTCCAGCGTTTATCCGACTGTTGTCAGCCATGCCGGATGGCCACCGTCATTCCTGATGGGAAGCTGCCACGAGAGTACCGGCCCAGTGGCCTGTAACCATCGAAACGAGGCCCCGCCGGCTTGAGGGGCTCATGATAAGCCACGTCACCGCCAGCACGACGTAGGCAAGGGCGTACACGTATCGGAATACGGGATCGGCGAGAAACAACTGGGTCGCAAAGAGGGCGAAGATAAGACCGGCCTCAGCCAGTGAGAACGAAAGATTGGCCAGCACGACAATCGCGAAGAGTGACTGGGCTGCTGTCAGGAGTATCTCCTCTGTTTGCCTGGCGTCGAGGTGCATGGCCCCAAGGTGGCCGCCAGAGAGGTTGTAGGCAAGGGGGAGCATCCCGACAAGAAGGGTCCATTGATTGACCAGGGATGAGACCAGCGTCCCCAGGCTGGCGCCGGGGTTCCCCCGGAGCGCGAAAACGATCGCCACGACGAACTCGGGGGATTCAGAGGCCAGTGGCGCCAGCCACTGAACCAGCAAGAACTCCTCGATTCCGAATACCCGACCGGTCGCGAGCAAACCCTCCGCAAAGGGTTCAGCCGCGAGGAGGATGGCGAGTGCGGCATAGACGAACATCCCGATGGTGGCCAACCGGCGCAGGGGTGGCCGCAGACCCATCAACAGTTCCCCCGGCCCTCCCTCCAGTTCGGGTTCGACGATCTTCGCCTTTGATGCGGAAATCATGTAGGAGACGAATATCGCCATGAGAATGAACGAATCGACGGCTGAAAGAGTCCCTTTCAGTGGGATCACGAAGCTGTAGATCGTGGCGAGCACAAGGTGAAGGATCTCGATAGAGCGAGATCGGTCGAGGATGATCTGGTGATGTCGGGTCTTGAGCCAAACCGTTACGACGACTGAGGCCCACCCGAGGCCGATCAACAACCGGTTCGCCCCCGTCATGTTGGCGGTGGCATAGGAAATATAGGCCGGGTCCTTGCCGGCAGACCAGGCGAAGTAGATGTCCACCGCGTACTCAGGCAGCACGGCGACCAGGGCGAGGAAGGCCAGCGCAAGCGCCTGCGGAATGTCAAGTTGTGCCACCTCTGCCGCCCACGACAGGATGAAGGCGGCCCCGAAAATGGCCATTCCGGCCCCCACAGTCTCCCACTGGGGCGGAAGGTGGAGGCCGGAGACCCGGACGCAGATCCATTGGAGGGGCAAGAGGGTGGCGGTGATCAACCAGAGCGGGGCGCTCACGGCCCCATCTCCTCCAGGTCCGTCTGTGCGCGCTCCTGGAGGATCACCGACCTTCCCGTTCCTTTGTCACGCTCCCCGCCTTGCGCTCATGCCGATGTTGGTGGCGCTTGATCCACTCGAAGACGCTGTGTCGGTAGTAGTGCAGGATGAGCAGCGCCATCCCGAGCAACGAGAGGAGAACAAACAGACTGAGATACTGGTTTCCGCGTACCTGCGTCCCCTGCATGGAGAGGAGCCACGTGCCAGGAATGCGGCCAACCGTGCTCGCCAGGAGGAATGTCCCGAACGGGAGGGGGCTGACGCCAAGGATGTAACACAGGGTGTCCTTCGGGAAGCCTGGGATCAGGAAGAGCAGGAAGACCACCAACTCCCCCTTGGCCTGGGTCAGGAAGTCGAACCTGTGGTAGGTCTCCTGTTTCACGAACCTGCGGACGAACGGGAGTCCCAGCCAACGGCCCAGGCCGAAGCCCAGACAGGAGCCAATGGTCAATCCGACGGTGGAATAGATGAGACCGGGAAGCGTCCCGAAGAGGTACCCTCCGAGTATCCCTGTTGCCTCACCTGGGATTGGCGCCAGCACCACCTGCAGGGCCTGGAGCACGATGAAGACGATCGGCCCGTATGGTCCGGCGTCTTTGACGTACTGGGCTATTGCCTTGTCGTTTGCGTAGAATTCGAACAACTCTCGATAACGATCCAGAGGAAAGGAGCCGTTCAGAAGAACGAGGACGAACGCCAGGCCCGTAACGACCACGAGGAGACAGATGAACAGGATCTTTTTCTTCATCGATGATCGCGGCTCCATTGACTCAGATTGGATGCGGGGGTGCGGCGCGCCACCTTGAGAA
>JBGQJI010000181.1:0-4500 GCA_041498975.1 Methylomirabilis sp. (SeqCode)
CGATCTGCCGCCAATGGTCAAGGCTCTGCAGTTGGCCGGGGAGGTCCTGAAGCTCGTCGGACCACCGGAAGAAATCAGCGGGGGAGATGCTCTCTGACGAGGTCTGGATATGTGGGGCGAGCTTACGCCGCCACTCTGCCTCCAGGTCGGCGACGGTCTTGAGCTGGGCATCGAGGTTGATCGCTACCCCACCGCCGTCGGAGTCGGCCAGGCGGAGCATCCCGCGCCCGACGATGGCGTTCAGCGGCCGGTTGACCAGGACGCCGACTCCGGCCTCGACGGCGGCTTCGAGTGCGGTCTGCCGGGTCTCCGGTCCGGTGTTCCGCTCCAGGGGGGCGCCCGCCTCGAAGAGATTCATCGGCAGTTGAAGGACCCGGAAGTGGTGGGCTGGCCCGCCGGCCTCTCGCGCAGCGTGGAGCATCCGTGTGAGCGAGGTCGCCTCCGGATCTGAAGCAGGTGACACTGCGGTATTCGAGGAGACGCCATACCAGCGGATCGTGCCGGCCGCCACCTGGGCTTCGAAAAAGGCGAACGCCTCGCGCAGCCGTCGGTAGAACTCGTCGCGAACCGCCTCCAGCGAATCGCGCCGCCGCTTCTTGGCGTCGGAGAGGAAATACTCGGGATTGTGCAGCAGGCACACGTCAAGGGTGTCAATCTGCAGCCGCGTGAGCGACCGTTCGAGCTGCTCGCGCAGAAACTCCGGGTGGATGCAATGCCAGCAGCCGTCCATGTACTTGACCATTCCCGGGAACGGCTTCCCGGCCGCCTCCCGCTCATGCGCCACCTCCAGGTTTTCCCCCTGCACGTAGCCGATCTTCGAGACGACGATGACCTCCTCGCGACGGAGCTTTCCGACCCGCGTGAGCTTGCCGAGGACAGCCCCGACGCATCGCTCGCTGCCGCCATCCATGTAGTTGGTAGAGGTGTCGATCAGGTTGCAGCCTTCAAGCAGCGCTTTTTCGAGGGCCTCGCTGTGTTCCGGAGTCTCGTCGTCAACCCGGTAGCCGCCGAAGCCGACCTTGGACGTGAGGAGGCCGGTCGAGCCGAGCGGCACGTAGCCCGATGGGGTGAAGCGGGAGGCGTACGCGCCAGTGCCGGCCTGGGTTGCGCTCCCCGACAGGAAGACCCCAACCACTGAACGTGTTTTCCCCTCGGGCGTGGACGTAGGAGCGCTGAGGGCGGCGGCCGCCTGCGCCGGATCAGTGATCGGCGCCTGGCAGGCGAAGTTACGGCAGACATACAGGGCTGCATGCCCATTGACCAGGCTCTTCCCCTTCAGAAGGGGGAAAGGTGGCGGGTCGCCCTCGGCCGGATCGTGATGGGCGATGATCCGGTTAGGGAGGTAGTGGCGCCCGATTTCCTGGCGTAGCGCCTCGAACCCAGCCTCCCCGGAGGTACCGATCAGGGCCAGCTCCGCCGGCCCCTCCAGGAGGAATTCCACCACCGCGAGACTCTTGGCAAAGGCGTGCGGGTAGAGGGCGATCTGCTTGCCGTACGCGGTGATGGCCCGCTGCGCCGCGCTCCGCAGGTCGTCGCGGTCCAGGTGAAACGAGAGGCGGGCCAGGGCAGAGGCGGCCACGGCGTTGCCGCTCGGGGTTGCGCCGTCAGTTCCCTCCCGGCGGCGCAGGATCAGCGATTCATGATCGCGCGCCGTGGTGTAGAAGGCGCCGCTTTCCCCATCGACGAAGTCGGCCAGGAGGATCTCGGCCAGGCGAACCGCCTCAAGGAGATAGCGTGAGACCCCGCCCGCCTCGTAGAGGTCGATCAGCGCCTCGGAAAGATAGGAATAGTCCTCGAGGTAGGCGTTGAGGTGGGCCTTGCCGGCCCGGTAGGTCCTGAGCAGCCGGCCGTTAGGGCGGACCAGCGTGCCCAACAGAAAGTCAGCCGCGCGGGTGGCGGCCTCAAGATAGCGTCGGTCGTCGAGGATGCGATACCCCTCGGCCATAGAACTGACCATCATCCCATTCCAGGCGGTGAGGATCTTATCGTCTAGGCCGGGCGGGACACGCTGGCGTCGGGCCTCGTAGACCTTCGGTCTCGCCCGATCGAGGGAGGCCCGAAGCTCCTGCGCGCTGATCTCCAGCCTCGCCGCCACCTGCTCAATCGTGCGCCGGACGTTCGGGATGCTCTTCCCTTCCCAGTTGCCATTGTCCGTGATGTCGTAGTAGGCGCAGAATCGCCTCGCCTCCTCCTCGCCCAGGATCGCTTCGATCTCGGCGGGCGTCCAGACAAAGAACTTCCCCTCCTCGCCCTCCGAGTCGGCGTCGGTGGCGGAGTAGAAGCCCCCCTCCGGAGCGGTCATCTCGCGCAGGATATAGTCGAGGACCTCGGTCGCGATCTGCCGGTAGAACGGGTCGCCGGTCGCCTGGAAGCCTTCCAGGTAGGTCCTGGTCAGGAGCGCGTTGTCGTAGAGCATCTTCTCGAAGTGCGGGACGAGCCAGTGCTCGTCGGTCGAGTACCGGGCGAAGCCGCCGCCGATCTGATCGTAGATCCCACCGCGCGCCATGGCGTCGAGCGTCGTCCGCACCATATGCAGGGCCTGGGCATCGCCGGTGCGCCGATGCTGGCGCAGCAGGAGCGATAGGCCCGTCGCAGCGGGGAACTTGGGGGCGGGCCCGAACCCGCCGTGCGTGGGGTCGAAGCTCCCCGCGAAGTGGGCGGCCGCCGCCGCCAGCTCAGCCTCGCCGACCGGCATAGATGGGAGCGGCCCTGACTGCTGGCGCAGTCTGTCGGTAAGCTGGGTTGCCTGGGTCCGGAGGCCGTCAGGATTGGTCCGCCAGAGCTCCGCGAGACGCTTGAGAAGGGTGGGGAAGCCGGGGCGGCCATACTTGTCAGTGGGCGGGAAGTAGGTCCCGGCGAAAAACGGCTGCTGATCGGGGGTCAGGAAGACGGTCATCGGCCATCCTCCCTGTCCCTGGTTGAGCGTCACGGTGGCCGCCATGTAGATCTCATCGAGGTCGGGCCGCTCCTCCCGATCGACCTTGATGCAGACGAACGACTCGTTCATCAGCTTGGCGATCTGCTCGTCCTCAAACGACTCATGCTCCATGACATGGCACCAGTGGCAGGCGGAATAGCCGATGCTGAGCAGAATCGGCTTGTTCTCCTCTGTGGCCCGGCGAAGGGCTTCCTCCCCCCACGGGTACCAGTCCACCGGATTATGCGCGTGCTGAAGAAGGTAGGGGCTTGTCTCGTGGATCAATCGGTTGGTGTGCTGCGGGACAACGTGCTGTTCCATTCCAGGATATCCTCTATTCGCCACCTGGCCTCACCGGACCAGCAAAATATTTGAGTGGTTCGAACGCTTGGTTGGGCGGAATCAGCGGATGCTTGAGCCACTCTGCTGAGCCCTCGCATTTCGACTGAACCTCTTCCATCCAGCGAGAGTCTCTATATCACGGAGCAACTCTTCAGGGGGGTCCCTTCGTTTGCTCGGGCGGAAGGCCATCGCTGCGCGAAGAACCCTCACCTTTGCCATTTGAAGACCATAGCCTTCCCACAGACCTGGAAATGGGCCGTCGTCCTTTTCATTCCAGGTGCTCTGGATTTGCTCGTCTGAAAGGTCCGGCTGGGAGTCGATCCACTGCAAGACGCTCGTAGTCACTCCTTGACGAAACGAGTACTCCTGAACTGCCTGGTAATCCTCGACCGAGAGGCTACGCTTCACGGTCTCCCCACACGGCTTGTCAACAACTAGCCCGACAGGCCCGTTGTATCCGAACTTTCGGAGCACATCGACGGGGTGAAACAGGAGCGGGAAGTTCACGTAATAGGCCCACAATGCTGCATCCAGGATGAATCTTGTCATCTGCCAAAAGAAGATCCCCTCAAGCGAGTGCCCGTGTTCGGAACGGCGGTGCTGAACAGGCGAACAATCGGGATGGTAGGGATGGAGCGAGGACTCAGACAAACCGGCCAAATGGGCCTGCAGACGAAATCGGATCGGTCGACAGAATGGGTCGTCCGGAACGGCCTTCTTTAGGACTGTGTTCCACGACGGATGCTTACCGTTGCTGAAGTACTCCTCGATCGGGGAGTACGTTTCCGCCTTCCGGCTGGAGCGATAGTAGTAGTTCTGGAGGAGCGTGAATTCAAGAAACGGCCTGAGGAGGGCGTTCGACGCAATATAGAGACCGTTGAGGCCGGACAACACGGACTCGGCTAGGATGCGCTGGCTCTCATAGTAAAAGTAGTACTGCTGAAACCAGACGCGTGGGTCGGCTGCTTCTCTAACGGTCATATCGAAGATGTCCTGGACGTGAACGAAGGCAGTCAGCTTCCACCGAAAGTCAACCCAGGAGGAGTCACCGTTGCGCGCTAGTTCTTTGATAGCGTCTAGGGCCTCCGTTGCCCTATCAGAAACTGCATCCTTTGGAACGCCGAGCGCGACCAAAATATCGCAGGGCTGTGACAGCGATTCGGGCCTCCGAGCTAACTCATAGATGACTTCGAAGCGCCTGGGCTCATCAATCTCGGAAAGCGGTCGCTTGAGTAGTTCAC
>JBGQJI010000182.1:0-4434 GCA_041498975.1 Methylomirabilis sp. (SeqCode)
AAAGGACCGGACCTTCCCCGTCCAGGAGGACGGCGGCGCTCGGATCGAAGTCAGGGTGGCGGAGAGCTTGCTCTAGCTCTCCCCCATCTCTGAGCACACGCGTTCGGTAAACCAGAAAGGCCCTGGGCAGGACCGACCGATTTTCATAGACTCGGGCCCCGCCATTCCACACGAGGGTGAGCTTTGGATGTTGAAGCTCTCGATCACTCATCAGGTACTTGACGTTCAACAGATCGATCAAGCGAGACTCGAAGTTGGAAAAGTGGAGAATCCTTAGATGCTTAGGCTGGTGCGGAAGATCGCCTGTGGCACCTAAGAAGCGATGGTAGGATTCTGTCTCAAGCGCATTGTATCCCCGGACGTCATACAGGCCATACATCACGTTCGTGTTGGGCGGAAGCGCTCCGTTCAGCCCCAGGACGCGGAAGAGACCTGGTTGCTTCCGCAAGAACTCAATGGCGCCGTTGGATGGGAAATCCAATTCGATCGGGATGGAGGGATTGTAGTCTCGCCCGAAGCTGAACAGGTCCACGATCAACACCCCAGGAAGCATCCAGGAAAGCGACCGCCAGCCCTTGGACTGCCTGACCGCAAGGCTGATGGCGAGCCCCGTCAGGGCAAGCACCGCCAACCGCCCTGTCCCCTCCCGGACCAGCAGTTTCACGAGACGGTCGTAATACCGTGGAAGGAGAGCCAGGTACGGCTCGGGGCTCTGCTGGAACGTCTCCTTCCCGGCTTTGGCGATGATCCTGGCCTTGGCCTCCACAAGGATGTTCTCGCGGAAGATCAAGACTGTGAGGAGGAGAGTGGTTGTGAGAATGGCGACTCCCGCCGTCGCCGCAATCAGGACCGTCAGCGCCCGCTTTACAATGCGTCGGGCCTGCGACTCGGGGATAGCCAGCAAGAGGTCAGTGCCGCGCCCAGACAAGACGCACAGGGCGAAGGCCAGGAGGAGCAGCATGCGTTGCGGGGAGCTGACCCGAAAGAATGGCACGGCATTGATGACATTGAACATCGGAGGGATTGCGAATACGACGCAGATTGCCAGACCTCCAAGGATCAGGAAAAAGAGGTCGATCCCACGCCGAGCGCCCAGCGCGATGGCCATGCCGGCCAATGCCAGGGACACCAACCCCACGTACCCCCCGTTCAGCTCATTGAAGTTGCCCACGCCCAGGAAAACGCCTAACGGAAGATCGCCACGGAGATGGCTCCCAAAACAGTATGGACAGACCAGGGCGATCATGGCCAGAAGCCTCGGTCGTGGGAGCGACCATCCGGAAGCTGCGGAAGTCAGCCGCTCGTGAAGGATGGCGCTTTCCAGGACGTACTCCCCCAAAGGCAGGAGTTGGACCGCCGCCCCTGCTGTACCGAGAACCAACGCTCCCGAGAAGGCCGCGAGGCGATGCGCCAGGCGACGCCGATCCCTCTCCTCGGTAAGGGTGATTACCGCTCGCCAGCCAAAGTACAGCGTCACTGCCGTCAGCATGTGAAGAGAGGTCCCAGGATGGCCGCCAAGAAATTGTATCCAAACCATGGCTGCAAGCGCCAGCATGCGGAATACCGTGGGGCGACGGACGACGACCTCCGTGGCGAGGAATAGGCCTGGGAGCCAGATGGCGATGTTTCCCCCAACCGAGTAGAGCAGCCAGACAACCAGGAAGCCGCAGAAGGCGAACCCCAAGCCCGTCATTGCGGCCCCCAGAACGCTCAAGCCGATGAACCTGCCGAACAAGTAAGCCGAGAGGCCGGCGATGAAGAGGCGGATCATGGCCCCCAGGAGCGTCGCCGCGGCATCGGGCAGCAGCAGGTAGAGGAGAGTCAAAGGGTTCAGCACAGCCGAAGTGCCGTTACCGAGCAATGGAGCGCCCGCATAGTTATGAGGATCCCAGAGCGGAAGGTGGCCTGCCTTCAGGGACGCGACGGTGAACGCGCGCCATGGCCGCATCTGGTAGACATGGTCGGAGAGAAGGGCGTTAGCTGGCTCGAAATCGGGCGGGGCGGCCTGGCGCCAGGGTTCGGATTTCAAGAGTAGGTCTGCGGGCGACAAGACCTCTCCTCGGAGAAGCGGCGTGCTGAAGAAGATCAGGAGAAGGCCCACAAGAAGTGCGCTAACCCAACACACCTCTCGGACGGAGGGCAAACCGGCTTCGAGGTCCTTTCGTGCCTTCGGGACCCGTCTCTCTGCGTCCGGGGTTGTCATCGCAAGAACCTGGCACGGCAGGCTACGACTCTTGTCCTACGTCTAGAGGTGAGGAATATAAGGTGGTGTAGAGGGAAGAAGCGATCTTCAAACGAGGACGGAGGAGTGATCATCTCCCGTTCGTGTCAATCGAACAGGCGAAAGCGGAGGATGTAATAGAGGGCGGCCACGCCGTCCTTCCAGCCGATCTTCTTTCCCTCTGCGTAGGTCCGGCCATGGTACGCGATCGGGACCTCGTAGATCCGGCATCCCAGCTTCGCCACCTTCACTGTCAGCTCGGGCTCGATCCCGAACCGATCTGACCTGAGGCGGAGGCGCCGGAGGACTTCAGCCCGGAAGACTTTATAGCCGACCTCCATATCGCTCAGGTTCAGGTTCGTAACCATGCTGCAGAGGTTGGTGAGGATCCGATTCCCTACATAATGCCAGAAGTAGAGGACGCGATGGGGGCCACCATGGAACCGGTTGCCGAACACGACGTCGGCGTGGCCTTCGAGAATCGGTTGCAGCAGCCTCGGGTAGTCCTGCGGGTCGTACTCGAGGTCGGCATCCTGGATGATCACGATGTCACCGGTCACCTGCTCGATGGCGGTGCGGATGGCTGCCCCCTTGCCGCGATTACGCTCGTGGAGAAAGAGGCGCATCCGGCCCCGGTTGTCTCGACTGAGCCGCTCCAGCACCTCGCGCGTTCCATCCGTGGAGGCGTCATCCACAAGGATGATCTCCTTCTCATACGGGACCGCCTCCACCCGCTTGAGGAGCAGCTCGATGGTGTGCTTCTCGTTATACACCGGGATAAGGATGGAGAGCTTCAAGTCGGTGCTCCGATCGGAAGACCTCACACAGGATGAGGCGGCCCAAAAGAGACGACAGGAACATTGAGATTGGCTTGTGGGCGCCGAACACTCTCGTCAGGGCGATGTCTGAGTCGGCGGGCGTCCTGAATTCCGTCGTCGCGTGACCGGGATGATCCCCCCGAGGGCTTCATCGATCCCATTGTCCCTCACGCCGGTCGCGCGATCACCATGAGGCTCGGCCCCACCGGTGCGGTGAGGCGCCTCTCGATTGCCGCCACAACGGGGACAACCCAACGATCGTAGTTCCGAACCATCCGAGGCGAAAGGGTGCGCCACCTCAGGATGCGTCCCACGACGAGCCATGAGACGATGCCGGGGAAATTCATGAACCTCAGGTCAAGGATCTGGAACCCCGCGTCTGTGACCTTTGCCTCCAGCTCGGCCTTGCGATATCGTCTCCAGTGGCCGAAGGCCTCGTCAAGCGACCCGAAGAGCGCCGGGAGGGCGGGGACGAAGAGCAAGAGCTTGCCGCCCGCTGGAAGGGTCTTCCCGATGGTGGCAAGCGTCCGGCGATCATTCTCGATGTGCTCCAAGACATTCACGCCGACGACGGTCTCGACCCCGGCCTGTACCAGTCGATCGGCATGTGCCTCGATCTCCCCTTCGGCCACCCAAACGCGTCCTTCTCCCTCGAACCGCCGACGGAGGCGAGGGAGCAGATTGGCTGAAGGTTCGACCAGGATGAGCCGATGAATGTCTTCTTCCAGGAGCAGCGAAGAAAAGGTCCCGATGCCCGCGCCGAATTCGCAGACCACCTTACCCAGGTGCTGCCGAAACCCGCGCAGGATCCATTGATAGTAGTTATGAGCCAGGGCCATAGGGACCAGTTCACCGCTCACGTAGTCCTGCATACCCCAACTCGCTTCAGGTGCTGCGTCCTGCCGATCGAAGCGGCCAACCGGTGGCGCCAGCCTCGCCCTGGAGCCAGGGACGGGAGTGGCGCGCCGCGCTCACCCCAGATGAAACTCTTCCTGCACCTGCCGGAGGGAGGCAGGGTCGGCGAGTAGCTTCATGGCAGTCAGGGCCAACGTCTTCGCTGCCAGGAGCAGGGCACGATCCCCGGCAGGTCCCCCCGCCGCCTCGGCGAAGGCTGCCGTGTGGCAGACAACCTCTGATCGCTCGGTGAGCGCGATGGTCGGCTGGATCGTCGGGACCACCTGGCTGACATTGCCCACATCGGTGGATCCCAACTCTTGGTCTTCCGGTGATTGCTCCACCCGCTCACCGAGCGCTTCCAGGTTCGCACGGAAGACGCCGCCCAACGTCCGGTTGAATTTCATCGGATGGTACGCTTCGCCCTCCTCGTGGACTGCCACCCTCGCGCCTGTAGCCTGGCCGGCCGCATCGAAACAGGCGACCACGCGGCGGTGCAGG
>JBGQJI010000183.1:0-4381 GCA_041498975.1 Methylomirabilis sp. (SeqCode)
CAGCCCGGGGGTGGTATGTCAGCTTGACCATGTGATCAAGGCTGAGGTATCATTCACTGGACGCAGATCGGGATTTGAGGCGTAGGTGCACCGATTTGGACTGCGCGAAGACTGTTCACAATCTTGGATCTCGCGCAACCGTGGCTGTACAACGGGGTGAGCCGCTCGAACCGCTCCTGGAGCGTCTTCCGAAGAGATCACCGTCCGGGATCAGCAACGCTTCTCTGGCCTTCAGCGGGATCGACTCATGCGAACGCATCAATGGAAGTGTCATAGCGAGGAGCGAGACCCCTCGCCTGTCATTGCGAGGCCGATGAAGTCGGCCGAAGCAATCTCGCGGTTCGGGGCAGGCTGCGCAATCTGACCTGCAAGGCCTGCCCTGAGCCGAGTCGGAGGGTCATTCCGAGCACATTCGCTTCGCTCAGTATAAACTCCGCGAGGAATCTCGGAGAGTGTGGAGCCTGTCCCGAGCGTTGCCGAGGGAGCTCCGCCTCGCAACGACCCTCCGGGTCGGATTGCCGCGCTCCCTTCGGCGACGCTCAGGGCAGGCCCCTTGGTCGCTCGCAATGACCATGCAACAACACTTAGTGCGTTTGCTATTGTGCCGTTCCAACTGGCTCGGACAAGCAACACACACTATGACGGGCTCGATTGAGTTGCGCACACATCATCGTGTCGTGAGGCAAATGATTAGAACGGCACCAGGACCCATCACATTTGCCTCTTGCCGCCTGGAACCGGACACTGGAGGAATCGGTAGACCGATGATCCGCCCCGCCACAGGGTTCTAGTAGTGTCGCGTCCCAGGTCCTTCTGCAGGCAGAAAGTAACGCAGGCCATCGCGCTCGCGTCAGGCTGCTCTGTCCTGTGGACCCTTATGGCCCCCGAGGCCTCCGCCTATATCGGGCCCGGAGCAGGGTTCGCGTTCCTCTCTTCATTTTTTGTCCTTTTTACCAGTCTCCTGATCACCGCGTTTTTCCTCCTCACTTGGCCAATTCGTGCTCTCCTGCGGTGGTCCAAAAGATCTAAAGCCTATGCCCGCGCAAGCATTGACAGGGTCGTCATCATTGGCCTTGACGGGTTCGATCCAGAACTCTGCGAGCGCTTTATGGCTGAGGGGCAATTGTCGCATCTGGCAAAGCTCCGCGCAGAAGGCTCCTTTCTCAAGTTGCAGACAACCTTTCCTCCCATCTCCCCAGTGGCTTGGTCCTCGTTCAGTACAGGGGTCAATCCCGGGCGGCACAATATCTATGATTTTCTGAGTCGAGATCCGCGGACCTATCGGCCGATGCTCTCCTCAGCAGATATCAGCCAGACGTCGAGACACATCTCCCTCGGAAGGTACTCCATTCCCCTCGGGAAACCGAGATACAGGCTTCTACGAAAAAGTCAGCCTTTCTGGAAGGTGCTGGGCGAACACGGGATTTTCAGCAGCGTCTTGCGCGTGCCGATCACCTTTCCCCCGGAGAAGTTTCACGGCGTGCTGCTCTCCGGCATGTGCGTCCCGGACCTGAGGGGAACGCAGGGGTCGTTCACGCTGTACACATCACAGTTGGCCGCGGCCGGGGACCACACCGGTGGAACGCGGATCCCCGTGACCGTTGCCGGGACGAAGGTCAAGTCGTTTGTCCCGGGACCCATGAATCCCGTTTCAAGACGAGGAGAAGAGCTTCGACTACCGCTAACCTTGACGCTGGATAAGGAAGCCGACGCGGCCGATCTCGAGGTCTCCGACAGTACGCTCCGGTTGAGACGGGGCGAATATTCGGACTGGGTCCCACTCTGCTTTAAGGCGGGGCTCGGGGTGAAGATCCATGGCATTGGCCGCTTCTATCTCAAACAACTGTCGCCTCATGTTGAGCTCTATCTATCTCCGATCAACATCGATCCGGAGAAACCCGCTCTCCCCATTTCCCACCCGTTGGTCTACTCCATCTACCTGGCCAAGCTCCTGGGGAGGTATGCGACGCTGGGGCTGGCGGAAGACACCTGGGCGCTCAATGAGCAGGTCATCGACGAAGAGGCGTTTCTGGCTCAGTGCGAGTTGATCCACGCGGAGCGCGAGCGGATGTTTTTTCAAGCCCTCGAGAAGACCCGGAGGGGGCTGTGCGTGTGCGTCTTCGATGGGCCCGACAGGGTCCAGCACATGTTCTTCCGCGATTTTGACGGTCGGCGACGGGCAACCGAGCCACCCGGCTCCAGGAAATACCAGCACGTCATTGGAGACATGTACAAGCAAATGGATGAGATGGTGGGACGGGTGATGGCTGAGATGAATGACCACACCGTGTTGTTTGTCCTGTCGGATCACGGCTTTAAGTCCTTCCGGAGGGGCGTGAGCCTGAACACGTGGCTCTACCGGAACGGGTACTTAGCCCTGAAGGAGGGCGCAGAGGGTCGGGAGTGGTTGCAGGATGTGGACTGGAAGAGGACGCGGGCCTACGCGATCGGGCTCAATGGGTTGTACATCAATCTGAAAGGGCGCGAAGGCGAGGGGACCGTTGATCCCGGCCGGGAGTTCGAGGCACTGAAACGAGAGCTGATTCA
This sequence comes from Methylomirabilis sp. (SeqCode), assembly GCA_041498975.1. Taxonomy (GTDB): domain Bacteria; phylum Methylomirabilota; class Methylomirabilia; order Methylomirabilales; family Methylomirabilaceae; genus Methylomirabilis. The sequence continues at coordinate 2,548 of JBGQJI010000183.1, forward strand.
GAAACTCACGGGACTGATGGATGACGAGAGCGGCGAGGTGGCTGTCCGCGAAGTGTTTGACGCTGCGACGATCTACGCGGGGCCATATCGGGACAATTCCCCCGAGCTTATCATCGGCTATAACGATGGGTATAGGGCGTCATGGGAGAGTGTGATTGGCAAGGTCACCACCAAGGTCTTTGAAGAGAATCGCAAGAGCTGGAGCGGCGATCACTGCATTGATCCGAAGCTGGTGCCGGGGGTCCTGTTCTGTAATCGGCCCATTCATGTTGAAAATCCATCGATCGTGGATATCGCGCCTACCGTCCTGACGCTCTTCGGCGTGGGCGTTCCACCGTATATGGAAGGGACGTCGCTGATCCTTCAGGACAGGAAGCCAGTGTGACCCGGCAGCCGAAACCCGGAATGACTGATAGAGGCGTTTTTTTGAGGGATCAAACTCGCCGCGAAACACTCTGCGATCTGCCTTTCCTTATCATCGTAATTGGTGCCCTCGCTGCGTTCTTTACGTTGAGTTCCTGCCACAGCCGACCGGCCCAGACCACCGGGAAACGGGTGCTGGTGCTCGGGATGGATGGCCTCGATCCCCTGATAGCCGAGCGGTTGATGCGAGAGGGGGAGCTTCCCAACTTCACGGTGCTGAAAGAACGCGGTGACTTCAGGAGGCTGGCCAGCAGTATTCCACCCCTGAGTCCCGTGGCCTGGTCGAGTTTCATTACCGGGACGGACCCCGGCGGCCACGGCATCTTCGATTTCATTCACAGGGACCCGGCCACCCTCGCCCCGTATCTCTCCACCAGCAGGGCCGAGGGAGCCAGCAGAGCGATCAGGCTCGGCGGCTGGATGTTTCCGCTGACAGGCGGCAGGGTCGAGCTGTTGAGAAGAGGAAAGGCGTTTTGGGAGATCCTGGCGGCCAGGGGGATCCCTGCGACCATCAACGGCATCCCCGCCAATTTCCCCCCGGTTGGGTCGGCAGCCCGGAGCCTCTCCGGTATGGGGACCCCTGATATCCAGGGCACCTACGGGACATTTTCCTTCTTTACGGATTCGCCCCCTGAGGATGCCGAAGACCTCTCCGGTGGCCAGCTCTTCCCTGTGGTGGCGGTCGATTATCAGGTTGAGGCGGCATTGGAGGGTCCTGTCAATACCTTTCGGGAAGGGGGTGGTACGTCGAAGGTTGAATTTGCGGTCAGCATCGATCCGGAACACCACGTTGCGAAGATCGTGATCCAGGGCGAGGAGATCCTCCTGAACGAAGGGGAGTGGAGTGACTGGGTCAGGGTGGAGTTCCCGTTGATTCCCTTCCTCAAGAGCGTGACAGGGATCTGTCGTTTCTATCTCAAAGAGGTTCACCCTCACTTCAAGCTGTATGTGACCCCGATCAATCTGGATCCGCAGGCCCCGGCCCTTCCGATCTCCGCGCCCCCATCCTATGCGAAGGAGCTGGTCAGGGCGATCGGCCCGTTCTACACGCAGGGCATGCCTGAGGACACGAAAGCCTTGAACGGGCGGATCCTCGATGAGCGCGAGTTCCTGGCGCAGGCGCGCAGCGTCCTCCGGGAACGCTTGGCCATGCTCGAGTACGAATTGAAGCGGTTTCACGCCGGGGTGCTGTTCTTTTATGTTTCAAGTCCTGATCCCATCCAGCACATGTTTTGGGGGCCGATGGACAGCGATCACCCAGCGCATGACCGGGCCGCAGGCGCATTGTACGGGGGCACCATCAAGGCGGTCTATCAGGAGATGGATCGGATTGTTGGCAGAGTGCTCGCTGAAGTCGATGACCGGACGACCTTGATCGTCATGTCGGACCATGGGTTTGCCCCGTTCTACC
>JBGQJI010000184.1:0-4363 GCA_041498975.1 Methylomirabilis sp. (SeqCode)
AGATTCCCACCGCCTCCAGCCGCTTGAAGTAGTCTTGGACGCCCTGCCAATCATGGTCGAGGCCGTAGAGGTCACGGTACATGGCCGCCCGTTCATCGAGCCAGGGTCCCCAGATCGGGGCCGCCGCGTAGCCGCAGTTGCCGCCGATCTCGAGCGTAACCCCTTGTCGGACTGCGCTGTCGGCCGTTGGTTGAAGGAAGAGGTGGTAATCGGAGTGTGAATGGATGTCCACAAAGCCGGGGCAAAGCGCGAGGCCAGCCGCCTCGATCACCCGCCGTCCCCGGGAAGGGCCGATCCGCCCGATCTCAGCGATCCGATCGTCGGCCACCGCGAGGTCGGCCCGCCGCGCCTCAACTCCCGTCCCGTCGAGAAGATCAGCCCCACGGATCACCAAATCATAGGTAGCCATCTTACAGCTCTCAGCTTTCAGCGATCAGCCGTCAGCCTCGTGTCAAGGCCGACCGCTGACGGATGACTGCTCTCCACGTTAGTCTCCTCGATAATGGCGCTCACGCCGTGCTCCTACCGTGTATTCGAATCTATCCACGAGCGCCTCCAGTGGGTCCCTGAGGTAGGCAGTGTCCATCCGATCATTCCAGACCCCCGATCGACGATTCCAATGGAGGGTAATCGGCCCAGCCTCATCTCGGCGATCTTTCCCCTCTCCTGTCACCAGTGTCAGCAGATGGCCGGGCCGGAGGCGAGCAGATGGGAAGCGATAACGATGCCCATCCCGATCGGCAATCGAGTACCCGCCGACATCCACGATCTGATCCGAGATATTGGCAATCCGGACGAACTCTGCAAGTGCGCCTTCCCCTTCTTCGCCATCCCCCCTCGGCTCGATCCGAGTGATTTTCAATGGCCCACGAACGGTCTTCCAGATCCCTTTCTTTGCCGTTCTGGCTTTCCCTTGCGCCAGAAGGAACCGCTCAGCATACCGTGTGTTCGGCGGCATCAAAAAGACATGAGCCCACCCCTCGGCCAAGAGCTGCTCGTTCACCATCTCTTCTTGTCCGCACATCGAACCCCGCACCTCGCACTTCGTCATATAGACATATGCCAGGAGCCTGCCGTAGCGATCCTCACGGAGCTGATCAAACTCCAAGCGAACGGGGAGGCCGCTTACTAACCGACGGTTAACACCTGTCGCCTCGCGAGCGTATGGTTGCCCATGCTCCGGTGCATTGATCCCAAGATAGCGAACCTTCCGGCTATCGTTCAAGACGATCGTGTCGCCGTCGATCACCTCCCGCACCGTGGCAACGAGGTCCGCTGCAAATGCGCGTGAGGCAAGGAGGGCAGCCGAAAGGAAGACCAGGAGAACGGCCTTATACGAACGTTCACGGTTCATGGTCGACTGGCGTAAGGAAATGGAAACATCCCTTCGTGACCTGTCAACGGTTAACTGCGAACGTCTTGCTCTAAATTCCTTCCTTAACTCAGTAATTTGATGCGCCCCCTGTACTTCGCCTCGAGTCGGCGATTGTGCTCGTCCCCGCCCGGCAGGTTGGCGCTGAGATAGACCGGCGGTGAGAGGCCTTTCTGGATGAAGCGCTCCACCACCCCGCAGACGATCGAGTTCACGATAAAGGCGCCGGCCAGGAGCGATGTCGGCCCCACCTTTTCCACCAACCCCGGGAAGGCAACGGCGCCGTCGCCAGCCTCGCCGCAATTGTCGATGACGAGATCCGCCACCTCAAAGAGGCGTTTGCCGCTCGAATGCCGCGAAGACACCGTCTGCGCGTGTCGCAGCGATGTGATGGCGATGACAGTCAGCCCTCTCGCCTTCGCCTCCAGCGCGAGTTCCACCGGGACCGGGTTGATCCCGGCGTTGGAGATGATGAGGAGGACTTCCTCTGGACGCGGCTCGTGATAGTCCAGCAAGATCGCGGCGATACCGCTCACCCGCTCGAAGCGCCCGCTCTTTCTCGGGGGCGTGAGGGGAGTCAGGAACGGCTCACTCATGGCATTCACCGGGACTAACCCACCCGCCCGATGGAACGCTTCCTCGGCCACCAGGTGGGAGTGACCGCTCCCGAAGACATGGAGCACGCCGTCGACCGCCAGGGAGGAAAAGATCGAATCGGCGGCCCGGTCGATCGCGGTCGCCTGACTTCGCTGTATCTCACCGAGCAGTCGTACCACCGCCTCGTAGTACACAGGATTCTTCATCGTATCCCTCGAAATGTCCGCCCCGGGACGATCTTGCCGAGGATCGCGGGACGGACTGCGCCGGTAATCGCGGGAAGGTTGCCCGGCAGACCCCACGCGGTCAGATAGGCCAGTAGGCCGAAGGCAGAAGCCTCGATGGCCCGGCCCGGAAAGCCGGCCTCATCGGCCGTGAGGAGGCGACATTCGGGGAGGGCTCCCTGAAGCCCTTTGATCAGCGTTGGATTTTCGGCCCCGCCCCCGCAGATGATCAGCTCGGCGGAAGCGGCCAGGCGCGGGAGGTCTCGCCGGACGTGGAGGGCGACCGACTGAGCCGTGAAGGCCGTGACGGTCGCGACCAGGTCCTCCTCCGCCATGCGGCGGGCCGCCCCGCGGCGGAGCACCGCGTCGATCAGGGCAGGACCAAAGGTTTCCCGGCCGGTGCTCTTCGGTGGTCGGCGCCTCAAGTACGGGTGGGCCATGAGCCATCGAAGCAGACGGGGCTCGATGCGGCCGGAAGCGGCGATCCGTCCATCGTAATCAGAGCCCAGCGCGGCGCCGGTCAGCCCCGCCATGAGGCCGTCGATGAGGACATTGCCGGGCCCGGTGTCAAAAGCCTGCACTCCACCAAGGCCACGGCCTTTCGGCAGAAAGGTGAGGTTGGCGATTCCACCGAGGTTCAGGACAATCCGGTCCTGTCGAGGGTGTCGAAACAGGAGCGCATGCAGATAGGGGGTAAGTGGAGCGCCCTCGCCGCCGGCCGCTACGTCTCGGGGACGGAAGTCTGCCACGGTCGTCACGCCGGTCCGCTCGGCAATGACCGAGGGCTCGCCGATCTGCAGCGTCGAGCGAACCGACACACCGTCCGCGGGCTTGGGATCGGGGAGGTGGGCGAGGGTCTGTCCGTGCGAACCGATCAGGGCCACACTCCTCATCGGCACGCCCGCTCGCCGGGCCACCGAGACGGCCGCTTTCGCAAACAGCTCCCCGAGGTCAGCGTTCAGGTGGCAGAGCTCACCGGCGCCGCCCGGACAGTCGTCCGCCGCCCGTAAGATCCGCTGGCGAAGCCCGGCTGGGAAGGGAAAGACGGCGAAGTGCAGAAGCCGAAGCTTCGGCAGCCCCTTGCCCGGACCGATCTCGAGAAGTGCGGCATCGATCCCGTCTGCAGACGTCCCGGACATCAGCCCAATCACCTTCATGGGTATCTTCCACTTCGCGCCAGTCACTACAGCCGGCGCCCGGCGAGTCGCGCCCCCACCCTGCGGAAGGCAGGGATCATCCGCTCGTGAAACCAGAGCACGACGACGTCGCGCGCCATGGTCAGCGAATCACGCAATGGTCGGATTCGACTCTCTGCGTCTGCGACCCATGAGATGGGAACCTCTGCGATCCGGTAGCCGGATCGCTGGGCGCGCCAGAGGAGCTCCACATCGAAGGCGAATCCTGGTATCGACTGCTGAGAGAAGAGGTCCAACGCCACCGGTCTCTTGAACGCCTTCAGACCGCATTGGGTATCAACGATCCTGTGAACAAGCAGTGCCCGCACGAGCAGGTTGAACGCTGATGCCATGAGGCGCCGCTGGACCCTTCTTTGGACTCGGTTATCGGGAGCGGTGTGGACGCGTGACCCGATAGCGATGTCGTACACCCCGTCCAAACAGGCAAGGAGCTGATCAAGCTCTTCGATCGGAGCAGAGAGGTCTGCATCGCAGAAGGCGATCTTCTCTCCATGTGCGCAGAGGACCCCGCGCTGCACCACAGCGCCCTTTCCCGTATTGGTCGGGTTCCGCAAGAGCCGAACCCAAGGATGAGCTTCTGCTAATGACTGGATCACCTGAGCGGTTCCGTCCTGGCTGCCGTCATCCACCACGATGACCTCGCAGAGATCGGGGCGCCCCGCGAAGTAACCGGCGATCTTGTGGAGCGACCCCCCGATCCTGTTCGCCTCATTGTAAGCCGGAATGACGATCGATAACGATCGATGCTTAGGTCGTCCACTGGTACTCAACTATCAATACTCGCTGGGCACAAATTCGGCGGGCCGCGCGACGGCCTGCTGCTCCTCGAGGTGATCCGGAGCTACGCCCTCACTCACCGAGGCTTAGCCGCGGCCCTTTGTTCATGTCGATCCAACCGTTGCTTCCCCACGCGCTCCGCACCCAGTACAACCACCACTCGAGCGTGTAGAGGCCCGGTGGCCGATCGTCGGGCA
>JBGQJI010000185.1:0-4332 GCA_041498975.1 Methylomirabilis sp. (SeqCode)
ATCAGTTTATAGTCAGGCTTAAACTTCCTCTTCATGTAAGAAAAAGCAGCCACGAGGGCCAGGATATTCTTTCGGTAATCGAACCCTCCAACGTATAAAATAAACCTATCCCGAATACCAAGGTTGCGCTCAACCCAATCTAATGCTGTGCTTTTGTCCACCCGGCTGAATGTCTCATTCGGCGCCAAATGGAGCACTCGAACCTTCTCCTCGGTCACCCGATAGCGCTCGACGATATCTTTTTTCGAGCATTCCGAGAGCGTTATAATCATGTCGCTTCTTCTGGCTGCGTACTTCCGTGCTTGCGAATGCATCTTCGCTTGGCTACCAATGCAGTATTGAGCGGAGAAAATCTCGGGAATCAGATCAAGAACTGTCACTATAGATTTTGTCGGAGGTGCAAGAAGTACATAAAGGTGGGTAGGAAAAAAGATTAGGTCGAAAGCCCGCCACAGCGCTCTTCCCACGCCGGGAAGACTTGAGAGTTGCAACGTTATAAATTGTCTCTCCTTCAGGAGACGCGGGGCCTTTCTCACTGTAGCTCTCAAATTCAGATCGCAAGTGTACTCGCTGAGGTGACCCTCCGGCATGACCATCTCATATTGATTTTCAACATCGATTCGCAAGAGGTGGCTGACTAAGTTCTTAGTGTACCGCCCTATGCCTCTATTAAGATGACCGCGGTCAGAAAAAATAGTCCCATCGATGCCGATCTTCATTGCTCTCAACCGCCTACATTATAGAACGAAACCAATTCCCAGGCGTTCGATCATCACTTCGCCTTACTACTCGCCAATAAGGTCACTGGTCTGACTGCGCCGCTTTGTCAGGCGCATCTGGCCCTTGACATAAATTCAAAACAGGAATGTCCAGAAGCTACGTGGTCTGCCCCCAGTCCCCCAGCCAAGCACACCGACGGACCAACCCGGGCTCACCTCAGCACTCCTCTCGCGTCATGGCCTTATGGTCACAACTGCGCCTGCAGCGAACCCCATCTGTTCGAGCTTTCGCCGGGGAACCTCGCCATCGTCAAAGCTGGTGACCACGATACAATCATACTCCAACGCCGGCAGCATCGTGCAGTCAAGGACCGTATGATCGAGGAAGCGGCTTCCGGCATGCTCCGCGTCCACTACCCCCACAAGCTCAAGGTCCATCTCCCGCGCGCAGAGATACGCCAGTTCGGCGGCCTCGCCCACGCCGTAGAACACCATCCGCTTCCGGCCCTGCGACGCCAGCGCGCGGAACCGATCCCGCAGAACGATGCGGGCCTGTCGATAGAGCTGGAGGGAGTACTGCATATATTCGTACGTCAACCGTGATTTTTCCGCGATGCCCTGTGGGGTGATGAGATAACGAATGCGATTCTTTTGGATGTTGACGGCCTTGACGTACCCCTTCTTGATGAGGCGCTTCAGGTACAGGTTTGTGAGCCCGAGCGCGATGCCCAGCCTCTTTGAAAGGCCTCGCTGGGTCACGACCTCGCTGATTTCGATTTCACTCAACAGTTGAAGGTCCCGCTGGTGCTTCGCTCTCACCTCGGCTCTCCCCACGCCTCATAGGAATGACCGTGAAAAACCAGTGTTCATACCTTGAACATCACACGGTCAAAAAAAATTGCAAGCGGTCCTCTCTGTCGGACTAGCAAATACCGTACCACCGACCTTTTCTTGCGATATCTGAACCATAACAATGCAACTCATTCCGTCTCATGAGCGTTCAAAGTACACCTCACCTTTGGAAGGTCCAGGTTAGCACGTTTCACATAAGAATCAAACATCGCCATGACGCGCGGAAGCCGCATAATATTGAATGATGGCGCTCGTCAACCCAGGGATGGTGTACTGCTCGGGCATGATATCGACTGTGAGGCCGAGGCGTTCGGCGGTGTCGGCGGTGATGGGACCTATGCAGGCGATCAGCACCCCCTCCAAGAGCGCTTTCACGTCCTCCGTCTTCAGCAACTCCACGAAATTGGTGACGGTGGACGAGCTGGTGAAGGTGAGCAGATCGATCTTCCGGTCTTCGAGGAGTTGCTTTAACACCCCTCCACCGGATTCGGCTTTCACGGTCCTGTAGGCGGGCACCACCTCAACGGTCGCGCCTCGCTTTTCGAGCTCTCTCGGCAATACATCCCTGGCCACCTCAGCTCTGGGCAACAGGATCCTGGCGCCATGGAGATCGTGCGGCTTGAATGCCTCGATGATCCCCTCGGCCCGGAACTCCGCCGGCACAACGTCAGGGACGATCGAGTGTTTCTCCAGGGCCTCGGCGGTTGCAGGGCCGATGGCGCAGATCTTTGCCGACCCCAGACGCCGGGAATCCTGCCGGAGGACCCTCAGTCGCAGGAAAAATGCCTCGACCCCGTTTGCGCTCGTGAAGATGACCCACCGGTAGGTCCCGAGCCGCTCGATGGCCTGGTCGAGAAGGATCCAGGTCTCAGGAAACGCGAACGTGATGAGGGGGAACTCCAAGACCTCTGCCCCCTGCGCTTCAAGGCGCTCGGCAAATCCGCTCGCCTGCTCGCGCGCTCTGGTGACCAGGATCCGCTTGCCACATAGGGGCCGCCGCTCGAACCATGCGAGCCGTTCTCGAAGCCGCACGACCTCGCCGACCACGAGGATCGCGGGCGGGCCCAGCCCACTCGCCTCGACGAGCGCCACGATGGTCTCGAGGGTTCCCGACACCGTCCGCTGCTCAGGCTTGGTGCCCCACTGGATGACGGCAGCGGGCGTATCGACGGGTCGGCCGTGCCTGACAAGCTTCTCCACGATGTTGGGGAGGTTCCCGATGCCCATCAGAAATACAAGCGTGTCGATGCCGGTGGCAACCTTGTCCCAGGCGATCGTCGATTTATCTTTTGATAGGTCCTCGTGCCCGGTCAGAAAAGCCACCGTCGAGGAATAATCGCGATGGGTGAGAGGGATGCCGGCGTACGCCGGAACAGCGACAGCAGAGGTCACCCCAGGGACGACCTCGAAGGGGATGCCTGCCTGGGCCAGCGCCAAGCCTTCTTCCCCGCCCCGCCCGAAGATAAAGGGATCTCCCCCCTTCAGCCGCGCCACCACCTTTCCGGCCAGGGCTTTCTCGACCAGGATACGGCCGATCTCCTCCTGAGAGGTCGTATCGGCCTCACCCCCCTTCTTGCCAGCATAGATCAGCTCGGCGCCGGGCTTGGCGTAGGAGAGGAGACGCGAGTTGGCGAGGTGGTCGTAGACGACCACATCCGCTTCGTGCAGGCATCTGACCCCGCGGAGGGTGAAGAGGCCGGGATCGCCCGGCCCCGCACCGATGAGATAAACCTTCCCGACCACCGATACCTGCCTACCCCCTCACTCCGGTCCTTTCCCCCCAGGGGGGAGAGGAAGAAGGTGAGGAGGGATGGGAGTTGATTTCCTTAAGGATCTCGTCCGCGCCAGCAGCGAGCAGCTCTTCCGCCAAAGCCCGCCCCACCTCATCGGGCGTGCTGGCTGCTCCCCGCAACACCTGTCTCACCATGCGCGTCCCATCCAGGCTGGCGACCATTCCGGTGAGGATGAGCGAGTCTCCTTCGATCTGCCCGAAGGCGGCGACCGGGGTCACGCAGCTCCCGCCCAGGCGCCGCAGAAACGCCCGCTCCGCCGTGGTCGCCAGTCGGGTCTCGCGATGATCGATCCCCTCGACAGGGCCGCCAACACGCTGGTCATCCTCCCGGATTTCGATCGCCAGGGCACCCTGGCCGATCGCCGGCAGACTCAGTTCGGGAGAGAGGCGTTCGGTGATCCGATGCTGCAAGCCAAGGCGGATGAGGCCGGCCGCCGCCAGGACGACGGCATCCAGGCCGAGCGTCTCGAGTTTTCTGAGTCGCGTCTCCACGTTGCCGCGGAGCGGAACGATCTCCAGATCGGGGCGGTGATGCAGGAACTGCACCTGCCGCCGCAGGCTGCTGGTCCCGATCCTCGCTTCCGGTGGCAGTTCGGCGAACCGAACGCCGTTCCTTGCAACGAGTGCGTCGAACGGGTCTTCACGCCGCACGACAGCCCCCAAGCGGAGGCCCGGCGGCAACTCGGCCGGAAGGTCCTTCATACTGTGGACGGCCAGGTCGATCCGGCTTTCCAGCAGAGCCTCCTCGATCTCTTTCACGAACAGCCCCTTTCCGCCCGCCTGCGCAAGCGGCGAATCGAGGAGCCTGTCGCCCGAGGTCTTGATGGGGATGAGGGCGATCTCCAGACCCGGCCATCGGTTCCCGAGGGCCTCCGCGACCAGCCCGGCTTGGCGCATTGCAAGCGGGCTGCCGCGCGTGCCGAGGTTCAACGCATTGGGTTTCACGTTATTCCGTATGGGAGGGCGCAG
>JBGQJI010000186.1:0-4231 GCA_041498975.1 Methylomirabilis sp. (SeqCode)
AGGAGCCAGCCGCCATCCTCACGCCGCCAAGCCAACACTACCGAGGTCTCTTCGGGAGCGAGGGGGCTCCGATGCAGACACCATGACTCGGCGCGCGTGAGTGCGCGCTACCCTCGTCATGATCGCCAGCCCCCCGCGATCGCCGGGACGATGGAGATGATGTTGCCGGTCTGCACCGAGGCGGCCTCCCCTCAATCTAAGAGAGTTGGACCGCTACAAGTCTCCTGCTACAGGAGGGAGTGTCACCCATGTATAATAACTGTACTTTGCGTTGTCGGTGATTGGTTAACGGGACATGATTACCGAAGCTGACACCTGTCGAAAGTACGTCCTGCCGAAGCTGCGCGAAGCGGGTTGGACCGACGACCAGATCCGTGAGCAGAAGTACTTCACGGACGGGCGAATTGTCGTCACCGGCCGGAGACACGTCCGGAAACCGGGCAAGAGGACCGACTACTTGCTCTATTACCGACCTGACTACCGGATTGCCGTGGTGGAGGCCAAGGCAACCCACAAGAACCCAGGCGACGGCCTTCAGAAAGCCATGGAGTATGCGGAGATCCTAGGACTCAGGTTCGCCTATTCAACGAACGGCCATGGAATCGTGGAGCACGACTACACGACGGGCAGGCAGCAGAGCCTGGAGGGATTTCCCTCTCCCGATGAACTATGGCGCCGGCTTCGCGCGGCCGAAGGTCTGGCCGACGACAAGCTAGCCGAAGACCTGCTGTTTCCGTTTAACCGCGAACTCCGCAATCCGGACGGTTCCATCAAGACCCCACGGTATTTTCAGGAAATCGCGATCCATCGCGCCGTGCAGGCCGTCCTCCAAGGCAAACCCCGGATCCTCATCACCATGGCCACGGGGAGCGGCAAGACCTTTGTGGCCGTCCAGATCGTCTGGAAGCTTTGGAAAACGGAACGGAAGAGACGGATCCTGTATCTCGTGGACCGAAACATCCTCGTGGATCAGCCTCTCGTCCGCGAGTTTAACATCTTCGGGGATGCCGTCTGGAAGATCCAGGGAGAAGCGAAGAAGGGGAGGGAGATTTACTTCGCACTTTACCAGGCCCTGGCGGAGGACGAATCACGCCCGGGCCTCTACAAGGAATACCCGCCGGACTACTTCGACCTGATCATCGTGGACGAGTGCCACCGAGGGAGTGCCGCTGACGAGTCCCGCTGGCGTCGAATCCTGGAGTACTTTCATCCGGCCACGCAGATCGGGATGACGGCTACACCTCTACGCGAGGAAACTCGGGATACCTATGGGTACTTCGGTAACCCCATTTATGTGTACCGCTTGGGCCAGGGTATCGAGGATGGGTTCCTGGCCCCCTATCGAGTGCACCGGATCGTCCCCAGTGTGGACGCTACCGGGTGGCGGCCAGACCAGGGCCAACTTGACCGCTTTAGGCGGGAGATTCCGGACGGCGTGTACGAGACCAAGGATTTCGAGCGCGTGGTCTCCATTCTCAGCCGGACCGAGGTCGTGGCCCACCATCTGACCGCCTATCTGAAAAGAACAGACCGATTCGCCAAGACCATGGTCTTTTGCGTGGACCAGGAACACGCTGAAGACATGCGGGCCGCACTGCACAGGGCTAATGAGGACCTTACCCAGCAATACCCGCACTATGTGGCACGCGTCACAGCCGACGAAGGGAAAGTGGGTCGAGGTCATCTGGATGATTTCGTGGATCCCGAGCGCGACGTGCCGGTGATCCTCACAACCTCAAAGCTCCTTGGCACGGGAGTGGACGCTCCCACATGCCGAAACATTGTCCTGTTCAAACCGATCGGCTCTATGGTCGAGTTCAAGCAGATCATCGGTCGAGGTACCCGCCTCTATCCGGACAAGGATAAGCTCTGGTTCACCATCCTGGACTACGCCGGGGCCACCCGCCTATTCGCCGATCCCAACTTCGATGGGGAGCCTGAACGGATTATTGAAGAAAGGATTTACCCATCTGGCGAGGAGCCAGAGCCACCTGCGGAGGTCGGAGAAGGGCCTTCGCATGAAGGAGACGAAGGCGAAGATGTGCTCGAGGACGACTGGGGGGAGCAGCCGCATAGGAAGTACTACGTGGACGGGGTCGAGGTGCGGATCACCGCTGAAATGGTATACGAGCTGGACAGTTCGGGGAAGAAGCAACGAGTCGTGAAATACACGGACTACACGGCCGAGCAAGTGCGCCGGCTTTGCCCCACCCCCGCTGAGCTGCGGACACAGTGGATGGACGCAGAACACCGGGCGGCGATCCAGCAGGCCCTCGCGGAACGCGGCATTGACTTCTCCACCCTAGTCGAGGCCACAAACCAGCCGGATGCCGACCCCTTCGACCTACTCGTCCACGTCGCGTGGAACGCTCCGCTCCGGACACGGCGCGAGCGCGCCGAGCGTGTCCGGAGGGAGAGGAAGGACTTTTGGGACCGGTACACGCCCCAGTCCCGCACCGTTCTCAATGATCTGCTGGATAAGTACACGGACTACGGCATCACGCAACTCGACGATCTCCAGATTCTTGAAGTTCCACCCCTCTCCGAGCGCGGAACCCCTATGGAAATCGCCGGTTTCTTTGGAGGAGCCGACCACCTGCGATCTGCAGTTGCTGAACTTCAGTCCCTCTTATACAGACAGGCATAGTAATACAGATAGGTACAATAGAATATTACTTAAGTACTAAAGTTAGCATATTTATTGACAAAGGTCATATCTAATGTTACCTTATCGCAACAATGGGAAGACGAGATCCGCAGGAGGCTAGGCGTCGTCTTTACGAATATGTAGTTGCCCAAGGCGGCTATTTTACGGCTACCCAGGCTAGGATGGCCGGCTACCCCAAGCAGCTCCAGTACTACCATGTCAAGCGTGGCAACTGGGTTCGGGAAGACCGTGGTATCTATCGCCTCTGGGAGTGGCCCAAGAGTTCACACGAAGGTCTCATTCGCTGGACCTTGTGGAGTCGTGGCGGAGCAGTTGTTTCCCACCAGAGCGCGATGGCAGTACATGAAATTAGCGATCTGATGCCGGCTAAAATACACATGACGGTTCCGCCCGAGTTTCGCAAGACCCCGCCTCCAGTCATCGTGCTTCACCGGGACCGTCTCGCTCCCCACGAAATCGAACAGCGTGATGGGTTCCGTGTTACGACGCCTCTCAGGACCCTTATTGATGCCGCCCGCGTCGATGTGGACCCTGAGCGTCTATCCGCTGCAGTCCGGGATGCCATTCTGAAAGGCCTCGTTGCAGACCGCCACATCGAGACCGCCATAGAGACACTCCAAGGAGCGGCGGCAGAGCGCCTGCATCAGGCGCTAATCGAGGCCCGGAGGGCTGCTTGATGAGATACGCCAACGCGGCAGCCTTCCGGATGGCCCTGGAGGAACGCATCAGACAGCGCAGTGCCACCGATGGAGTGGCGATCCAACGACCCAGAAAGCGCGTTCGCCTTCAAGCGGTTTCTTGCTCGTCTACAGGCTCCTACTCACAGTCCCTGGTTCTTGTAGGGTGAGATAAGAGTATGGCGGGACGCAGGAGAGAAAATGCCTCAGTGCCGTTGACGGCAAAGGTGCAACTGTCAGCGGCCACCAAGAGAGCACGGGACATCATGCGGAAGGACGCGGGACTGAACGGCGACCTGGATCGCATTCCCCAGCTCTCCTGGATCATGTTCTTGAAGTGCTTCGACGACCTTGAGCAGCGGCGCGAGGTAACGGAGAAGAAGTATCGGCCCGCAATCGAGCCACCTTACCGGTGGCGCGACTGGGCAGGCGACCCGGACAAGGGACTGACGGGAGAGTCGCTTCTCAAGTTCATCAACGACGAGCTGTTCCCATATCTGCGGAGCCTCACGGGGACCGGGGCAGGGGACGCGAGAGACGTTCTGGCAGCCGTTTTCAAGGAAACCTATAATCGAATGCTTTCCGGATACCTCCTCCGGGATGTGGTGAACCTGGTCAACCGGCTTAATTTCAATTCTTCTGACGACATCCACACATTGGCCCACTTGTACGAGTCGATGCTTCGCGAAATGCGGGACGCGGCAGGAGACTCTGGCGAATTCTACACGCCAAGGCCCGTCATCCGGCTTATTGTTCAGCAGGTGAACCCTCACCTGGGAGAGACGGTGCTGGACCCGGCGGCGGGAACCGGCGGCTTCCTCGTGGAGGCCTACGAACACATGAAGCCCCAGGTGAAAAGCGTGGAGGATCGGCGGCGCCTTCAGGA
>JBGQJI010000187.1:0-4210 GCA_041498975.1 Methylomirabilis sp. (SeqCode)
GACGGGCTATAAGCGATTAGTCGCCCCCCGCGCGGGGGCGTGGATTGAAACTTCACTCATCGAACAACTCATCGCTCGCCTTGAGTCGCCCCCCGTGCGGGGGCGTGGATTGAAACACCTTGTCGTAGGACACGACCTGGGACCAGCCATGTCGCCCCCCGTGCGGGGGGATGGTCCGAAATTGACACACTGCTTGAGCTAGGTGCCGAAAAGTTCTCCCCACGGGCATCCTGAAGGTCGGGCGAGGATTGAAAGCTGAGTTCAAGACTCAAGACACGGGAGACAACAGGCAGGAGACATGAGTCGCCCGGTGTTTGTGGTGGGGATTGTTGTTAGCGCGTGGCTCATTGGCCTTCAGGGGTTGACACTCGCTTGTACGTGCGCGCAAGCTTCCTCAGTTCAAGAAGGGTTGAAGCAGGCGGACGCGGTCTTTCTCGGTCTGGTCGAGCGATTCGAGTTAGTTGGTTCCGGCAGGGTTGCGACGTTTCGTGTGCGCAGGGTCTGGAAAGGACCGGAGGCGTCCCGCATCCGAGTCAGCACGGGTGGCGGGGTTGGAGACTGCGGCTACCATTTCATCGTGGGGATGGAGTACCTGGTCTTTGCCCGCCAAGGTGCCTGGAATACATTGCAGACGAACATCTGTACGCGAACGAAGAGGGCGTCAGGTGAGGCCGTTGACGATCTCAAAGCGCTTGGGCCTGGAACTTCCCTCACCCGGGAGCACGACCACTGAGGGTTACTTCCTGACTCTTCCAGCGCGAAGCCCTCAAGTCGGGCGAACATTCAAATTGGTCCATATCCAGGCTCAGTCCTCCAGGATCGTCCAGCGCCCCGGCCCCACGACCTCCCCCACGTTCACCGCATTGAGGTGCCCCATCGGACACGGAATTCATGGGGGGCGATGGTTCCCCGATTGTTGTAAGATAGCAAACGCATTAAATGGGATTACGTTATCATTGCGAGCGACCAAGCTTCGCTGTTCCAGGTTCAGGGTTCCAGGTTCGACGTTCCTTAGAACTTGGAACTCCGCACTTGGAACCTAGAACCCTGTTGAGATTGCTTCGGTCGCTCCGCTCCCTCGCAATGACCGCGCGGGACCTTCGAAGCAATACCTCATGCGCCTGTGGAGCGCCCGTGGGCGTAAAAGTCCGTGGCGCGTTCAACCCGACGTCTTGTCATTGCGAGCGACCAAATAAGCCGAAGCCCAGAGCCCTTCGGCTTCGCTCAGGATAAACTCCGCGAAGGGGTGGCAATCTCACCGTAGTTTCGGTACGAGATTGCTTCGTCACGTTGCTCCTCGCAATGACACGGGCGAGGGGACTTTCGGGGCAATGACATCACTTTTCTTGGTGCGTTTGTATTACTGGCTCTTCCGGATCTTGTGTGGGTGAAAAAACATCCCCCTCTCCCTCATCCGAGGGAGAGGGCGGGGGTGAGGGTAGCTGCGTGACCCTGGGGAGTGCTGGCCCCATGGGATGAGCTGGCACAGGCGCTTTCTGGTCCCCGGCGGCCTCGCGATCGAGCCGTCGAGCAGCCGACGGTGGCCAGGCGCTGCACCCGAGAGGCCGCCCTGCGCCTCCTCCTGGCTCGGCACAGCCCCTCACCCATCCCTCTCCCCCACAGGGGGCGAGGGGACCCTGAGGCCAAGTCACCCACACGAAAGCCGGAAGAGCCGTATTAATTTGGACTGTTGCGGAAGGTGTAGGATATGGGTATGAAGCGACGAACCCGTGGGAAAGCGGCTGATGCTGACGCTGGGCGAATCAAGGTCGGCACCTGCGGTTTCGCCATGCGGCGGCAGGAGTACTTCCGGACGTTCCCGGTTGTAGAGATCCAGCAGAGTTTTTACAAGCTGCCGAGGGTGACGACGGGGGAGCGATGGCGGGCTGATGCGCCGCCTGGGTTCGAGTTCACGATCAAGGCCTGGCAGCTCATCACACACGAGCCGTCGAGCCCTACCTATCGCCGCCTCTCTAAGCCGATCCCCACTGAGTTGAAACACCGGTACGGCGCGTTTCGTCCAACTGAAGAGGTCTTCGAGGCCTGGGCTCAGACCCGCGCATTCGCGGACGCGCTGGGCGCCACGATCATCGTCTTCCAATGCCCGCCGCGCTTTACGCCGACCGCGGAACACATTGCCAACCTGCGCACCTTCTTCTCCTCGATTGACCGGACTGGCTGGCAGGCCGCGTGGGAGCCGCGGGGAGTGTGGTCACCCGATATAATCCGTGGCGTCTGCCCGGAGTTGGATCTGATCCATGTGGTCGATCCTCTGAAGGAGGCGCCCCTTCACGGCGGGATACGCTACTTCCGAATGCATGGCCTGACCGGCTACCGGTACCTGCACACAGATCAGGATCTCCAGCGACTGAGAGCCGCCTGCCCTCCGGATCAGCGCACCTACTGCCTGTTCAACAACATCTTCATGGCAGAGGATGCAGTTCGATTCCAGGCGCTGCTGGGCGGAAAATCAGAAGTGCTGCGGGGGCGAAGCAGGAAGGCGGGGAAGTAAGGAGGGAGGGAGCGTCAGCTTTCGACTCAGGGTCGTTCTATCGAGCTTGCAGGCCCAGCCGCTCTCGCACGGCGCCAACCAAGGCAAAGCCTGCCTCTTCATCGGGGACCTTATCGATGGTGTAGACGATCTCGATGGTGGTTGACCGCTCCCCCCGAGGCCGCATCGAGACTCTCACATCATGATGCTGCTGGCGTCTGGAACCCGGCGTCCGCTGATGCGGATCGGGTGTCCCGCCGATCACCGTGGTGGCGTCTTTTGCAGCACTGAGGACATGCTTGGACGGCTCCGTTGACTCAAGCTCGAACCCTTGCTCTCTCGCTACTTCCACGAAGGTTATCCAGACGTCATCGATCGGGGAGGTGATCACCGCTAACTCGGGCCGGATCTCCGGGGCAGCACACGCGCTCAGCATCGCCAGCGCCACCAGGGCAAAAGGCCAGGTCGAATGCCTATGGTTCATCGTCGGGTTGCCATCCTTCCCATTTCACCCGCTCCGTGTAACAGGCCTTATCACCATAATTCGTCCCCACCATAGGGTCAAGGGAAAAGCACCCTCGTCAGCCCGTGAGTCCCTCTTGGCTGTCGCCCAGCGGCACTTCGGAACCGCTCGATGAGGATGAGCAATCTGTTGACGGATCGATCAAAACCCTGCACAATCTGGGGATCGAACTGGCGCGAAGGAGGCGGCCGGGGTGGCAGGGAAGACAGCAGATGAAGTGGGCAGGGCGATCAAGGACGAGGCCCGTCGGCTGGGGTTCGAGCTGGTCGGAATCTCGTCGGTCGCAGACCCTCCGCACGAGCAGTCGTTCGCCGACTGGCTGCGGGAGGGGTATGGGGGCGAGATGGCCTACCTCACTCGGACCGAGCACGCCCGGCGCCATCCGGGATCGTGGCTTCCGTGGGCCCGGTCGGTAATCTCTGTCGCCATGAACTACTACACGCCATTTCCACGGGGACCGGCCCCGTCGGGCGCGCCCAGGGGATGGATCTCCCGCTATGCGTGGGGGGATGATTATCACGATCTCCTCGAGGGCCGGCTTGGTTCGCTCTTGACCTGGATTCGCGACAACGTCAGCGAGACGGTTCAAGGCAAAGTCTATGTGGATACCGGGCCGGTGCTGGAGCGGGAATTCTCAGGCAGAGCGGGGATCGGATGGATCGGCAAGAACACTCACCTCATCTCTCCGAAGCGAGGCTCCTGGTTTTTCCTGGGCGAGCTCTTCCTGAGCCTCGAGCTCCTGCCTGACCGACCGATCGGGGACAGGTGCGGGTCGTGCGACCTCTGCCTCAAGGCGTGCCCGACCGACGCCTTCGTCGGCCCGTACCGGCTTGATGCCCGCCGCTGCATCTCCTATCTGACGATCGAGCTCAAGGGAAGCATCCCGATTGAGCTGCGTCCGCTGATCGGCGATCATGTCTTTGGCTGCGACATCTGTCAAGACGTTTGCCCCTACAATGCCAAGGCCAGAGCTAGCGAGGAGCCTGCCTTCCGGCCGAGGGATGGCCTTCATGCGCCCGAGTTGATCCCGCTCCTTGCCCTCAGCGACGAAGGATTCCGGGCACGCTTCAAAGGAAACCCCATTCGTCGCCCGAAGCGGCGGGGGTTCCTGCGCAACGTGACGGTCGCCCTCGGCAACCTGGGAGCTGCCGAATCGGTCCCGGCCTTGGCCGGGGCCCTCTCGGATCAGGACGCGA
>JBGQJI010000188.1:0-4152 GCA_041498975.1 Methylomirabilis sp. (SeqCode)
AGAGTCGGTGGCCGAGCTTGTGTTGCGACCAGGTCCGGCGTGCATTTTGCGGGGGCTTGCAGCACAGAGGTCGAACCATTAACCTACAGGAACGAGGTGATCGATATGGCACGCACCGCTCTGACCGAGAATGCCTTGAAGGAGGCGCTGAAAGAGGCGCTGACGGAAACGCTACGGGAGCAGCGCGAGCTCTCGCACGAGATCTTTGCCGAGGTGCTCGAAGACTTCGCGCTGGCCGAGGCAATCCGCGAGGGGCAAAAGACCAAGCGCGCTACGCGTGAGGAGGTTTTTTGCGTCCTGCGGGCCAAGGGATGAAGGTCACCTTTCGCCAGAGCTTCGTGCGGCAGCCGCCGGTGGGCGGCGTGAAAAATCTCCTTGACACTCCCCATAGAAAGTCTCTCCCCCAAGATGGGGAGAGGGGGCCTGAGGGGCGTACTGAGTAGAGGGCGATCGCTTAACAAAGGAAAGGAGAACACCATGTCGCAGGATGATCATGATGCAGGGATGTCCCGCCGAGACGTGCTATGTGCTGGCGGCGCAGCGATGTTCAGCTACCTGCTGGGGGGGTTCTTGGGAGGCGCCAAGCCCGCACGGGCGCAAACCCTGGGCGGGTCGGTGCCGGAAGTGGACCGCCTGGCGGTGCGAGTGGTCACCGACAGCTTTCACCTGGCCATCGCGCCCAATATGAAGGTGGGCGAGGTCGAGGTCCAGCGCTTCGGGATGCCGCCCGCGGGGAAATCGCTGCACGGCGAGTTCGGCCTGGCGATGCACCTGGAATCGCGGCGCGGCAGCGAAACCCGCAACATGCTATTGGATTTCGGCTTTACCCCCGAGACCCTGAACAACAACCTGGGCATGCTCGGCATCGCGCCGGAAAGCATCGACGCGCTGATTGTGAGCCACGGCCATTACGACCATTTCGGCGGCCTGGTCGGCTTCCTGCAACAGCACCGCGGTAAGCTTTGGGCCGATCTGCCGCTGTATGTCGGCGGCGAAGAAGCCTTCTGCACCCGCGAATGGACCCTCCCCAAGCCGCAGGACTTCGGCACCCTGGACCGCAAGGCCGTGGCCGACGCCAAGGTCAGGGTGGTGATCGCGGACACGCCAGCGGTGGTCGCCGGCCATGCCTTCACCACCGGCCAGATCCCGCGCGCTACCTTCGAGAAGGTGCTGGCGCCGTCGCGCATGACCGTCGGCATCCACGATGGGATCGGCTGTTTCCCGGACAAGCTGTCGGAGGAGAAGCGCACCGCCAGCGTGATCCCGGACGATTTCGAGCACGAACACGCCACCTGCTTCAATGTCAAGGGGCGCGGCCTGGTGGTGCTCGCCTCCTGCGGTCACCGCGGGGTGGTGAACTCGGTGAAGCGCGCCATGGAGGTGTCCGGCATCAAGAAGGTGCACGCGGTGGCTGGCGGGTTCCACCTGGCGCCGCACAAGGAAGACTACGTGCGCGAGACGGTGGCCGCGTTGAAAGCGCTCAACCCCGACTGCGTCATCCCCATGCACTGCACCGGAGAGGCGTTCATCGACATCGTGCGCCAGGAGATGCCGGACAGGTTCATCCGCTCCTACACCGGCAGCCGGTACATCTTCGGCGCATAGACACACGCGTGGCACGGAGGGGACATTCAGGGGTGATGTGTTGCCTCACGTCCCAGTCGAGCAGATGGCGCGACATGTCGCGCCATCTGCTGAGGTCAAGCTGTTAGCCCGATGGAATCGTTCTGCTTTTGGGCAACCGCGAGGCCCCGGGCTCGGACTTGACATACGATAATTCTATCGATACACTTATCGTATGACGAAGTACTGATCGAGAGGTGACGAATGAGCAAGGTAACGATCTCGCCGAAGTTCCAGGTCGTGATCCCGAAGGAGATCCGTGAGAAGCTAGGACTGTCGCCAGGGCAGAGAGTCGAGGCCATCGCGTATGAGGGCCGGATCGAACTGATCCCGCTCCGCCCCATCCGGCAGATGCGCGGATTCCTCAAGGGCATCGATACCTCGATCAAGCGAGAAGCTGATCGGGTATGAATGTCGTCGACTCGAGCGCTTGGCTCGAATACTTTGCAAACGGACCCAATGCCAGCTTCTTCGCCAAACCCATTGAAGATACCGAGCGGCTCATCGTCCCGACCTTGAGCCTGTTCGAAGTGTTCAAGCGGGTTTTGGAGCAGCGCGGTGAAGGGGAGGCTCTCCAGGCGGTTTCAGTGATGAGGCAGGGGATGGTTGTTGATCTCGACACGCCTATCGCCCTGCGGGCCGCCAAGCTCAGTGTCGAACATCGCCTCCCTATGGCAGACAGCGTCATCCTCGCGACTGCCAGGTCCTATGACGCGACGCTTTGGACCCAAGACGCTGACTTCGAGGATTTGCTAGGCGTGCAATACCGGGCGCGGCGCTCGTAAGGGTCGGCGGGCGAAGCGCTCGCAACGGACAGACACCGTCCCCGCTCGCGCGCCGTGGCTGATACAGGGCTTTGGGCCCAGGGAATGACACGGCTTGACGATACCTGTAGTGGCTGCTCACGCATGGGCAGCTTTGGCAGTCAGAGATGAGACCGGTTCCGTCGTTCTTGTGCCGGGGCATGTCGCTCCGGTTCAACCATCCCACGAACGGAGGATGTCATGGCCAAGCTCCTGGTAGTGTATCACAACCCTCCTGACCCTGCCGCCTTCGACAAATACTATAACCGTACGCATGTGGCGTTGGCGAAAAAGCTTCCCGGGCTTCGATCATACACAATCAGTAAGGGACTGATCGCCAGTCCTGGCGGCACATCACCGTATCATCTCATCGCAGAGTTAACGTTCGATTCGATGGGCGCCATTCAAGCCGCCCTCGGTTCTCCGGAAGGGCAGGCCACTGTAGCTGACCTGGCGAATTTCGCGTCTGCAGGCGTGACCATATCAATGTATGAGATGCGGGACGCATAGCCGGGGGATTCTCCTTGGGGGACGCCTCATGCCGGTAGCCGGCCAGAGACGTGAAGTTATCGCTCCACTGCGACCCTTTGCTGAACGGTCGCCAGAACGCTCCGCTCTGTGGCCGATGCTGGGAGCTTCCTGTAGGTCAGGTGGAGGGCCAACCCTGTGAAGATGAGGCCCCCGAAAATATTCCCGATTGTCACAGGGAGCTGGTTCCACAGCCACCACTGCTGAACGGAGACGTGGGCTCCCACGAGCATCCCAGCGGGGATGACGAACATGTTCACAACCGAATGCTCAAAGCCTTGCGCAAAGAACGTGAGGATGGGCAACCACATCGCGACAATCTTCCCGATTGTAGATTGGGAGGTCAGGGCCATGACCACGCCCAGCGTGACCATCCAGTTGCACAGAATGGCCTTGCTTACGGCGACCAGCATGCCATGCGATCCTAACTTGGCGTACCCCAGGGTCTTGGCCTCCGCGATGGCCATAAGCTGCTTCCCCATCTCGGAATCCGGGGAGAGCGTCAGCGTAAACAGGACCGCATAGAACATCCCTCCGAGCAGGTTGCCGAGGAAGACCCAGCCCCAGTTGGATAGAAGGTCACCCCAGGTGATCCGTCCCTCCCGAAGGGCCAAGGGGACGAGCGCAAAGTTTCCCGTCACCAACTCAAGGCCCAGGAGGACGATCATCACGAAACCGACGGGAAAGATAAGGGCCCCGACGATCCCGATGTGTGTCTGGATGGTCGCGGTGAGGGCTAGCGATGTCGCGAACCCGAGCAAGGCCCCCGAGAGGAACCCCCGGACCAGCAGATCCTGAATGGGAAGCTTCGCTTTGTTGATCCCGGCCTGAACCATGTTGTCTACGACGGCATCTGGCTTGACGTATGGCATCTTCTTCCCTCCGTTGTACCAGGTTAAAGTGGTTTCTCCTTCTCCGTTCTATTGCTGCACCGTGAACCCGTCACCCTCGGGCACCACCTGGAAGGTTCGTGCTCTCAAAGCCGAATCCGTCGAACAGGCCCCGGTCTTGAGTTGGAAGCGATAGGCATGGAGGGGGCAGATGACTTCCTCGCCTTCCACCACCCCGCCGGCAAGGGAGGCCCCTTCATGGGGACATCGGTTCTCAAGCGCGTAGAGGCGGCCCTCGCACTTGAAGACGGCTACCTCGGTGCCGTTCATCCGCACCGGTTTCCCGGTCCCCTCCCCGACCTCCTGCG
>JBGQJI010000189.1:0-4142 GCA_041498975.1 Methylomirabilis sp. (SeqCode)
CAGGTCTCGGAGGTAGTCCAGGTCGAGGGCGCGGATGTAGAATCGGGCGGCAGCATAGTCCGGGATGACGTTGGGCGCTTGACCGCCGTGGGTGATGACACCGTGGATGCGGACGTCCTCACGGAGCTGTTGGCGCAGGGCGTTGATGTTCACGAAGGCGAGAAGCACCGCGTCGAGCGCGTTGATGCCGAGATGGGGTGCCGCGGCGGCGTGACTCGACTTGCCGAAATACTCGACCCGCATCGCCCGCATGGCCAGCGCACACTTGAACAGTTCGGTCCGATTGCTCGGATGGACCAGGAGCGCGGCGTCGATCCCGGCGAAGAGGCCCGCCTTGACCAGGGCGATCTTGCCGCCGCCGTTCTCTTCGGCAGGGCAGCCGATCACGAGCACCGCACCTCCCAGCGCCGGCAGAAATGGCTGCAGGGCCAGTGCGGCGCCGATGGAGCTGGCGGCGATCAGATTGTGGCCGCAGGCGTGTCCGAGCGAAGGGAGCGCGTCGTATTCGGCGAGAAAGGCGATAGTCGGCGATGGGCGCTCGGCACCGGCCCTTGCCAGGAAGGCGGTCGGGAGGCCCCCTGTCCCTTCGGTGACCTCGAAGCCGCGCCCCTTCAGGAGGGCGGTTAACCGTCCCGCTGCCTCTCGCTCTTCGTAGGCCAACTCCGGGTGCTGGTGCAGAAAGCGGCTGGTGGCCACCAGCTCGCCGGCCAGGCGATCGACCTCTCTAAT
Organism: Methylomirabilis sp. (SeqCode); assembly: GCA_041498975.1. GTDB lineage: Bacteria > Methylomirabilota > Methylomirabilia > Methylomirabilales > Methylomirabilaceae > Methylomirabilis. The sequence continues at coordinate 730 of JBGQJI010000189.1, forward strand.
AACCTCGTCTTTGAATGGCATTCCCGGCGTGCGCCCCTCTCCGGGTCGAAGCCCGGCAAGTGCCCGCCAGACCATACCACAGGCGCAGGACTGACACAAGCAGCGAGAGGCACGAGGTAATGTCGATCCACATCCGATCGCGGGCCATGGAGACACTCCCTCTCCGGTGCCGCCTTATCCGCAGGAGGCGAGCTTGCTGTCGATGTGGGTCGATCATCTGTGATACGATCGACGCAGGGCGGGCAGAGTCGCGAGAGGTGGGGATTGGCCCACTAATCCTTCCTTTTTCAGACGCCACCGGATCGGGATGCCCGGCGCAACGCCTCGGCGATCGCCCCTCCAAGAAGAAAGATGAGCGCTGAGTAGAAGATCCAGAGGAGGACCGCGATCGCGCTCCCCAGGATTCCAAAGATCGGGTTGTATCGCGCGTAGGTCAGCAGGTACCAATTGAAGAGTTGCCTGGCGGCGTGCCAGAGGGCGCCGGCGACCACCGCCCCTGGAAGGGCCGCGCCCAGTGGGATGGGACGTGCGGGCGCAAAACGGTACATGAGGAGGAAGGTAGCCCCAACCAGAACGGCCGGGAGAATGCGGAGGAGGGTCCCCGGGGGGAGGCTGATGCCAGCCGGAACAATCTCGAGAAGACGGTTGCCGAGCGCCTCGATCGCGGTGGCCAGCGAGGCCACCGCCAGGCTCAGGAGAAAGTTCACGGCGGAGGTGAGCATCAGAACGAGGGCCGTAACCTTGCGGCGCAGGTACGAGCGGGACTCCTCGACCCCACACAGGTCGGTCAGGCCAGACGCCACCATTTCAAAGGCCCCTGAAGCAACCCAGAGAAGCGAGATCAGACCGAGAGCTCCCGCGACCCGTCGCCCCTGAATCAGGCTTTCGAGGGCGGCCTCAATTTGCTCGCCAGTTATCCGAGGCAACACGCGACGTATCCCCTCCCCTATGGCCTGCGCAGCCTCCTTCGACGAGCCGGCGAAGAACCCCACGACGGCGCTACCGATCAGGAGGAACGGGATGAGGGCCAGCAAGCCGTAGAAGCTGATCGCGGCGGCCATCATGAAGAGATCCCGCCGATGGAGAGACAACCATAGCTCACGGAGGAAGCGTATCGGCCACCAGCGGGAGTCGGTTTGTCGGTTGGCCATGCCGGACAGCATACCTGGACGGCCGGGTATGCGCAAGAGGGTGTTATGATCGGACCATGATCGCGCCAACGAGACGCTCTCTGCATTCGGGCCAGCGCCTCTGCAGAGCGGGCACGGAAGCTCCGGCAATGGGTCAAGCGGCGGCCGAAAAGCGAATCGTATGGGCGGCCACGCTAGCTACCGAACTCGTACCTACAACCAATGTCCAGGCCCTTTACTGATCGGCACCTTCTAACTCTCAAGCCTCTGCCCGACTTTCTCAGGCCGGGTCTGGACATTGTCTTCGTCGGGATCAATCCCGGCGTGATCTCGGCGAAAGCGGGGCACTATTACGCGAACCCGAATAACGGCTTCTGGCGGTGCCTGTATTTGGCGGGGCTGACGCCGGTCCTGCTCACCCCGGCGGAGGACCGCCGGATCCTCACCTTCGGCTATGGCTTGACCGACATCATCAAGCGTCCCTCCCGCGGCGTGCATGAACTCCGAACAGATGAATTCCGGAGTGGCCGAGGGACACTCGAGACGAAGTTGCTGCGCCACAGGCCACGGATCGTCTGCTTCAACGGCAAAACCGTCTTCGCCGGCTTCTTCGGCGAGGAGCCCTTTCACGGCTTCGGTCGCCAGCAGGTGACGATCGGCCCGTCAAAGGTGTTCGTCGTTCCCTCCACCAGCCCGGCTAATGCCCATTTCTCCTTTGCCGCAAAGCGGCGCTGCTTTGCGGCCCTCAAGACCTGGCTCAAGGCCCTGACATAGTGCCCCGCGCTGGCTGACATCCGACGGCGGCTCCTGACGGGGCGGCTCGCCGGGTTACGAGAACCGCGCATTCCCGACGGACCGCAGCGTGGCCCTGCAGGGCCGGCTCACGAACCTGTGCGGAATGCAAGAGTCCCGAGGGGTCCAGAACCGAAGTGTCCAACAACAAGCGGAGAGCGTCTCGAAGGGCAAGGAAAAAACGAGGGGCTGGCCGGGCTGCCAGCCCCTCGGGAGTTGTGGGAATTAAGGGTTCGCGGGCATCTGGAATAGGAGGGGGTTAACGCCAGTGCCCTGGAACCCATGCGCCCCAGCGGTTGTAGTGTTCCGGCACCCACACCGCAACGAAGCCCGGCGGTGGCGGACCGGGAGGTCCTGGGGCGTAGACATAGCATCCGGCTTCGATGGAGGCCAGCGAAGAGCAGGCCGAATGCAATCCAACCAATTGGACGAGTCACTGGGAACTCCTGCTGGCGCTTATCGCCAATGGCCTGAAACCCAGACGCCCCAGCGGTTGAAGTGTCCGGGGATCCGGGCAGGTCGATAATAGACCGCAGGTTGATAATACGCAGGCGCAGGTGGAGCGTATAGCGCTGGAGCGGCTACCACAGCGGCGGCCGGAACCACGACCACCGGGAAGGGGACCCGGATGTTGATTCCAACTCGCACCCATGCAAGCGCCGGCTGAGCTGCGGCGACGAGTCCCAACGTGACCAGGAGCACAACCAGGCCTTTCCACAGGTATCGTTTCATCGCTGATCCCTCCTTTTGGGGCTGTTTGCCAGATTAGACAATTGGCCATCGCGGGGGTTTAGTGGGTTGAAATACCTTGCGAAGGTAGCGGAATTCTGTTACCAATAGGATTGAGTCGAAACCGCTAAATCAACGTGTTTATCGATAGTTAGACCGGTTTCAGAGCGAGAGTGAATCATGGCAGAGATATTGAAGGTTCGTGTGAAGACCGAAAAGCTCCGACGCCTCATTCGACGTCACGACTACCTTTACTATGTCCAGGATCGGCCGGAGATAAGCGATGCAGAGTACGATAAGCTCTATCAAGAGCTCAAACGGCTGGAAGAGGCGCATCCCGACCTGATTACTCCTGACTCTCCCACACAGCGCGTAGGTGGGCAGCCAGTAGAAACGTTCGCCCAGGTCCAGCACAAGGTGGCGATGCTCTCTCTGGATAATGCCTACAGCGCCGATGAGGTCAGAGAGTTCGAGGCTCGAATCAAGAGGGCGCTTCCCGGCGAGCGCTTCACATATGTGGCCGAGTCGAAGGTAGACGGATTGAGCGTAGCGCTCTTGTATGAACAAGGACGACTCGTGAGGGGCGCGACCAGGGGTGACGGCCGTACTGGCGAAGACGTGACCCAGAACCTGATGAGAGTCAGGAGCATCCCGCATCGCCTGCACGGGTCGCTGGCCACGTTCAAGGCCCTGGAGGTGCGCGGGGAGGTCTTCATGTGGCGGCAAGGCTTTGAGCGGTTGAACCGCAAGCTGGAGGAGGAA
>JBGQJI010000190.1:0-4101 GCA_041498975.1 Methylomirabilis sp. (SeqCode)
GAAGACGATCCTCCTGCAAGAGCCGATCAAGGCGCTTGGCAGTTACACCATTCCCATCCGCCTGCACGCCGAGGTCGTTGCAGAGCTCAAGCTCACCGTGAAGCGCGCGGAGGGGTGAGCCCATGGCACGTCGAATGACAGAGGAGGCGGCCCTCGATCGGCCACGCCCTTCCAGGGAGCGGGTTCCTCCGCACAATATCGAAGCCGAGATGTCGGTCCTCGGGGCGATCCTACAGAGCAACGAGGCCCTCCTGAAGTGCCTTGAGTTCCTGCAGCCGGGCCATTTCTATCGCGATGCCCACCGCAAGATCTTCGCCGTCGCCAAGGAGCTGTTCCTGCGGAGCGAGCCGGTCGATCTCATCACCGTCACGAATGATCTCCGGCGTCGGGGTGACCTGGAAGAGGTCGGGAGCGCCGCATTCCTGACCTCCCTGGTTGAAGCGGTCCCGACAGCGGCGAATGTCACCTACCACGCTCGGATCGTCAGAGACAAAGCGCTCCTTCGCCAGTTGATCGACGTGGCCACCGACATCGTAGGGCTCGGGTACGCCGATCAGGATGATGCGGACCAGCTCCTCGAGCTGGCCGAGCAGCAGATCTTCGAGATCTCCGAGGACCGGGTGCGCCGGTCCTTCCTGCCTTTGAAGGAGATCCTCAAGGATGCCTTCGAAGAGGTGGAGAGACTGTATGACCGCAAGACGCAGGTCACCGGCGTCCCGACCGGGTTCGGTGAGCTCGATAAGATGACCGCCGGCCTTCAACCGTCGGAGCTGGTCATCATCGCCGGCCGCCCCTCGATGGGGAAGACCAGCTTCGCCCTGAATATCGCCAGGAACGCCGCCATCGAAGAGGGGCTGCCGGTCGGGATCTTCAGCCTTGAGATGTCGAAGGAGCAGGTGGTCCAGCGGATGCTCTCCTCCGAGGCGGAGGTCGATTCCAACAGGCTCAGGACAGGCTTTCTGCGTGAGACCGACTGGCCGAAGCTGACGAGCGCCGCCGGCCGTCTCTCGGACGCGCCCATCTACATCGACGACTCCGCCGCCATTACTGTCATCGAACTGCGGGCGAAGGCGCGACGATTGAAGGCCGAGAAAGAGGTCAAGATGGTGGTGATCGACTACCTCCAACTGATCTCAGGCCGCCTCCGTTCCGAGAACCGCCAGCAGGAAGTGTCGGAGATCTGCCGGGCCCTGAAGGCGATGGCCAAGGAGCTCAACGTCCCGGTGGTAGCCCTCTCCCAGCTCGCGCGCAGGACCGAGGAGCGGGAGGAGGGGCGGCCGCAGTTGTCGGACCTCCGGGAGTCCGGGGCTATCGAGCAGGACTCCGACGTGGTCATGTTCCTGTACCGGCCCGGGTACTATCGGGCCCGCAAAACCCAGGGCGTCGATCCGGAACGGGACACGAAAACCGAGATCATCATCGCGAAGCAGCGGAACGGCCCGACCGGGAAGGTTGAGCTGGCCTTCCTCCGCGAGTATGTCAAGTTCGGCCCCCTTGACCTCGTCCATCAGGAGCCGTACGAAGAGGAGGTGTGACGGCCCTCCCCTGGCTGATAGCCGGGCATCGGCCCTCGTCCTGCGGCGCCGCGGCGGCGCCCTTCTTCCCTTGGGTTGTCCTCTCGTGCCGTTCCAGCTTGTTCGGACAGATGGCACAATTATGCGGCGGCCGATCCAGATGGCCGCGCGTTATTTCATCGTCAGGCGGAGAAGGTTGGAACGGTACTAGCAGATCGGCCGGAGCTGTCAGGATTCCTCGCCGCGGATAGTTCACCACACCGATGGCCAAGATTCAGACCGTCTACCTTTGCCAAGGCTGCGGCTACCAGACCCCTCGCTGGTTAGGGCGATGCCCCGACTGCGGGCAGTGGGGGAGCCTGCTGGAGGAGCGCGTCGGAAGCGATCGGCAGGGCGGCGCCCGGTCCCGGACCTCCGTGGGGAGGCAGCTTCCCACCCCGATCACTGCCGTGGATAGCAGGGCGCTCCACCGGGTCAGCACCGGGCTGGCGGAGCTGGATCGAGTGTTGGGGGGCGGCATCGTCCCCGGCTCGTTCGTGCTGCTGAGCGGCGACCCGGGGATCGGGAAGTCGACCCTCCTGCTTCAGGCGTCGATGCAGATCGCCCTGGCAGAAGGGACGGTCCTGTATGTCTCCGGCGAGGAATCGCCGGAGCAGACGCGGTCCAGGGGCGTCAGGCTGGGACCACTGTCCGATCGCCTCCTTCTCCTCGCAGAGACCTCTCTCCAGGTGATACTCGATCAGGCCGAGCGACTCCGTCCCACGGTGTTGGTGATCGATTCGATTCAGACCATCGCCTCGGAAGACCTGCAGTCACCCCCCGGCAGTTTCAGCCAGGTTCGCGAAGCCGCCGTCCGGCTCATGGCGTTGGCCAAGGACAAGGGGGTCAGCACCGTCGTCATCGGCCACATCACGAAAGATGGATCCATCGCGGGCCCGAAGGCCCTGGAGCATCTGGTGGACGCGGTCCTGTTCATGGAGGGAGAGGAACATCAGGTGCATCGTCTCCTCCGAACCGTAAAGAATCGCTTCGGCCCTACTCCGGAGGTGGGTGTGCTCGAGATGACGGAGCGCGGGCTGCAGGAGCTCGCCAACCCCTCGGAGGTGTTTCTGTCGCAGCGGCCCGCCGGCGCATCGGGCTCCGTCGTCATCCCGACCCTGGAGGGAAGCCGGCCCCTTCTCGTGGAGCTCCAGGCCCTGGTGGCTGTGCCGGGAACCCCCATCCCCAGGCGGGTCTTCAACGGGGTGGACGGCAATCGGGGGGCGCTGCTGCTGGCCGTGCTGGAGAAGCGGCTTGGCCTGCGCCTGAGCGCGTGCGACGTCTATGTCAACATCGTCGGGGGTGTGAGGGTCGGCGAGACCGCCGCCGATCTTGGCTTGGCCGCAGCGGTCCTTTCGAGCGCCAGGAACCTTCCCCTCGATCCCGGCTTGACCGTATTCGGTGAGATTGGCCTCGCCGGCGAGGTGCGTGCGGTGCCGATGGCGGAGCAACGGCTCGAGGAAGCGGCCCGCCTGGGGTTATCCCATTGCCTGATGCCCCGGCACAACCTCGAGCGGGTGGGGTCGGCCTTTTCGGCGTTGCGGGTCACCGGTCTCCGCACGCTCGAAGAGCTGGCGCATGAACTCGAGCCACGCTGATCGGCGGTATCCTTTGACTCGCATGCGGATGTCTGATAAAATCTCCGGGGGACAGTACGTATGTATCGTGTCGGCACAAAAGTCGTGTACCCGACCCACGGGGTCGGCCTGGTCGAAGCCATCGAGAGGAAGGAGGTTTCGGGTGGGCGGCAGTCCTTCTACATTCTTCGCATCATCGGGAGCGGGATGACGATTATGGTCCCCACGAAGAACGCCAAACGGGTCGGCCTGCGGGAAGTCATCGAACCCTCGGAGATCCCAAAGGTGATTGCGATCCTCAAGAAGAATGACCTGGAAATCAGTCCCAACTGGAACCGCCGGTTCAAGGAGAACCTGGAGCGGATTAAGACCGGGTCGCTCTATGAGGTCGCACTGGTGCTCCGAAAGCTGGTGCTCCTCCAAAAGGAGCGCAACCTCTCGTTCGGCGAGAAGAAGATGCTGGAAAACGTCCGGAAGTTGATCATCAGCGAGATTTCGCATGCCTCTGGGGTCGATCAGGAGAAGGCGCGGGCGCTCGTTGAGCGGGCGGTCAACAACTATAGCTGACGGCCGATGGTTGCAGCCGTTGAACGTTGAGAGAAAGGGGGGGACTCGTGTGAACACGTATCGCTTTGGCCTCCCAGCGATTGTCGGCGGGGCGGCCATCGGGTTTTATCTGGCCTCACAGGCTGGTACCGGCCCCGACGGATGGGTGTTGGGGCTGGCCGGCTTGCTTCTTGGGGCCTTGTGCGGCGTCATTGTCTTGGTCCTTCACCGGCAGTTTCATCAGGTTTCCTTGAAAGCCATCGTCAGCGGGATCATCGGGTTTGTCGTCGGACTCGGTTTGGCCAGGATCTTCTTCGTCGCCAGCTCTGGCCTGCTGGCCTTCGTCCCTGCCTACATGGCCATGACCGTGCGGATCATCGTGACCATCGGGGGCGCATATCTCGGGGCCGCCATCGCGATCGAGA
>JBGQJI010000191.1:0-4084 GCA_041498975.1 Methylomirabilis sp. (SeqCode)
ATCAATAGCGCAAAGGGCCGGGTGAAGGACCGGAACATGCGTCGGAACCCGCAAGTGGCGCTGGAGATCATGGACCCCGACAACCCGTACCGCTACCTTGCAGTGCGGGGCCGCGTGACGGAGATCACCGAAACCGGGGCGGACACTCACATCGACTCGCTGACCAAGAAGTATCTCGGACAGGACACGTATCCTTACCGAACGGCGGCTGAGGTGCGCGTCCTCTACAAGATCCGGCCGGACCGCGTCTCATCGATGGGCTAACGGGAGCTTTGCGGCGGGCCAATTTCCCAAAGGAGGGAAGGCCTACGGTTCCTGTCAAGCAGCGGGACGCCGACAGATTGAGGCCTTAGCCTCTTAGGACTTTGGAAGGGCGATAGAGTCGTAAGCCAGGGATCTTGCGGAAGTGGGGGTCGAGAGTGAAGACCGCGAAGTTCTGATGAAGCGCGAGTCCCGCTATGATCAGATCGGACAGCGGAAGCGTGATGCCGCGCCTTCTGACGCCATGCTATACTCTGAGCAGGAGGCGAAATAGAGTGAAACGAAACCTGACGGTTGGCTCGATCTTCTTGCTCCTCCTTGCGGGGTGTGCCACTCCCCTGACACCTCGGGAGAGCGGGACATTGACCGGTGCGGGAATCGGTGCCGCCACCGGCGCCGTCCTTGGAGGGATTGCAGGGTCGGCGGGGAAGGGAGCGGCGATCGGCGCCGCGGTCGGGGCGGTCACTGGTCTGCTTGCTGGCAACGCCATCCAGAATGAACAGGCAGCCATGGCGTATTCCCCAGGGTACGCCTACGCGCCTCCCCCGAGCCCCTATAATTACCCCTACGCTCCCCCGCAGCCGCCGCCTGCCAATGCCTCCCTTCAGATCGAGGTGATGCCCGACGAGGCCGAGATCGTCATTGATGGAAGGCGGATCGGCGTGGCCAAAGAGTTCCACGGGCCCGCCGTGGTACCAGTCGTTGCTGGACCCCACCTTGTAGAGCTCCACTGGAGAGGGTTCAGCATAGCGAATCACATCATGGTCTCGCCACAGACAACGGTCATCATCAAGCGGGACCTTGGCCCCTCGGCCTCGCCTCCACCACAGGTCACCCCAACGGGAGTGCCTGGCCAGTCCTCGCACTAATTTTCTCCTTTGGCCTCAGACCCACCTTCACACAAAGGCAGCCCTTTACCTCATTCCTTGATCCCTTGGCGGCAGCGGGGGAGCGAGGGCAAGCGTGAGGGGAGTGCGATCCTGATTCACATGCGCTCATGACTCACCAACTGATGGCCCTCGCGTTGGCCTTTACGGGGGCGCTTTGCATTGATATCGGCTTGGTCTTACTCAAGGTCCGGGGTGACGCGGTGGCGGACAGGGTCGTTGGCCGCTTTGGAGCGCAGTTGGCGGGAAACTTCAGCGATCCGCTCTGGCTTCTTGGCCTGTTTTTCCAGCCGCTTGGCTACGGCTTCTACCTCTGGGCCTTGAAGATGGCGCCGCTCAACATCGTCCAGACCACCATGAGTTCCGGGGTTGTCATCTTCGTTCTCTTCACGGTCTGCTTACTGGGAGAGCGACTCAAACGGCTTGAATGGGGGGCCGTCGCGGCCGTGGGTGTCGGCATGCTCCTGTTAGGGATGAGCCTCTCTTCAGAGGAGGGGAACAGCCAGTCCATCTTCGACCCACGCGACGTGTTCTTCCTTTCACTGGTCCTGGTTGGGCTCTGCGTCGCGGTGTGGTTTATGCTGACCAACTCGGGCGATCCTGAAGGACGGGGGATGGCCCTCGGGATCTGCAGCGGACTGCTCTTGGGCCTTGCCTCAATCTATGCCAGGGGGCTCGCTCTCTCCCTTGCAGCAAGTCCATCCGGGCAACTGCTGCGGGACGCGGTCACCACCCCGTACACTCCGCTCACTCTGCTGGCGAACGTCGCCGGGTTTTTCCTGCTCCTCGGCGCCTTCCGTGGGCGGCGGGCTTCGATCGTCCTGGCGCTGAGCGCCACCCTCTCCAATATCGTGCCCATCCTTGGCGGGATGATTGTTCTCGGCGAACGGCTTCCTGCGGACCCTTGGTTGGCGACCTCGAGGCTGCTGGCCTTCTCGCTGACCCTGGGAGGCGCCGCCCTCCTGGTCCACCTGAACCCAACTTCAGTGAAACGATAAAAGTCCGCCCCCGATCGCCATGACATGCGATGGGATGTTATTTGAGAATCGGTTCAGGAAGGGAGATCGAGACTGATCTGGATGGCCGCATTCACTCGATCAAGGGTCTCGGCCCGAAGCCTCCCGAGCCTCCGCTGGAGACGGGATTTGTCAAGAGTCAGGATCTGGGCCAAGTTGAGCATCGAGGGTTGCTTGAGCCCGGCCTCCCCCTTTTTCAGGGGCACGGTCACCGGATAGATCTTGATCGTCGATGTAATCGCCGCCACGATTGTCGTGGTCGCATACTGATTTCCCACATCGTTCTGGATGATCAAAGCGGGTCGGATCCCCTGCTGTTCGCTCCCGCGACCAGGGTGAAAGTTCACCATCCATACCTCGCCGCGGCGAGGCGAGGGCGGGGTCATTTCACGATCTCCCACCCGGCCGCCAGGTTGCCTTCGGCGGTGGCGCGGTCTTCTTTCGCCATGTGCTGGTAGCCTTCCTTGAGCTGCTGCTCAAGCCGACTGCGCCGCCAGAAGCGAAGCGCCTCTTCGACGAGGCGGCTTCGGGTCGTTCGACTTTGCCGGCTGACCCCCTCTAGTTCCTTCACTAGACTCTCGTCGAGACTCAAAGTCACCTTCACTTTGGATGCCATTCTATCCCTCCAATTCGTCATACCATTCAGATGACCGAATCATACTGTTTCAATACATCACTGTCAAGAGCGGTATAGCGGAATACATTCCGCCGTCACCTTCGTCCTCTCCACCTGCTGGGGAGTGGGTGGAATGAGGGGATAAATGAGAGAGGTGCATTTGGCCTTAACTTTCGGCTGAGAATGTAGTAAGTAAGACACTAACCGATGGTGGGAGACCGAAAGGGCAATCCGTGTGAGGGAAGCACAGCCGCAAGATGATTGCTGAGGAATTACCATCATGGAGAGTGCGCGCGTAACTCGAACGTTCGATCTGAGGTGGGGGCAGCATGGAGGCGCGAAGACAATGAAACGATTGTGGATGGCGCTGTTGGTGTCAGTGGTGCTTGTCAGTGGTCCGGTGACCGCGGCGCTCGCGGAAGAGATTATCCCTCCGGCGGCGGCTCAGAAAGCAGTTCGTGGGCTGGCGAATACCGGGTTGGGAGTGGTCGTTGAGCTGCCGAAAACCGTTTACTACGACACCCTTGAGGACGGACCCCTCTATGGCCTGACGGTCGGGGTTCTGGAGGGATTAAGCTGGGGAATTGCGCGGACTCTGGTTGGCGTCTATGAGGTGCTGACCTTCCCGTTTCCGGTCCCGGAAGGGTATCGCCCGATCTATACGCCTAGCTATCCCTACGAACCCGGAAAGTCGGGCATCGCCGATTGAGGGGTGAACCGGCCAGCAAATGTCCCAACACCTCTTATCATAGGTGGGACGCGTCCAGTCGTTGCAAACTGCTTCAGTTGCCTGAGGGTGTCGGCTGCTGATAGGCCGGCGGAGGTGGCGCCTGAATCCAGCTCTCAGGTCGGGCCGGCGGTGTAGGTGACGGATAGTTTACGGGTGGGGCCCCGTACGCTCCTTGATATGGATCGCTGGCCGGGGAGCAGTAAGGCGCGTAGGCCGGATCGCCCGAGAGGCACGGATCCGACCAGTAGGGGTAGTCGGAATACCCGTAGTACGGGTAGTCATAGTAGCTGTTGTACGGGTAGCCATAGTAGGCGGAATAGGAAGCAGGCGGGGGACCCCAATAGTAGTACGGGTCATACCACCACCAGGCCGGATAGAAAGCGCTTGCCCCGAAGCCAAAGAAAAAGACGTCGCGGTTGAACCGGTGATGGAACGGGTGGCTCCGGAATACATGGCTCCGTCCTCCACCGCCGATCACACCACCTCTTCCTCCGCCAACGAAGCCACCACCCCGGCTTCCGCCGCCCATCCCTCCTCCGCCGCCGAAACCGCCACCCCGGCTTCCGCCGCCCAT
>JBGQJI010000192.1:0-3996 GCA_041498975.1 Methylomirabilis sp. (SeqCode)
CGGACCCAGCTCGACGCCTTCATCCGGGGCGCGAAGGTCACCGACACCCGCTACCTCGACGATGGCTCGGTGGAGACGGAGATGGAGATCACCATGGGCAAGGAGTTCTGGGCCCTGTTCCCGGGGCGGTGACGCTCACCCCGGCGACTGAAAAGACCCCCTCCAGCCGGATGCGAGCGGGGACGGCACGCCGTTCCCGCTCGTTGTCTTTCGGCCACGGTCGAAGCCATTAGCCGCGATGCGAAAATATCTAGTGGGATGGGTCGCACAGCCAGCGGGTCCTGTCGCGGTGATCAGCCCCCGTCGTCCTCGCTCCACCCATCCCCCAGTGGGGCCCTTCCGCTGCGGGCGACGAGGGCACCCGCTCACCGCGCCACCCACTGGCTAGCCAGACATTCACAGGTCCGTCAATTTCGGATTGGGGTTAGACCTTTACATCGCAGGGGGGAGTGTGTTACCACAATCACATGATGGCAATAGTCGCTAAGACGCCGCTCCCCGCCACGCCGGGACGACAAGTCCTCCTCTCCCGGGATCGATCGCGAGGCGCAAGTCGATGAACGACGCGTTCCTGCCTTCGATCGAGCGCCTGACCGCCGCGGGCTGCCGGGAGCCCGAGCAAGCTCGGCAAAACCTCCAGCGCCTGGCCGGCTCCTCGCATGCGGCCTTGTTCCAACTGATCCTCCCGCTGCTGCTCGATCGACTCGCCAACCTTCCCGACCCTGACATGGCTCTCAACAACCTGGAGCGGTACGCCGAGGCTGTCCTCGACCGGGGATTCCTGTTCTCGCTCTTCAGGGACAGCCCGAAGTCCCTCGATCTTGCGCTTACGCTCTTTGGAAGTTCCCAGCATCTGTCCGACATCCTGATCCGCTATCCACAGGATTTTCACTGGTTGCTGCAGCCGGGCCTGCTCCGTCGAACCAGGTCCAAGGAAGAGCTGGTTGAAGAGCTCACCGGGCTGGTCTCGCGGGCGAAAAATCAGGAGCGGGCGTGGGCGGCCCTGCGTCGGTTCAAGATGCGGGAGACCTTGCGGATCGGACTCCAAGATCTCCTCGGGAATCTGGACCTGATCGACGTGACGCAGCAACTCTCCCTCGCGGCCGATGCGGCCTTACAGCGAGCCTATGAGCTCTGCTTGTCCGAGCTTGTTCGCCGGCATGGCCGGCCGCGGTGCGCGGGCCAGGAAGGCGACAGGGCATGCGGCTTTGCCATCATCGGCATGGGGAAGCTTGGCGGCGGGGAGCTGAACTTCAGCTCAGACATCGATCTGCTGTTCGTCTATGAGGCGGAGGGGGAGACGGAGGGGGTCGCCAGTCCGTCTGGATCGCTCATCGGCAGAGTGAGCAATCACGAGTTCTTCACCCGGCTGGGGGAGGGGCTGATCAAGGCGATCAGCGAAGTGACGCCTGAAGGGCACGTCTTCAGGGTGGACATGCGGCTTCGCCCGGAGGGGCGGGCGGGCGCCCTGGTCTATTCGCTCAGGGGTTATGAGCTGTATTACGAATCATGGGGGCAGACCTGGGAGCGCATGGCGCTCATCAAGGCGAGGCCGGTGGCCGGGGATCGAGCCGTGGGGGAAGCCTTCCTGAAGCTGGTCGCGCCCTTCGTGTATCGGCAGTCACTCGACTACAGCGCCATCGGCGAGATCCGGGCCATAAAGGATCGGATCAATGCGAAGGTCGGGCGGGATCAGGAAACCTTCCGCCATGTCAAGTTGGGCTACGGAGGCATCCGCGAGATCGAGTTCATCGTCCAGACGTTCCAGCTCCTGTACGGGGCGGGCGACCCGTGGGTGCGCGAGCCCAACACGCTCCGAGCGCTGCAGCGTCTGGCCGACCGCAGGCACCTCACTGCCGACGAGCATGCCAAGCTGGCAGCGGCCTACACCTTCCTTCGAACGGTCGAGCATCGCCTCCAGATCCTCCATCATCTGCAGACCCATACCTTGCCGACGGATCGGGACGACTTGACCAGATTGGCCCGCCGCCTCGGCTACTCCCCCAATCGGTCGCCGGAGCCGGCGGCAGACCTGCAACGCGATTATCAGCGCCACATCGAGGCGGTCCGGCAGATGTACGATTACTTGTTGAGAGAGCCCGCGCCGGAGGAAGAGGCGGTTCCTTCTCACCCCCTCGCCAGCTTCTTCGACGGGCGGGCGGACGAAGGAGAGGTCCGCCACGCCTTGGCGGCGGTCGGGATCGCGGACCTCAATCGCGCCGTTCGCAGCGTGTTTATGTTGCGCGACGGTCCTCCTTTCAAACACCATACTGGAGACACCCGTCGCGTCCTGGCCGCCGTGGCCCCCACGCTTCTGGAGGCCTTGAAACAGGCGCCGGACCATGACTTGGCCCTGCTGCACTTCGAGCGGTTCATCGAGGCCCTCGGGTCCTGCACCGGCTTCTTTGATCTCTTCAAGCAGGCCCCGCTGGCGCTGGTTCATCTGATGCGTCTCTTCGGATCGAGCGAGTTCCTTTCGGAGATCCTGATCCACCATCCCGAGCTGTTGGACCTCCTGCTCCTGCCCGACCAGGCTGAGCTCAGCCGGCCTGGCAGGCTGGTCGAGGAATCGCGGCGCGCGATGGCCATTGCCCCGCCGGGAAGCGCGCGCCTTGATGCGCTGCGGCGGTTCAAACAGGCGGAGGAGTTCCGGATCGGCATTGGTGACCTCCTGGGAAAGGCCGACCTGGACGAGGTGAGCAGCGGGTTGACGCGCCTGGCTGAGGCCTGTGTGCAGGCGGCCTATGGGATGGCTCGAGAGGACCTGGCAGCACAGTTCGGCACGCCGTCCCCGGAGGGGTTCGTCGTATTAGGCCTCGGCAAGTGCGGGGCCGAGGAGATGGGGTACGGGTCCGACCTCGACCTTGCTTTTGCCTACGCGCTAGAGGGGACGACGCAGGGCGGGCCTCGCAGCATCAGCCATGCCGAGTACTTCGGCCGACTGGCCGACAGGCTCTGCAAGATCCTGACGATGATCACCAAGGAGGGGACGGCCTACCGGGTGGACATTCGGTTGCGCCCGGGCGGATCGATGGGCAGGGTGGCGCAGTCCTTCGCGGCGTTTGAGAACCACTTTGCCCGGACAGCCGAGCTGTGGGAGCGTCAGTCGTACCTCAGGGCTCGTCCCATCGCCGGCGACCTCGCCCTCGCCGGGCAGTTCATGGCCTCGTTGTCCGGTCTCATCTATCGCCCAGCCACACCGGAGAGTCTAGCAGCGGAGATCACGGCGATGCGGCGCCGCATGGAGGTGGAACTGACGAAGGAGAAGACCGGCCTGCTCCATGTGAAGCTGGGGAGTGGCGGGATCGTCGACATCGAGTTCGTCGTCCAGTTCCTTCAACTCGCCCACGGGGCGGCGATGCCCGCCCTGCGGGTCGGGAACACCCTGAAGGCGCTGGAGGTCGCGAGGAGCGAAGGTCTGTTAGCCGAGATAGACGTCGCGCACCTGAGCGAGTCCTACCGGTTCCTGCGAAACGTGCAGAATCGCCTTCGTGTCGAGGCCGATCTCGAGACCTCCTCCTTGCCAAAGGACGCAGGCCGCCTCGGTCGCCTGGCCAGACGCCTGGGGTATCAAACGGATGACGGGTCGAGCCCGGCCGACCGGTTTCTGGCTGACTACCGCCGCCATACGGAGCGGGTGCGGCGGATCTATGAGGCGACCTTCCGCCGCTATGGCGCCGGTCCAACCAACGTCGCTTAGCGGCGAGGCTTCACCTCAGGGAGTGTTCCTCGCGGTTCGGGCGTTGATTGATAGAGGGTTCGAAGCGCTGCCGGAAGAGCTAGTGCTTCCTTTACGACGGAAAGCACAGCGAATTAGGCTGGAGTAAGAGCCTCCCCTTCTCCCCATTGGGGGAGAAGGTGGGGATGAGGGGGGCAATGATGGCGAAATGGAGAATGTCATCTCGCTCACCGTTCCAACTCATTGGGCGGGCTCTCTTCCTGCTCTTGCTCGCCTCTTCGGTCGATGCCGCCATGTGGTCCCGCCGTTCTATCAAC
>JBGQJI010000193.1:0-3969 GCA_041498975.1 Methylomirabilis sp. (SeqCode)
ATCCGAGCCGATGAAAGAGGTGTTCGAGATGATCCAGCAGGTGGCGCCGTCGAGGGCGACGGTGTTAATCCAGGGGGCGAGCGGGACCGGGAAGGAGTTGGTCGCCCGGGCCATTCACCGGCACAGCCCACGTCGGGAACGGCCTTTCGTCGCGGTGAGCTGCGCTGCGATCCCGGAGACGCTCATCGAGAGCGAGCTCTTCGGCTACGAGAAGGGCGCGTTCACTGGGGCCTCCTTCCGTCACCTCGGCCTGTTCGAAGCGGCCGACAGAAGCACGCTCTTCCTGGACGAGATCGGCGAGTTGAACATCAACATGCAGGCTAAGGTGCTGCGTGCCCTCCAGGAAAAGGAGGTCCGCCGAGTGGGGGGGCGGGAGGACATCAAGGTTGACGTCCGGATCATCGCTGCGACGAACAAGAACCTGGAGGAAGAGATCGAACGGGGGACTTTTCGCGAGGATCTGTTCTATCGGTTGGACGTCGTTTCCGTCGTCATCCCGCCCCTGCGGGAGCGAAGCACCGACATCCCCCAGCTCGTCGAGCATTTTATCGAGAAACATAGCGTGGGTTCAGAGAAACGGTTCCATGGTATCAGCAATGAGGCGATGCGGCTCCTGATGAACTATCACTGGCCGGGCAACGTTCGGCAACTGGAGGCGGTGGTCGAGCGGGCCATGCTCCTCGCCGATGGACCTGAGATCGAGCATTACGACCTTCCAATCGAAGTGCGATTCTTCGACCTTCCCGCTCAACCCGCTCCATCGAGCACACCGGGTGGCACGTTCGGGATCGAGATCCCGGAGCAGGGGATCTCGTTTGAGGCGCTGGAGCGCGACTTGATCCTGCAAGCCATGGAGAAGTCCGATTGGGTGATCACCAAGGCGGCACGGCTCCTGGGCTTGAGCTACCGGACCCTCCAGTATCGACTCGAGAAGTTCCAGATTAAACGGGGTAAAGGGGCGGGAATCACAATGCCCGAAAGCGGTCCAACCGTTGAGGCGTGAGACCAGAAAGGGGGGATGTGAGTGGGGAGTGTGGTCAAGAAGCGTCGGAAGAAGATGAGCAAGCACAAGCACAAAAAGCTGCTGAAACGGACCCGGCACCAGCGCCGGAAGAAATAAGGCCGGGGACTAAACGTTTGAGCGTTGACCTGCTCTAATTGGTTAGATCGACGCGTTTTTCGCTCTAGGAGCCTAGGGGAAGGCCAAGGGTTGTGGTTGGCGGGGGGCGCCCTTGGAGAGGAGTTGAGGTCCGGGGCTCGGCCGATCGAGCGGGGGAAGGTTCTCGGTGAGAGACAGAGACCTTGCGCGAGGCGGACTTCGAACTGATCGATCGGTTCTTGCAGGGCGATGGGACTGCATTCGACGAATTGGTCCGCAAGCGCCAGCGGGAGGTCTATAATCTGGCATACCGGATGACCAGGAATGCGGAGGATGCTCGGGACATCTCACAGGAAGCCTTCCTCCAGGTGTACAGGAAGCTGAGTGGGTTCGATCGTCGCTCCAGCCTTTCCACTTGGCTCTACCGGATTGTCGTGAACCTTTGTCTCAACCATCTGAACCGGAGCTCTCGCTCCCCGCGCTCCCTGGGCGACCAGCAGCCCGAACTGGCCGATCCATCCAAAGGGTCGCTGGGGCGGCTTGAAGAGAAAGAGCAACAGGACGCGCTGGCCCGCGCCATTGAGACGCTCCCCCCGCAACAGCGGGCGAGCCTGACGTTGCGGGTGCACCATCAACTCGCCCACCGGGAGATCGCCAAGATCCTGGGGGTCTCTGAGGCAACAGCGAAGGTGCATTATTTTCACGCAGTGAAGGCTCTGCAGCGGAAGTTAGCCAATTTGCGCGAAGGCGCGTGATGGCCGAAAGGACCGATGCCGACATGCGGTGTGAGGAAGTTGAAACCAGGTTGTTGGAGCTGATGGAGGAGGAGCTGCCCCCGGGGCGGCGCGCGGAGGTGGTCTCTCACCTTCAGGCCTGTACCGCCTGTGCCACCGAGCTCTCCGCATACCGAGATCTCCTGGCGCTTGTCCGGGCCGACTCGGTTCCCGAGCCTTCCGCGGGGTTCTGGGACGAGTTCCTTCATTCGCTGAAGCATCGGATCGAGCAGGAGGCCTCCGGCGGCAAACAGGAACCGGCTGCCTGGCTCGCCGGCCTTCGGTCGTGGTTTGCCCTCCCTCGGCCCCTCATCGCCGGTTTGGCGCTGGGCGCCGTCTCCATCCTCGTCGTCATCAGACTGCCGGGCTTCTTGCCGATTGGATTTGATCGGCAGGCCGTCCAGCCGTCTCCGGAGCGGTCCGCGGGTCGCGGAGGCGCGAGCGGTGATCTGGCCGTGGCGCCCCACGCCGACGAGGGGAGGCGAGCTTCAGGCGAGCCGTTCGTAGTGGCCGGGGAGGTGGTTGAAGACCCGTCGATCCTGGCGGCGATCCAGCACCTTCCAGGTGTGGATGAGATTGCGGAGCGGCTGGAGGCGGCTTGGGTCCTTCGGCCCGAGGCCGACCCCGGGGAGTGGATCGCCTTGCTCAGCGAAGAGGAGCGACAATTCCTGCTTGATCGCCTGAGAACCTTCCGATGGTCACAGTCATGAGGCATTCGTGGGATGGTACCCTAGTGCAGCATTTCATAAATACGCTCACGAATCCGTTCGCCCTGAGGAGGCCCGGAGGGCCGTCTGGCGTTCGCCCTGAGGGGGCCCGTAGGGCCGTCTCGAAGGGGGGGAGCGGTATTCGGTTCTCCAGGAGAATACATCGCCATACTTATGAACCAGAGCATTTAGCCAGACATCGCCGTGCTGCCCTGGCTGCGGCTGGACTGGTCGGAGCTCTCGCCGTTGCCTCCCCGGCCGTCGGGCAGCCATTCACGCCGCCACCTGCCGGATCGCTTGGGCCCGGGGAGGGGAGGCGCTTGATCGAGACGATCAGGATCTGGAAGATGACCGAGGCCCTCAATCTGAACGAAGAGCAGGCGGTGAAACTCTTCCCCAAAATGACACAATTGGAGGCCTCGCGTCGCGAATTCCACAACCGGCAGCGTCTGCTGCGAGAGGAGCTTGCCGAGCTCCTGAAGCAGCGGCCGTTGCGTGACCAGGACATCAAGATGAAACTCGAGGAGTTGGAACGCATTGACGCTGAATTCAAGGGGCGTGAGCGGGCCGTCAAGAACGAACTCCGGTCGATCTTGAGCGTGGAGCAACAGGCGAGGCTTGCCCTGTTTGAAGAGCGGTTTGATATGGAGATGCGCCGTACCATCCAGGACCTTCGGCAACGTCGCCCGGGGCTCTCCCCGTACGGTCCTGCCCAACCCTTCAGACCACCCGGCGTCAGGGATCGATCTCCCTTGCCCGTGGAGGGCGGGCCGCCACCCAGATGACCCTTTAGGCGGAGCACGGCAGCGAAGTGCAGCATTTCATAGATGCGCTCACGAATCCGCTCGTCCTGAGGAGGCGCAGTGTTTTCGCGCCGTCTCGAAGGATCGAAGCCTGTCCTGAGCCCAGTCGAAGGGCCTGTCCTGAGCGCGTCGAAGGCGGGCGAGCGGTATTCGGTTCTCCAGGAGAATACGTCGTCATACTAATGAACCAGAGCATTAAGCAATCTTCGCCTTTCCGGGGTTTGTACCTCCCGCTTTAAGCCAGCCAAACCGCTGATAACCGCTTCTTATTGTCCGTAAGGTCTGTTGTAGGGGCGCTGCTTGCTGCGCCCCGGTAGAACAAGACGAGCCCTGCCCCTACGAACCGCCTTCCATTAACGACGGTCAGATTGCCACTCTCCCATTGGTCGCTCCCAATGACGGTGCAACAATATCCAAATCTCTTGCGCTTGCCATAAGATTGCGGCCTCAGGACGGATAGGCTGGGGCTCGCCGGATCGCGCTGATTTCTGCCTCAGTTTGGGCAGAAATCTGGGCAGAAATTTGAGAGGATGCACAATTAGTAGTTGAAATCTACACTGGTGCCACAGGAGGTACAGCTTTAAAAT
>JBGQJI010000194.1:0-3969 GCA_041498975.1 Methylomirabilis sp. (SeqCode)
CTCGCCCGCGCGACTGGCCTGGGCGGCGCTGGCGGCGCTCCTCCTCTTTGGGGTCTGCGTGCCGCCACTACGGGCCGTGCTGAGAAAGATGCCGCCGCTTTCTGATCAATGGGCGGACCGCCGCCAGATCATCCGCTACGTGCTGGCGCTGACGTCTCCCAACGATAGTGTCTTTGACTCCTATGGACTGTACATCTTCCGGCCACACGCCACCTACCACTATATGCTTGTAACAGGGCAGCTCGCTTGGCTGCGGACTGGATTGATGCGGGAAATGGACATCATAAACGACCTTCGGAGGAGCCATTGCAAGGTGGTGATCTTCTCAAGATTTCTGGTCGAGCTGCCCCCGACCCTGCTAGGATTCCTCAAGTCGCATTACGTATCTACAGGGTTTCACGAGCAAGACCGCGTCGTACTGGTGGCTGGGAAGGTGATCCAACCCCCTGATCTCGAAGGGAACCGCGCATCCGTGTCGCTGATTGCCTCTGCGGAGTATGCGGTACGCGTGCAAGGAGGCACCCCGAAGGTCCATATCGATGGACGGTTATACCGAGCGCCGCTCTTCCTCGAGCAGGGGGACCATCACATCGTCGTCGAGGGGGAGTTCGGATCGCTCGCCATTTTCTACAGTCGCGCGTCAGCGATCCAGTTCCGCTGACACGATTGCCCCAGCACCGATGAATCGGGATTCGTTACAGGGCGATGGTGGGAGGACTACGGCAACTTGACATGACTCGAAACGGTACGCTCAATAACCTGCTGTTAAAGGAAAGGCGCGATCTCGAAGCTGCCCCATCGACTGCCGGCGAGCGGTGGCTCTCTTGGGCTCTCTTGGCCCTGATCCTGCTCGCCCTGGCGATTCGAGTGCCCTTGCTCTTCAATGCGCCGCTGTACCAGGACGAGACCGAGCATCTCCACGCGGCGTGGGCGGTCGCCCACGGTCAGGTCCCCTACCGGGATTTCTGGCAGCTCCACCCGCCGCTCCTCTACTACCTCTTTGCCCCGGTCTTTGCGCTCATGGGGGAGGACCTCCGGATCATCTACGTGGCCCGGGGCCTCATGCTGCTGTGCATCCTGCTGATCCTCCTCGAACTGTACCGCATCGCCCGGATGTGCTTTGACGCCCTGACGGGGCTCCTGGCAGTCCTCCTCCTGAGCTACCTCCTGCTTTGGTGGGGCCATGTCTACGAGTTTCGCCCGGACATCCCCGAAACACTGTTGGTCCTCATGAGCCTTCGGTGGTTTCTCAGGGCTTGGGAGCGCGACAGGCTATCTGACTTCATCTTCTCCGGAGTTCTCCTGGGGGTGGGGTACTGGGTCCTGGCGAAGGCCCTGTTCCCTCTTGTTGGCCTGACCCTGGTGTTTGTCCGCTCCATCGCCTTACGACGGTCCGCCGCCGCGCTCCGTCACAACCTCACGGGCCTGTGCCTTTTCCTCGCCGGATTCGCTGTCCCGGTCGTCTTCGGAGGACTGCTACTCGGGATGGCCGGGGCCCTGCCGAGTTTCCTGCGATGGGGGGTGATCCGCACGCTCCGCTACCCCGTCCGGTTCTCCGCGTTCGACCAATTGCGGCCAGAGACTCACTATGTGTTTTTCGCGCTCGCCCTCGTCGGTGTGGTCCGGGCGGTGATCCGGCTGGTCAAGGGAGGGGTCGTGGACGAAGTCCAACTCTCGCCCCTCCTGGCCGGGTCGGTGACGGCGGCGGTCTTTCTCTTCGTGATGCCTGCCCCGAACGCCCACAGCGCCTTGCCCTTCCTGCCCCTGGCGGCCATGTACGGGGCCGAGGTCCTGCGGAGTCTGATCGCGCGGGCTTTGCCAGCAGGGGTCTCGGCTCCCGGCGACACGGCGGGGCCGTTCTTTACATCGCCTTCACGTCTGGCTTGGCTCGGGCTTACTGGGCTGCTGCTCACCGGGGCCTGTGTGCCGCCGGTGCAGGCTCTCCTTGCCGGCATGCCACCTCTCAAGGATGGCTGGGCTGACCATCGCCAGGAGATCCGCTATGTGCTCGCGCTCACGTCGCCGGAGGACAGCGTATTTGATGCGCATGGACTGTACATCTTCCGGCCGCATGCGACCTACTATTATCGGCTCGGACGGGGGGTTACCGCCTGGCTGCAATCCGGCATGATCCCCGCAGCCGATATCATGGAGGATCTTCGGAGGACCCACTGCAAGGTGGTCATCCTCTCAAAGCGGACCAAGCTGCTCCCCCCGGAGCTGTTGAGATTTCTTCGGTCGCACTATGTGTCTACGGCCTTCCTGGCGGGAGACGAGATCATGGTGGCCGGGAGCGTGCTTCATCGCGCCGATCTGCCATCGATGCGCGCGACCGTGTCGTTGATCGCCTCGGCGGAGTATGCGGTACGCGTCCGAGGGGGCACCCCGAAGGTCTACATCGATGGACGGTTATACCGGATGCCGCTCTTCCTCGAGCAGGGTGACCATCACATCGTCATTGAGGGGGAGTTCCAATCGCTCGCCATTCTCTACAGTCGCGCGTCAGCGATCCAGTTCCGGTGAAACGATTGTCCCACCATCGATCGGTGGAGAGGCCAGCCGGAGCGGGTTCCATTGCACAGCGATTTGTGGGATACTGTCGGACAGGACTCACCTGGCTCACAGAGCGCTGCCTCCATGACTATCGGCGATGAGGTTCCAGAAGTCTCGGTGATCATGCCATGCCTCAACGAGGCTGAAACACTAAAGGTCTGTCTGCGCAAGGCTCAAGCGGCCATCCGGCAGCACGGGCTGGCGGCTGAGATTATCGTCGCGGATAACGGCAGTCGCGACGGGTCACGAGACATTGCAGAGTGGTGTGGGGTCCGCGTGGTGGTAGTCTCCGAACGGGGGTACGGGAACGCCCTCAGGGGTGGCATCGAAGCCGCCCGTGGAAGGCTGATCATCATGGGGGATGCCGATGACAGCTACGACTTTTGCGAGATCTACCCTTTCATCGAGAAGCTTCGAGAGGGGTATGACCTCGTCATGGGCACCCGCTTGAAGGGGACCATTATGACTGGCGCGATGCCCTGGCTGAACCGGTGGTTGGGGAACCCTGTCCTGACGGGGATCGGTCGGCTCTTCTTCTCATCTTCGGTTTCGGACTTCCACTGTGGTCTTCGGGCCTTTTCCAGGGAAGCGTATCACCGCATGAACCTCGTCACCACCGGAATGGAATTCGCCAGTGAGATGGTCATGAAGGCGGCGTTTAGCGGCATGCGAATCGCCGAGGTTCCCATCTCGTTCTATAAGGATGGGCGCTCTGGCCCCCCCCATCTTCGCAGGTGGAGGGATGGCTGGCGACATTTGAGATTCATGCTTCTCTACAGTCCGCGCTGGCTGTTCCTGTATCCAGGTGTAGCGCTCATGCTCCTCGGCCTCGGCACGGGACTGTGGTTGCTGCCCCATCCAAGGGCAATCGGGAATGTGACCCTCGATGTGCATACGCTCGTGTACGCGGCGATGGCAGTTGTCATTGGATTTCAGACGATCGCCTTCGCCTTCTTCACCAAAATCTTCGCGATCACCGAGGGCCTGCTTCCTGAGGACCCCCGATTGAACCGGCTGTTTCGCTATGTCACGCTGGAAGTGGGATTGATCGTGGGGGGGGCGCTTCTGCTGATCGGGCTGGCTGGCTCGCTGTACGCATTCGGCGCCTGGGGCGCACATTCCTTCGGTCCGCTGGATCCGCCCAGGACGCTGCGGATCGTCATCCCGGCGGTCACTGCGCTCACCCTGGGGTGCCAGATTGTTCTGTCGAGTTTCTTCCTGAGCGTCCTGGGATTGAGGCGGCGATGAAGCAGGGCCCGCACTGTGATCAGTGCATCGAGGAGGAGGACGCCGCATCTGACCACATCCTCTCTGAGTCCGGGAACGATATGACCATTTGGCCTACGGGGTCCAAACCGGGCTCATGCGCTGCTCGATACTACAGCGCGGAGAATGCCGCCGTTGCGCATGCCCGAC
>JBGQJI010000195.1:0-3958 GCA_041498975.1 Methylomirabilis sp. (SeqCode)
AGCCTCGCCCGAAGCTCCTCCTTGGTGATCCTGGCAACCTCAGCCGCCTTGCCTGTGCTGCTCAGCAGACCGCTCCCCACCAAGCTGAAGGCTACCGCCAGGACCATAACAATTCTTCTCCTCATTGCCCTTCCTCCTCTGGCATTACGGGGGTGTTGTCTACGCTCCTGTCATCTAATCTGCATGTGAGATGACAGCTGAACCCGACGGCGTTGCCGAAGGTGACGAGCCGAGGACGAGGTCCATTGGCGCGGAGGCCAGCGGACCAGAGCCGGCACTCCAGTGTGAGACGACCGCTGAGCGAGCCCTAAATGTGGCGGCGTTTGGCTTGGCGGTTACCCACCCTCCGATCGCTTACGGCTGGACCGGCAGCAGCACGATGGAGTTCGGGTTCAGCCCCTGGTTTTTCAGGGTATCAACGCTCGCCACGGGCTCCCCCCTCGCCAGGTCGATGACGGTGATGGACCCGTCGCTCATCCCCGGGAGATTCAGGAGACTGTTCTGGACGAAGAGGTAGCGCTCGTCCGGGGAGAACACCAGGTGGTGGGCGCCGGGGGCCGCGGGGATCGCCCTCAGGAACCTGGGGTTTTGGGGGTCAGTGATGTCGTAGACGTTCACGTGGCCGGGCTTGGCCGTGGTCACGTAGAGGCGATCCCCCTTCTCATTGTGTACCATCTCCAGCGGCAGGCCCTGCCCCCGTGGGGTAAAGTCATCCACCTGCCGGAAGGCGAAGGCCCTGGTGGTTGGATTCCAGACCGCGAGCCATAGGGTCCCCTCGAACATGTTCGTGATGTAGGCCACGGGGGGAGCAGCCTGGCTGAGGAACATCACTTCCACCGGGGCCGCCCCGGAGGGGGAGGGCGTCAGGGAGACCTTGTGCGTGGAGAGGATCTTTCCGGTGCTCGCCTCCACGACGGTTACGGTTTCCCCGGGATCCCCCAGGTCCGACGGCCTGACCGTGCTGGTGAGGAGGATCCGATCGATCCCTTCATGCAGGCTAATCCCGTGCGGGTACCGGATGAAGGGAGAGCCGGGGAAGGGGGCAGCAATGGTCTTGAGCGGTTGGTCGGTTGTGGCATCCCCCATGACGACACTGCTCGAGCCCATGCAGGTGAGATACCAGATCCGCCTATCTTCCGAGAAGACGATGTCCTCCAAGACCTTGCAGTCGCCCACCTCCACTGCCTTCACCCGGTACGGGAAGCGCGTGAGATCCAGGACGTGCAAGAGGCTTTTCCCCAGGGCAGTGATGTACGCCTTACTCTTGTCCTGATTGTAGAAGATATGATGGGCCACCAAATCTGGGGGGAGCGGGATGTCCATTAGTATCTTGCCAAAGGTTCGGGAGGTGGGGTCCACATCGATGACCGCCAGCCCCTCCTTTCGGATGGTCTGTTCGGGCTTGGTCTCGTAGTTGAGCATGGCGAGGATATCGGCATGGCCACGAGAAACAGGGAGGATGAGGATGACTATGCCGATCACGAGAGAAGAGCACATCCGCTTCATCGCAGTTCTCCTTTCGTTACGTTCGAAATATCCCTGTTGACATTTTTTCATTAAGCCACTTGCGCTCTCACCAGTGCAGACTCCCGAGTCCTACGCATGACGGGGGTGTTAATCTGCACTCCACTGCGTGGGCTGTGCGCCTGCGGTGCGGCGGCCCTCGCGTGGCCCGCGACTCGGAAGATCCCGGTGTGGTGTCGCAGGAGCCCCCCGCGTCAGGACTTCTTTGTTTCCCGGTCAGCCCGACGCTCAGTCCAGAGGCGGTAGAAGAGCTTACCGCCCTGATAGACGAGGAGGGCGGCCGTCACCGAGATCCCGCTGAGGGCGGCGACCTTGGTGTAGCGCTTCCGCCGTTCGCGCCGCACCTCGCCCTTGACGAAGCGCTCGACCACCTCAATCCCGCCGATCTTCTTGGCGGCGATGAACTCCTCGATCACGTCGCGGACCGTCCGCGGCGGCTCGGTCTCGTTACGCTGCCGGACGACGGCCTCGAGCCAGGTCGCCAGCTTGCAGCCCCGGGCACAGGTGGGGGCAATGGTGGAGCCATGCTTGCAGGTGATGGCGGCCTGGAACTCCACCATCACGCGCATGTCCCCGCCGAGGTCCGGCTGGTCGCCTGTCACCTCTTGGTCCACCGGTCTTCCCTCCTCACCACGCCGTGACCCCGTGCCGCCGTCAGGTCCAATGCGCTGTCAGGCAGCGGCGAGCCTCGGGGTTAGAGCGGGAGCCTGCTCCGTGGCTCTCTGGCGATGCCCCCGACCGGACTTACGCCGGCAAGTTGTCAGTGCCTTTCAGGGCATACCAGCGGCTTTGTTGGGCGGGGGGTGACTGCGAAATTAGATTACGCGTGACGGCAGCTTCGGATCGAGCACCTTTCGAGCACTCTCCGCGCCACTCACAGGCAACCCCGCTGGATCAATGAGCCCAAGCTGTACCAGCACGCCAGCCTGATCCCAGTAGATGTGCTCATGGGCAATCTTGCCGCCCTCGAACTTGACAATGACTGCTACGGCCATTTCCACCCTTCGTCCGATGGGCAACACCCCAGGCAGCATCCAGTCGATGACCGAGGTGTGCGTAAACCTAATCACCATCTCTTCGACAATTTGATCTTCTCCGATGGTGCGCGACACGTTAATCATCTCAACGTCAGGTGGAAAGAATTTGCCCACCAAGTGATTGACGTAAAAATCGCGCACCCCTTCCCTCCCCACCCCGCCGGTCATCAGCGGTACATGATTGAGATGAGGGTGATCGGCCATCGTGGCCATCGTGGTTTCAATATCGCCCTTCAGTTCGGCATTAACATGCTGCTGAAAGAGGTCCCGCATCGCCTCTTGTGACGGTGTCAATGTGTGCATTATTCGCTCCTTCCCAAAAGGATTACGGCAGAGGCGGCTTGACAAGGAGCCTCACCACATCACGCCTGCACGCAGCAGCCGCCCAACCACAATTACACCGCGCCCACTGAAGCACGCACGAGGACGCCACACGACGAAGGCCGTTAGTCCTTCGCCTTGGCGTCCGCCTTGAATCCGCTGCTATGTTGAAAGAGGTTCGGTTTCCGGTAGATGGCGAGAATCACCGCCCCCTCGTCGCTCCGCGTCTCGTGGATCGACTGCGGCGTCCGCCACGCAAATTCGCCCGCCCGGGCGATTCCGTCGTGATCGTAGAACGACCCTTCAAGCACCCAGGTCTGCTCGATCTCGGGATGCTTGTGCAGGGGGAGGCGAGCGCCGGGCTCCCAGCGGAGCAGACACGTCATCTCTCCCTTGGCGGCATCCTCGTACAGCACCTTGATCGCGATGCCGGCGAATTGCGTCGGCCGCCACTCCATGTCCTGCGGCCTCACGTAAGTCGAGCCCTTGAGCGTCGGCTCCCAGCGTCCCGCCGGCGTTCCGGCTTCTGGCATGACGGTCCCTCCTTTTCCTGGGTCAGCAGGGCGTCCCCGTTGACCAACGGTGTCTTGGCGGCCTATCGCAGCAGCTCGCGCGTTCGACGATACGTGGCAGATCAGATGTGGAGGCCGCTCACACTGCGACGGGTGGTTCGACTCTGGACGCGGCCTAACTCTTGCGTCTGCTGGCAGCCCATCCTGCTCCTCGCACTCCTCAGGACTGTGGCGATTCTCTCGGGTTTTGGAGCACGTGTCAAGGTTCTCCAGGCCCCCGCTCACCCGCGTGTCAACGCCGACCCGCTCATTTCGGCTCGGTGGGAAAGTTGGCCCGCACCCACTCGTTCCAGCCGCCCTTCAGCGCATAGACTTTCGTAAAGCCATTGTCCATCAGCTCCTGTGCCACCCGGGCACTGGTCCCCTCGTCGGATCAGGCGCAGTACAGGACCAGGGTCTTCCCCTTGGGATACGTGTCGGCCCAGGCCGCGATGTCCCCCGGGTCCGCTCGAACGGCGCCCTTGATCCTGGCATCGCTCGTGGTCCAGTCGTTGGCGCGTCGAA
>JBGQJI010000196.1:0-3762 GCA_041498975.1 Methylomirabilis sp. (SeqCode)
CTTGATTATTGGTCAGGATATACCCGTCCGGGCTAATGATGAAGCACGACCCGGCCCCCGGTCTGCGAAACTCGCCGCGCGGCCACTGCTTGAAGTAGCGCTCAAAGAACTGGTTAAGCGGCGACTGTTCGTCGAAGGGGAGCTCGGGCCGCGTGGGGATCTCCACCCCAACCTTCTCAACCTTTGTCACCTTGATGTTCACCACGGCCGGGGCCAGTCGGTTGGCAAGGTCGGCAAAGGTGTCGGGCGCCGCCACCGGCCGATCGGCGGTCGAAACCGTCTGGTAGAATCGCCCGGCTTCGGACGACCGGGTCCACGACAACGCCGTCGCCAGCCCCATGCCGATCAGCAGAAAGCTGATCGCGACGACCATGACCCTCCGAAGCTCAAGTTGTCTGTCATGCCATCGCTGCTGATCTTTCGTGAATAGGTTCATCTCCTTAGCGTCCTCCTAGATCTTTCCGTCATAGGGTCCTCTCGCATCCCTGAATGCCAGCTCTGCGGACCTTGTGGGCCGCTATGCTCCGTAGGCTGTCCATTCTCGATTCCTGGAATTCCGCTCACCGTATCATCATCGTCATTGTGTTGAGTGTGTCGATCTCCTTGAATGTTTCGATCTTCGGGAGAGGCCATCAAAATGGCCTTCAAGAGCCCCGAGGCAACACGCGCCCCTTCTTCATCCTGCGGGTAACCGGACTTCTCCCGAATCTCGTGGCCTTCAAGCCGTTCCTGGAACAATGCCCCGAGGTACTTGCACTGCTCCTCAGTGAGTGTCACCGTGAGTAACTTGGACATTGCCATCTGTCGCGGTCGCATTGCTTGCGCTCCAATCTCCAGCAGCAGACCCTCCTCCTCAAGTTATGGGACGGGGGCCAGAGAATTTCTGTGGTAATCCCTACATGGCTGAACCGGCTCACGGTCGGGTTCGGACTTGCCGGGGAAGGTCGGGGGCCCTCTTCAGACCGCCAGGCCGGCCGGGCATCCTTTCGCTCCTTACTCCTCGTGGCCCTTGATTCGGATCGACTCGGCAATCAGCGTGTCGCCCTTTTGCTCATACCTCAGCCAGACGCGATCCCCGATCCTGATGTCGCCGAAGCGCTTGGCGAGATGTCCCTCCTTGATGGAGGTGTTGTGGGTCACCTTGACCCTCAGATCAACCTCCTTGGTGCTGCCCTTCACCAGTGAGTGTGGATGGACCACAATGCACTGGGGCACCAGCTCGACCTCGGTGACTACACCAGCAACCTCTACAGGCCTTCCGACCTTTGTCGCTTGCATGCGGTCCCTCCCTTGGTAGAGACCGATTACCCCAACCTCACTTCGCCAAACCGCTATTCTCCTGGTCTATCACCACTCTTCCAATCGTTGCCTCAGCGCCCTTTGCACACCGTGGCGGGAGGCAGGGTGGAGTGGGGTGCGAGGGGAGGCTCTATTCGCGGCCTCCCCTCGCCTCCCGGTTCACGTGCTAGCCGCCAACGACCTGAGAGCGGGTCAGGGGCGACACGACAACGTGATGCCGCCCCATTCTCTTGCTCCCCCGGAAACTCGCAGGCGAAGGACCACGCTTGAGCAGTGCGAAGTCGTAAGCAATCCCCCAGGTCTTCGACGCGGTGAAGCGGACATCGTCGCCCGGCTGGATCCGGGCCGCATCCAACGCCTGCAGCGCCGTTGGGCTCAACCGATAGGTGTAGGTGCCTGCCCACTCCTTGATCTGGACGGTGGTTCCCGTCATACCAACCACCTTCCCGTCACCGGTGGATTGATCGGTATCCGGCCCCATGGCCATGGCCGCAGGTCCGACACACAACAGGCTCAGCGCAAAGAACCCCGTGGCAATCGCTACCGGCATAACGTTCCTGATCATTCGCATATCGTTTTCCTCCTTCTGAACTTGCTGAGTTGGCGACGAACCGCCTGGTGCTCTGCTGACCTCACCCCACGCACCGCACTCGACTCGTTCGTTGGATCGCTCGTCGCTTCACCTCCTTTCCGGGCCCTCAATGCGTTCAGGGGGCCCGTGCGACCGCAACTCCCTTCGAGGTGTCCTGGGGCTACCATGTTTCCAATTCTTCCAATTATCCAGATGCCCCTCCGGTTCCAAGAATTCGACGGGAGTCCGAAGGTCATCTGTGGATATCAGACAGAAGATCTCGCGAGAAGGTTTAGAGGAGAGCCCGGCGGTTGAGAGAGGAGCTTATTCAGAAAACCCCCAGTTCTGCTGGAGCATAAGGGATTCGAACTTCTCGCGTTGCGACCGCGAGGTGCAATTTTGGAAGGCTTTCCACTGATCGGTGGAAAAGTTTGGCCTACTATGGGCCCCCTGGACATGTTGCACAAAAAATGGGCTAGGCAAAATCGCCTAACCCGTTGAAAAGGCTGGTTGCGGGGGCAGGATTTGAACCTGCGACCTTTGGGTTATGAGCCCAACGAGCTACCGGACTGCTCCACCCCGCGAAAGGCATCATAGGGCACCGGCCCCCGAGTGTCAAGCCCATTCTCCTGGGTCCCGGTCGCCAGCATGCCGCACGCCGCCGAGATATCGTTCCCTCGACTCTCGCGAATCGTGCTGAGAACGCCGGCCGATTTCAACGTCTGTTGGAATGCCTCAACTCGCTGGCGCGAAGGCCGCCGGAACGGGATGGCCGGAGCCTCGTTCAGCGGCAGGAGGTTCACCTTGCATCGAAGCCCCCGCAGGAGTCTCGTCAGTTCACGAGCATCCTCCGGTCGGTCGTTCACCCCATCCATCAGGATGTACTCGAAGGTGATCCGCCGGCGAGGCGCAAGAGGGTAAGCCCGCAGGGTTGCCATCAACTCCTTGAGGGGATAGCGACGGTTGATCGGGACGAGGCGGTCGCGAAGCTCATCGGTTGCCGCGTGGAGCGAGACCGCCAAGTTCACGTCGAGCCCTGAGGCACCCAGGCGCACGAGTTCCGGAATCAGGCCGACGGTGGAAAGCGTCACCCGGCGCGGGGGATACGAAAGGCCGAGGGGATGCACCAAGATCGTCAGGGCCTTCACGGTGGCCTCGTAGTTGTGCAGCGGTTCCCCCATCCCCATCAGGACCAGATTGCCGATCCGCTCTCCAGGCCCAAGATCTTCCCGAAGCGCAAGCACCTGATCGACGATCTCCCACGCGCGCAGGTGCCGGCCCAACCCCATCTTTCCCGTGAGACAGAAGGCGCAGGCGAGGGCGCAACCCACCTGAGTGGAGAGACAGGCGGTCAGGCGTCCCTCATCGGGAATCAGGACCGTCTCGATCCGTCGCCCGTCAGGACAGCCGAACAGGTATTTCCGTGTGCCGTCCAGGGAGACCTGCCTGGCAAGACAGGTGAGGCCGGTGATCGAAGCGTGCTCGGCGAGGGCGGCGCGAAGAGCCGCCGGCAAGTCGGTCATCTCCTCGAATCGCCTGCAACCGCGCGCGTAGATCCAGTGGAAAACCTGGCGGCCACGATAGGGCGGCTCACCAAGACCGGCGACACACCGCTCCATCTCCTCGAGGCTCAGGCCCTTTAGCTCGGTCTTGATTTCGACTGCTTGATGAACCATCTCTATAGCACCGCTTCTATCCGAGTGCGCCCGTCATTGCGAGCCAAAGGGGAAGCAACCTCATCATTCTCCATCGAGGTACCATCAGAAGGTGTGCAAATAGGAGAAAGGCGGTGTACCCTCTCGGGTGACTTACGAACCCGCCGGGCTGACACCCGGTCAGAGAGAGGAGGACACCGCCATGGAGAAGCACACCACAGAACCACCCGTCGCGTC
>JBGQJI010000197.1:0-3754 GCA_041498975.1 Methylomirabilis sp. (SeqCode)
AAGAGCGCCTGGGTATCCTCCAACTCGCCCTTGAGACCTGCTGCTGCCAGATCACTGCTGGTGGCGAGAATAGCCGTAGGCGAAGGGAACGGTTTGAAGACAACCCCCGCATGGCGCTCCAGCTCCTTTTCGATGGCTGCCGCGACAATTTGCTCTGCGGGGGCTGTCGGTTCATCCATCAACTCCGTATTGCCGCCAATAGATAGCGCATAGAGCTTGATGCTCGGTGGCATGATGGCCACGGATTTGATAAATTGAACCTTCTCCTGGAACTGAGGATTGGCCCTGAAGTGGGCGGGCGCGCAACCTGCCATGATGGCCAGGATAACCATGTAGAGGCCGATACTGAGTGGCGCTTTTCCGTTACCTTTTCCCATTGTTCCCAATCTCCCCGACTTCGAAACTACTGTACGTGCCACCGTTGGGATCACCCCGAGCCGAGGTGCACCCAAGAGGATGGTCGAGCCTCACTCGCTGGGCCAGGCGTCCTCCGAAGGTGAGAGGTAGCCGCATAAAAATAGAGGGCAATCGAAGTCGGCGCTCACGCTCTTGTCGGTCGTCATCACGAGGGTGCAGGTCCCATGCGAGGGGCTGTCTCGCCGTCCAATTGCCGCGCAGTCTCCACCCCAACCCAGGAATCTGGCAAACGAGTTAAAGTATGAAGGGCCGCCCTGGGCCGTCAAGGTTACCCTCGTCCCTGGGGCGAAAGCCCTGCCGCAGTTCGGCCCACCGTTAATCCCCTGGGGATTGACCGTCACCGACCCTAGGCCGCTCCCGTAGACTGACAAGCAGACGGTCGGCGTACAGCTACCCGGCGGGAACAGGTGCTGCTCGACCGCCTGAAACTCCGCTGAGGCGGCGAACTGGGCCACGAGCTGGTCCCGCGTCACCATCCCCTGGGTCAGCGGGGTCACAAAGCCGGTGAGGCCGCCAGCATCGGGCACGCGGCCCAGGAAGACCCGGTAGAGCAGCGTGACGAACTCCGTGTTCGTGGTGTGGCGCGCCTGAAACTCCGGCGAGGCGAGCAAGGTCTGGACGGTGGGCAGGGTGGTGCAGGCCCGCTGGGCCTCAGAAACGAAGCGCTGTAGCCCCGCTTGGTCCGGCCCCCGTCCGAGGATGCGGACGTAGAGGGCGGTCACGAAGGCGGTTACCGGATCGAGCGTCGGGAGGAAGCTCGCCTGGGCTTGAAACTCCTGCGAGTCCATGAAGATATCGAGGAGGTTGTCGCGGGTGAGCTGCTGTAGCTGGAGGCTCGTCAGGAAGGCGGTGAAGCCATCCGGATCCGGATCCCGGTTAAGGAACGTGTGGTAGAGGATCGCAATGAACTGCGCATGGTCCGTGTTGCGGGCGAGAAACTCGGAGGAGTGGAAGAACGCAAGGACCGTCGGGACGACTGAGCCGGATTGGGTGATCTGCTGGACGAAGGCCTGCAGGCTGGCTGCGTCCGGCTCCCGGTTGAGCACATGCTCGTAAAGGCGGGTGACGAAGGCGGCCTCCTGGATACCAGTGGTGATCCGCCCGATCTTGTTGCCAAAATCCTCGGTGAACCAGAGGGCGCCGTCGGGGCCGGCGGTGATGCCAAGCGGGAAGCTGTTCGCCGTGGGGACGGCGAACTCGGTGATGGCCCCGGCCGGGGTGATCCGCCCGATCTTGTTGGCCCCATTCTCGGTGAACCAGAGGGCCCCGTCCGGGCCGCCGGTGATGCCAACCGGGAAACCGCCAGCCGTGGGGACGGCGAACTCGGTGATGGCCCCGGCCGGGGTGATCCGCCCGATCTTGTTGGCTTGGTACACGGTGAACCAGATGGCGCCGCCCGGGTCGGCGGTGATGCCAAGCGGGCGACTGTTCGCCGTGGGGAGGGGGATCTCGGTGATGGCTCCGGCCGGGGTGATCCGCCCGATCTTGTTGCCAAAATCCTCGGTGAACCAGAGGGCCCCATCCGGGCCGACGATGATGCCCCGCGGGAAGCTGCTCGCCGTAGGGATGGCGAACTCCGTCAAGGTCCCGGCCGGGGTGATGCGCCCGATCTTGTTGCCATTGTACTCGGTGAACCAGAGCGCTCCGTCTGGGCCGGCGGTGATGCCAAATGGGCGACTGTTCGCCGTGGGGAGGGGGAACTCGGTGATGGTCCCGCTTGTGGTTATGCGCCCGATCCTGTTGGCCTCATTCTCGTCGAACCAGAGGGCTCCATCTGGGCCGGTGGTGATGTCGCCAAACGGGCGACTGTTAGCCGTGGGGATCGGGAACTCGGTGATGGTGGTGGCGCCCGCCACGCCGACCAGTCCAGCGCAACAGAGGACCAGGCCCGCCACCAGCACGCCTCGGAGGCGGCGGAACAGCTCCACGAGCCACCGCGCTCTTGGCAGCCCACTCGCTGACTGAGTTGCATGAGGTATCCCCTGTTGCCACCGTTGACTCCCCCGCCCCCACTGGTGCTGCTCTTCGACCATGCCCATTTTTCCCTCCCTCTCTACCGGGCCCTCATTACCTCCAGGGCTCCTCCTTAGAAATTGGGCCTTTCAGTTGTCTGTGTCTCTCGAACCTGCCACACCCCAAGGTCTCCCAAGGGAATCTCGACTGAAATTCTCGCAGCATTGACGTCATCCGTGCCCTTCACAACAAGAGAAGCATTCTTCAGGTCTCGGACGTCGTCTGGAATCAGGAAGAACAGGAACCCGTGAGCCGCCTCACCTGAAAACACGGTTGCATCGTGGAATTCCTTCCCACCAAAATCGGCTCGCCGAGCAGTGTCGGCGTTATTCTTCGCCATGGAGGAGGCCAGAAGGCCGACGAGGCCAAAGGCGATGGTCCAACCGACCACTCCCCCAAAGCTCTCCAGGCGCGCGGCGACCTCCTCGGCACGAGCGGGTGCGACCTCCCTCCCGGCCGGAAGCCTTAGGATGAAGTCGCTCTTCCGAACAGTCAGGCGCCGCGGCCCGTTATTACTGACCAACACTTCAAGCGCGAGGACCAGGGCTTGTTTGAGATCGGCGTCGAAGATCTGCTTGGTCTTCTCCGCCTCCACGTACGGGTTGACACCGACTCGTAGGCCCTGCTCCTCCCTCGATGCGGCCGAGGACTCGATCGCAGGGGTTGCCAGGGATTTTGCCGTATAGGAAGCGCATGACACCGTGAAGTATGCCAGGATCAGAGTTACTGTCATGATTCTTCGCATTGAGCTCCTCCTCGACTCCGCCTGATGCGGAACGCGACCATGTCAGAGTTCTGAGGTCCCCCGGATGATTCCATGGATTAGCCGAACTCGCACTGGCAACACCCAGCAGAATCGTGCAAGATGCACCGAGAAACGCGACCTCCCCGCAACCAGATTCGAGACCTGTTTCCGCTCTTCGTCAGGAGTTCTGCCACGACAAGCTCGCGACTCAACTACGCCGCTACTCGCTATAACCAAAGAGCAACCCCGATGCCAAGCCAGATGAGCTTAAAAAACAACTAGTTAGTAAGCCAGTGGGTCGTAGACCAACGGCGAGTGGGTGGGGAACCAGCGAGAAGTGGGGGAAATATCGGCAGTGGGAGGCGAGACTGGGTCCTTTCTATCCTGTTGTCTTAGAGCCGGGATTTGCTCGCACCAAGTTGGATTGACGGAGTGCAACTCAAGACAACACGTGGCTGGAGCCAGCACCCGTCTCTCGCGCGAGGCATCGAAAACACGAACGCCCTCTCGGGTAGAGTTCCGCCCAAGAGGGCGTTGCTGAGTAGTGCGTTGACCGAATTACGTGGGGTAGCTGAAGTG
>JBGQJI010000198.1:0-3745 GCA_041498975.1 Methylomirabilis sp. (SeqCode)
AGGCGAAATTGTGACTGCTCCAGTAAATCTCAACCGTGCTGAGGGTCGTGACGCTGGGGCTTCTCCCTTTCGAGGCTGCGGCCGGTATGGTATCATGCGCCTGCAACTGCTCGTTATCGCCGCCGCTTGGTCGCTTGTCGAGGGGTTGCGTGTTCTCGCACGGCCACCGCGACGGCGCCGAAAGTTGGATTTGTGCGTATCTCCGTAATGTCCCAGCAATGGTAAATGGTGTGTCGAACGACCACTTGGGAGTTAGCGAACAGGTTGCTCCTCGAGGCGACCCGTATGGGGCGTGTCGAACCTCCTGGGCAGGGACGAGCCCTGATACGAGTCAGAGGAGGATCACGGTCACTCTCGTTCTCATTCTGCTCCTGGGGGCCCTGGTCCGATACCTTCACTTCTGGGCGATCTCCGGGACGGCTTTGATGAAGTTCCATATGGTTGTCGAGTCGGATATGCGGGCCTATTGGGAGTGGGCGCACAAGATCCTGGCCGGTGACCTGCTTGGCCGTGACACCTATCAGGTATACACCAAGTACATGCAGGCCGTTGCACCACGTGAAACCTGGTACCGGTGGTGGGGCGGGAAAGAGATATTCCGGACAGCCCCCCTGTACCCGTATCTGGTCGCCGGACTGTTGTCCCTTTCCGGTCAGTCGCTTCACTTCGTCATGCTCGTCCAGCTCTTGGTTGGGGCCCTCCACCCGTTGGTCCTGTTTGGGCTGGCCCGCAAGCTCTTCGATGCGCGGACGGGCTTGGTCGCTGCATTCCTCACGGCTCTGTACGGGCCGTTCATCTTTTACCAGGGGGTGCTGCTGCGGGATTGGCTTCCGCCGATACTGGAACCGCTCAGCCTGCTGGCGCTCCTCAAGGCCAGAGAAAGTGGCCGGGGATTGGCCTGGGGCATTGCAGGAGCGGCCCTTGGTCTGGCGCTCCTGACGAAGGAGAGCGTTCTCCTCTTCATTTTTTTGGTGGGGCTGTGGCTCCTGTGGGAGTATAGATCAGAGTGGCGCCGGGCGGTCGGGGCTGGCGCCTGTCTTCTCGCCGGGTTGCTACTTTGCCTTTCGCCGCTCGTCATCCGCAACCTCGTTGTGGGGGCGCCCCCTTTCTCGCTGTCGAATCGGGCCCTCAGCAGTTTTATCACCGGCAACGCGGCAGACAGCGTGCCCGTCGGATGGGCTGCCATTCCCGGCACGATGAAGATGATCCTGCAACGGTCAGACAGTAAGCTATTGCCGGTTATCAGGGAAACCCTCAAGACATACCAGGGCCACTACGGAGCGTTTCTATTCAAGCAGCTCCTGAAGCTCGGGGGGCTGGTCGATGCGCACGAAGAAACGGGTGAGGGCGTCAGCTTCTACTATGGGCTGGAGATATCCCCAGTGCTTCGCCTTACCTTTCGCTATGGTTTCATCTTCCCCCTCGGGGTCGCCGGGTTTCTTGTTTCGCTTCCAGCCTGGCGGCGCCATCGACTCATCAACATCTACCTCACTGCCGTTTTAGGTGGACTCATGTTCTCGATGGTTCAGGAACGGTATCGGCTGACCCTCGTACCGGTGCTGACCCTCTACGCGGCTGCCTTTCTTGTCTGGCTCGTCGATGCGCTCCGAAAGAAGCAGGCCGCCCGGGCTCTGGTGGGGCTGGGCCTTGTGCTGGGAATCACCCTGACCCAGCAGGTGGCGCTTCCCCTCCTCAAGAAGTCGATGGGATATGGGAAGGGATATGGTTGGGGGAGACAGTTCTTGGCGGCGGCAAAGGTCTATGAATCCGAAGGCCAGCTCGATCGGGCTGTCGCGGAGATGGTTCGGCTACGCGAAAGGGCGCGGCACAACGCCCGCATCGCCAATATCGAACCGATCGCTGCCTCGCTGGAGGGGGAGTATCGGACGAAGTGGGTGAAGCAGCTTCTCGAACAGGGCCGATGGAACGAGGCGAAGCGTGAGCTGCAGTTGGCCGAAGCGGCCTATGCTGAGCAACCTGCACAGCCCGGCCCGCAGTACAATCTCGCGTTGTTGTACATCAAGCTTGGTGAGCCTACCAAGGCCAAGGCTCTCCTTCGCCGGTTCCTGGAGCTGGAGCCGGACGGCCCAAAAGCGGAGCGGGCTCGGCGCCTCCTCATCGAGCTGGGAGACTCGCGGTAAAACGTCCTCCGGCAAGGTTGTGTTGACCAGGATGACCTGCGGCCTTATAATGCCTTGATTTGTCCTGCCGCGAGTTCCCTCATCCGCTCATTCTCCCCTGAGGGGAGAAGGTTATTTGCGAAACAGAGCACCGAGATATTTGGCATGGGAAGACAAAACGTTTTATTCCTGCTTATAGATTGCCTGAGGGCTGATGCCTGTCATGGAGAGGACAGCCAGGCCGACACGCCCACCCTCGATGCCTTAAGCCGGCGGGGGACAGTCTTCACCCAGGCGATATCCGTCGCAGGCAGCACCCCTGTCTGTCTCGCCAGCCTCTTTACAGGGGCATACCCGTTTGTCCACGGAATCAGGCCGCTCAGCCTCAATCGGTTCCGGCTCAGCACTGCCAAGCTCAACCCGAACTGTCGGACGATGGCGGAGGTCTTACGGGACTCCGGGTATGGCACCTATGCCACTGTCACCGGACCCATCCTTCACGTGACCGAACTCGATCGGGGCTTCCAGAGCTACCAGCATCGCCAACATGACGACGTCTACCTTCACGGGAGATTCGGCGAAGACCTCAGGCGGCTTCTCTCCAAGCTGAATAGCGAAAAAAGGCCATGGTTCCTGTTCGTCCATCTCTGGGAGCTTCATGCGCCGAGGCAGGTTCTCCCGGAGTTCAACTCACCCCGGTACGGGCGCGATCGGTATTGGCGGGCCGTTTCCAGCCTCGACCGTCAATTGGAGCAGCTCCTCAAGGAGGTTGACTTCGGGACGACGCTGGTTATCATCCACGGGGATCACGGTGAAGGGACCGGGTCGCTTTTCGAGCTCTTGCTGCACCCAAGTCTTCATGATCGCATCGGGGTTCGATTGATGCGGCTCTTCTATAGCGTGTTCTTCAAGTGGATCCATCGGTACCGGTTTCTCCAGAGCGCCCACGGGCTCAACCTGTACGAGTATATCGTGCGGGTCCCGCTGATCCTCGTGGGTCCAGGGATTCCTGAAGGGCGTGTCGTCCTGGATCAGGTCAGCCAGGTCGATATCATGCCGACGTTGCGCGACCTCCTCCAGGTCTCTCAAGATGATGGGGCTCATATCCAAGGAAGGAGCCTCCGCCCTCTCATTGCCGGGGAGTGGCAGCACGAGCGCCCGGTGTACATGGAGGCGTATAGTGGAAAAAGCGTGGCCCCTCGGTACCTGCCAAGGAGATGGGCAAAGGCGGGGAGTTTTCGCACGCCCCCTGCTCAGGTCGCCATACGGACCTCAGAATGGAAGTGCATATGGGTCCCCGATGATCCGAGAATCCGGACGGAGCTGTATCATCTGAAGACGGATCCTCTTGAGAAAAAGAATCTGGTTGCAGAGCGGCCGGAAGTGGTGTTGGAGCTGCAGGCGCAGCTCCCGCTCCTGTTAAGAGGCGGGGGGCTTGCGGGGCCTGACATACCCATGTCACCCGAAGAGCAGGCGGTGTTGGAGAAAAAGCTCCGGGAACTCGGCTACATCTGACTATGAGGACTCTCGGTACATTGCGCACGAAGTGAGGCGGCCTTTCGCGGGCAAGTTTTGAAGGGGGGAGGGAGGCCCCTGACCTGTGCCGATGCTATCTGTCATCATCC
>JBGQJI010000199.1:0-3637 GCA_041498975.1 Methylomirabilis sp. (SeqCode)
GGGCTCTTCGCCTACGTGGCGAACTTCATCTCCGACACCGTCTCGGTCATCGCCACAGCGACCAACACGGTGATCGTCACGGTCTCTGTGGGGCAGAGGCCGGACTTCCTGTCCGGGACAGTTGATGGAGCGTTGGTGTACGTTCCGAATCAAAACTCCGACACCGTTTCGGTCATCGCCACGGCCAGCAACTCGGTCGTGGCCACGATTCCGGTGGGAGCCCATCCCACCGGCGTGGCAATCACCGCCACCGAGTTTCCCAGCATACCGACCCTCTCCGAGGTCGGCCTCATATTGCTCGCCGTCGCTCTGGCGGCGGCGCTCGCCCTCCGGATCATCGTCCGGCCAGCCTGACGAACCCCGGTTCCACCGGCGCGAGATGCCGCACGGGTGGCCTGCCCAGGATGCTCGCCGCTCAGTATCTCCCGGGCAAGCGAACCCGATGTGTGTGTCTCGGGGTTTCGCCGGATCCATCATAATGGGTCGATTCGTTCACGCGTGCCCCCAACTGGTTCCCTCTGTCGGTGAGGATCCATGCCTGTAGGCCGATGAACCAAGCCGGGTAATCGAAGAGCTCGTCCGCAGGCGCCCGCACGCGACTGTCTCCGGTGTACCGGTGCCCACCTCCGTTATCTGGGGCGCTGCCCCGTTCCGGAAGCCCGTCCGGAATCTCGGAGGGGGCAGGTCGGAAGGACAGCCAGGGCCGCAAGGTCGAGCTGAAGTGAATCTGGCTGACAGGGGGTGGAACTCGTGCCGTTCCAAGGACTTACGCCATAATGGTGAGGCCAGGGCAAGCGATAATGCTTAGCAGGGCACTTGTCGGCGATTAGCCGCAATACGTTGGAACGCCACGAGATCGCTGGTAAAGGGTGCGAGGAAGGGTTGGCGACGCGGGGCTGTTCTCCAAGCGTGGACATCCAATTTTCGGGCCAAAAGGCCCGTTTTGGGTCAGGGCTCCACCCAGATCCGCCCATCCGGGTCTTCGATCACCTCGCCGATTAGCGTGGCGGCTGGCACCTGATACGAATGCAAGCGCTCTATGAGCGTTGCAGTCCTGTCTTTGGGCACCGCAATGAGCAGGCCGCCTGAAGTTTGAGCGTCGCAGAGGATCAGTTGGGCCTCATCGCGAATCTCCGGATTCCACACGACGGCTTCCCTCAGAGAGTCCCGGTTGCGCTGGGTCCCGCCCGGACAGATTCCGCTTCGAATCAACCCCCAGGCCTCGGAGATCACGGGCACCCGGGAGAGGAAGACCCGCGCGCCGACCCTCGCCCCGGACGTCATCTCGTGCAGGTGACCAAGGAGGCCGAATCCTGTCACATCGGTGCAGGCGTGCGCGCCTACCTCCACCATGGCCCTGGATGCTTCCCTGTTCAGGGTTGCCATGAGCTCCACGGCGGCATCGATGGTGGCCTTCCCGACCTTTTCGCGCTTGATCCCTGTGGTGATGATTCCGAGACCCAGGGGTTTAGTGAGGATCAGGTCGTCCCCGATCCGGGCGGTGGAGTTCTTGACGATCTTGGTCGGGTCGATCAGCCCAGTCACGACAAGGCCATATTTTGGCTCCGGGTCGTCGATACTGTGACCACCGATGATGCACGCTCCTGCCTCACGGACCTTGTCGGCGCCCCCCCGCAGGATCTCCTCTAGTACACTGAGCGGCAGTAAGCCGACGGGAAACCCGACGATGTTGAGGGCAAAGAGGGGGGTCGCTCCCATGGCGTAGATGTCGCTCAATGAGTTGGCTGCGGCGATCTGGCCGCAGCTATAGGGATCATCCACCACCGGCGTGATGTAGTCCACTGTCTGGACGATTGCCAGACCACCGTCCAGTTGATAGACGGCGGCATCGTCGGATGTCTCCGTCCCCACCAATATCCTCGGGTCATTGAACCGTGGGAGATGACCCAGGACCTGGGCCAGATCAGACGGGCTGATCTTGCAGGCTCACCCGGCCCCGTGCGACAGCGTGGTGAGGCGGATCTGCTGTGAACTCACCGCTACGCCTCCGTTCGCCTGGACTTCACGGCCTGCTGAGAAGATTCTGGGCGAGCTACTGGGCAATCCTCTTTCGCGCCCGGTCCAATTTGATCTTCGGTTTGCCCAACCCGTGTAAGTTTTCTGACCACTTTAGCAGCAGAAAAACCCACAAGCATCCCCAAGGCGATACCTGCAAGAACATCAGTGGGATAATGCGCGCCCAGATAGATGCGAGAGTAGCCAATCAGGGCGGCTGTGATGAAGCAGGGGATCATGAGCTTCCGGTAATTATAAGAGAAAAACGCGGCAAGCGCAAACACGTTGCTGGCATGGTTTGAGGGAAAAGAGGATGAACTGGAGCGAACTCCGACATTCAATGCGTGTCCTCCCGACAATGCGTGTCCTCCCGAGCTCGATTTCCACACAGCTTTAAGGACCAAGAAAGTCTCATTGGCCAGCTTACCCGCATAGTTCATAGGAGAGAATGGAGCTGAGCAGACAGCTCCCTTGAGGACCTCACATGGCCTGATCCTGTGGATCAGATCCTTGAGGAGCTGGGAAGTTGCGTCGGCCACTATAAGAACGGCAATCGAGGATATGGCCAGGACCCGATCTCGCTTCGGTCGAAAGATCAGCACGTAGAGAAAGAGGAGGGCTATCGGCAGGACGGCGTTCCACTTGTCAGTCATGAATGGCATGAGGAGGTCAAAGAAGCCATTTCTGAGAGTTCGGTTGATCAGGTAGAATCCTGCCGTATCCCACTCGAGCACACTATCGAACCATGATGCAACGTGCATGGGTGTGTCCTTTTCTTAAGGGTGGCCGTCCGGCTGGGAGTGACCGACGAGAAACACGATACCTCCCAGCCCGCTGGAGAGGGCGTTGACGGCGAACCAGAGCAGTGAAAGGCTCATCGCGCTAGCGGGGTCCAGTCCGACCTTGCCGAAGAAATAGATCGAGCTTGCCTCTCGGACGCCGATCCCAGCCACAGAAATCGGGACCATCGAAACCATGCTGATCAAAGGGACGAAGAGGAAGAAATAGCGCAGGGGCACCACCAAGTTCAGCGAGCGCGAGATGAGATAGAAAATGAATATTCCCAGGGACTGGAGGACCAGCGAAATGCCGACAGCGAGGAGCAGGGCCCGTTTGTGTTTCCAGTAGCGTTGGATCGCCTCATAGAGGCCGTGGAGGGTCTCATGGAAACGCGCCAGCCCCGCGCTGTTGAGCAGCCTGAAGAACAGCGCCTGGAGCTGATCGCTCAGGAGCCCGGCGATGACCCCGATGAGCCCCGCCGATGCAGCCACGGTCAGCCAGACCACGGCCGGGTCGCGTAAGAATGGGTAGGCGAAGGCCAGCGCACTGCACGCGATCATGATCATGGCCACGTATCCTGAGAGCCGTTCGACGAGGATGGACGCCAGCGATGCCTCGTGTCCCCGGGTGAGCTTGAAGACGTGATACCCCCGGACGATGTCGCCGCCGATGAGGGTTGGAAGCATCAGATTGAAAAACATCCCCTCGAAGTACAAAAGGATGAGCCTCCAGAGAGACAGGTGGATCGCTTCAGCCTGCAGGAGGCACTGCCAGCGGAGGGAGCTCAGGACTTGGGCAACAATGTACAGCAGGAGTGAGCAGAAGAAGATCGGCAGCCGCA
>JBGQJI010000200.1:0-3634 GCA_041498975.1 Methylomirabilis sp. (SeqCode)
ATGCCTCCCGCCATGAACATATTGGCTGTCGCGATCAGCCGGCCTTTCTCGTCCCGCCCACTCCGCTGTTGAAGGAGCGCATTCAGAGGGACGATGAAGAGTCCGCCCGAAAACCCGAGCAAGGTCAGGGCGGTGGCGGTCCAAGTATAGGACGCGGCGGCCGACGCCAGCAGGATCGAAAATCCCCCCATGCCGATGGAGCCCAATGGCACCAGCCCCGGTTCCACCTTGTCCCCTGAGAGGTGCCCCGCGGCGAGACTGCCGATCCCGATCCCTACAGCCAAAAACGCCCCGAGGATTCCCACCCAAAAGTCATCGAGCCCCATGACGGCCTTGCCAAAGAGGATGATGTCCATCTGGAGGAGCGCGCCCAGGAACCAGAAGTAGGCGATCCCCAACACCGTGAACCACAGCGTTCTGTCCCGGTACAGCCGCCCGAGGCCGCTCCCGATTTCCGCCCAGGGGTTCAGGCGGAACGCCTTCTGGATGTTCGAGGGGGGGACCCGGGCAATTCCCAAGCTGGCGAACGTACCGGCGATCGCGATCGCAACCAGGACCAGACTGATTACCCCTAGGTGGTCTTTCCAGGCGGCGAACATGAAGCTTCCGATCGACGTGCCCAGGATGATGGCGAGAAAGGTGCTCATCTCTAAGAGGCCATTCGCCCGGGAGAGGTCCCGGTCGGGCAACATCTCGGGCAGGATCCCGTACTTGGCCGGGCTGAAGAACGTGGAGTGCAGGGCCATGAGCCCCAGGATGCCCAGCATCAGCTCGATCCGTCCGGACAGGGATGCGAAGACTCCCAGGCCCATGGCTAGGATCTCGAAGCCCTTCGTGGCGACGAGCACGGTGCGCTTGCTGAAGACATCGGCCGCGTGGCCCGCATACCCGGAGAAGAGGAGGAAGGGGAGAATGAAGACCGCTCCTGTCAGGGAGAGGTACCCACTCCCGCCGCCCGCTTGGCTGGCCATATCCACCGCGAGCATCGCGACGACGATCTTGTAGACGTTGTCGTTGAAAGCCCCCAGGAACTGAGCCCAAAGAAACGATTCGAAGCCCAGGGACTTCAGGAGGTCTCTGTACTGGCCGGCAGGCATCGGATCTTCCCCTTCGTCTACCGCTCCTCTGGCGGTATCTCGTTCGAGCCGTGGTTACGGGGCGGCTCGCCGCCCCTTCTTCAGAATCGGCGTTGCTCCTGTGGGAACTCCTGCTGGGTTCGAGGGATGCGCACCCGATAGTTTTCAGCCCCGACATAGACAACCCGTCCCGATAGCCGCTGGCGGTTCTTCGCGACAAGCCTATTCAGCCGCCGGACTCGTTCATCGGACGGGGGGTGCGAACGAAGGTACGACCCCATCGCCTGCTCCACCGCCTGGGCGACCTCCCCGACCGGGGTTTGTGCTTTAGGGAGTGTGCGCTCGCCGGAGCGGTCATTGAGCCGGGTAAAGACAGCCGCTCCAGCGTCGGGATCGTAGCCAGCCTCGATGCTCAACCGAATTCCCTGCGCGTCCGCTTCGAGCTCCTGGTATTGGTTGTACCCTACGGTCAGAAGTCGCCGCGCGATCCCGGCCAAGGCACCAAGCTCACCCGCCTTGACCTTCCTCAACGTTAGCTCGTACTGGAACCGCTCGATACAGTGTCGAAGGTCCACGTGGGAGGTCTCATGACCAAGGACCGCCGCAAGCTCGGCCTCCGACTGGAGAAATTCGAGCATTCCCGTCGTGACAAAAATCTGGCCCCCGGGAAGGGCGAAGGCATTGATCTGACCCGACTCAATGACGTGAAACTCGTATCGGATCCCTGTGCGGTGGACGTGGGGGAGCAATGTTGCACCGACTGCCGAGACATATTGCACCTTCTCCGGGTTCTCCCGCCACCAGGCCGCTACACTGCGGGCGATGTCCCTCCCCACCTGCATCTCTTCTCGATCGGACACACGCGTCAGGTGCAAGCCGAATTGGTCGGCATCACGCAGGACATCGGCCCAGATCTCGAGGACGGAGGAGAAGTTCACCCCCTGCTCAACCTCTCCCAGCAGGACGAGGGCTCCGCCCAGACTCAGCACCAACAGGACCAGCACAAAGCTGCGTCGTCCTCCCATCGCTTCCTCCTATAGATACCGCCGGAGCTGCTCGCGGAAGCGCGTGTAGATCAACGAGATTGCCAGGAGCAGTATCCCCAACACGACAAAGGACAGGATCCGCGGTAGGGCCTCCAACTCCCGCAGGTCGTACGCGAAGACCTTCAAGACACAGGCCGCCAACAGGCAGAGGCCGGAGAGGCGCAAGGGCCGCTCCCGCAGCGGGAACCCCGCCACCAAGAGCGCGGTCCCCTCGAGCGCCCAGGCGACGGTCAGTAGTCGTCCCGAGACCTCGTAGAAGAGCAACACCGTGAGGAGGACGCTGGCCAGGAGGGAGAACATCGTTCGGGCATGCAGGTCGAGCTGGTCCAGTGCACGCGCGACCC
Source organism: Methylomirabilis sp. (SeqCode) (assembly GCA_041498975.1). Lineage (GTDB taxonomy): Bacteria > Methylomirabilota > Methylomirabilia > Methylomirabilales > Methylomirabilaceae > Methylomirabilis. The sequence goes on from JBGQJI010000200.1 coordinate 2,467, forward strand.
GGTTTCCGGGGGCGCCAGGCTCCTCCGTCCGATCGCGAGGCGAAAGTAACTGGGCAGCATAGAGGCTTCCGATCACCCACGCCCCCGTGACCACTCGACCAAACATTCCCGCGAGGCTCTCGGGGATGTAGAAGTTCGTGGCCCAGCTGCGGGAGAACGTCAGGATCCCCAACATGTAGCTCTGCCAGCGAAGGTCTCGGTTATTCCGGCGAATCCCGACGAAGAGGAGGGCAAGTCCCAACAGTGCCCACCCGACCACCGCCAAGACGCGGCCGAGCTCGAAGCGTATGAGGAACACCGCGAGGAGCGCCGGCGCATAGAGGTACAGCCGGGAGAGGCCGCGTTCCCAGCCGAGCAGTCGATCTCGCTCCCCCTCGGCCTCGAGTTTTGCGGAAAGGTAGTAGAAGAGGAGGATCAGGGGGAAGACCGTGAGCATCCGGTGGGAGATGCCCGCGGTCGCGCCCGTTCCCGTGAAGTTCGCGAGAAACAGCCGACCATAGGCCAACGCTCCGACCAGATTTCCTTGGAGCCGTAAGATGGGCAGTGGGAGGGCGAAGCCGAGTTCGATCAAGAGGAGGCTCACGATCCCCCACCCCACCGCGACCACCGGGGTCGGCAGGACGTGCCAGAGTAAGGCCGTCAGGAAGAGCGTTCCCGCGGCGGAGCTGACATCCCGTATGCCCAGCCGTTCTCGTTCGGGAAGACGGCCGAAGCGGAGCCGGAAGAGGCGCGTGGCGGCAGCATAGGGCAGGAGCGCGCCCCCGGCCAGCGAGATCCAAGGGGAGCGAACCGGGTCACCCCCTGCGCCGAACACGCTTACGATCAACAGCCTGCAGAAGCTGAGCGTCGCCACGACATAGGCTTGGAGCTGCAGCTCTTCGGGGCGCTCGCGGAGCCCGAGCTCCAACAAGGCGAGCGCGAGGACCAGCCACCCGAGCCCCAGGTAGTCACGAGGCAGAACGTGCCATAATAGGGCTGTCAGGGAGATCGTTCCCGCCCACGAGCTGAGCTGGCGCACCCCACGTTGTTCCCAGTCAGGGAGACGGCCGAGGGAGAGCCGAAAGAGGCGAGTGGCACCGGCGTATGCCAGGAGCGCCCCTGCGCCTAGGGAGATCCAGGAGGAACGAGCCACGGGGCTGACTGGGTTGAGGCCGTTCACGATGAGCAG
>JBGQJI010000201.1:0-3605 GCA_041498975.1 Methylomirabilis sp. (SeqCode)
CCGGCGCGCTGAGACCCCGCGTCCCTGAGCCTGCCGGCAGTTCCCTCTTCCCCCCTCTATTCTACCCCTAAGCTGTTAACATTTCACAGTTGACGGTTCACTGCAAGAGTGGCCTTGCGCCATGGACTGAGAACCGTGGATCGTGAACGTCTTTTCTCTACGAGACCTTGACCATTGACGGTTGACTGCAGCAGTCACCCTAGCCCGTCGACCGTGAACTCTGAACCGTGAAAGTCTCTTAGCTCGGCCGGATGTAGAGGGAGACTGGAGCACGGCTGGCCGTGGTCAGACTCTCTTCAAGATGGGACGTATACCAGTCCCTCCACTTCGGCCTGAATGGATAACAGCGAATGGGCCATCCCATGCCACACAACTACTTATTTTTCTTGACAGGTCAAGAGGCCCCTGATTATGATGACAGCCCCTTCAGCAACGTCGTATATCGACTGCGTTATCAGAGAGCTTGACACTCGGTGAGCCTTCGTGAGCCGAGAAGAGAGGACTTGACCCTGTAAGTTCTGAAGGTGCGTTCGAATGAGTTCGGGACCATTCTTTGCCACTCCTCCCAACGTTAAAAAAAAACATAAAAACAGTGGACGCCGGTGAGAGGCGCCAACGCCGAATCGGGAGGGGTGATCCTCCGACATAGCGTCAAGCAGGCGTGACGCACGAGGCCCGGATGCATCAGATCACGGTGCTCATCGCTGACGACCACTCGCTCTTTCGAGAGGGCCTCCGCATGCTCCTCGCTCAGGACAACAACATCATGGTCGTGGGCGAGGCGGCGGATGGACTCCAAGCGCTGAGCCTGACGGAATCCCTCCAACCGGATATCCTGCTGTTGGATGTCCGGATGCCCGAGGTGGGTGGGCTCGAGGTCCTTCCCAAGATCCGCGCGAAATGCCCGATGACGAAGGTCCTGATCCTTTCTGGCTTTCCTGAGGACGAGCTGATTTCCAAGGCCTTAGAGCTGGGCGCCAAGGGGTATTTGCTGAAGACGCTTACCCATAAAGATCTCCTCAGGGCCATCCACGCCACGTACGCGGGGGAGATCTGGGCAGAGCGCAGGGTGCTGACGCAGATCCTGGAAAACCTGCGCAAGAAGGTGAGCGACCTCCATGGGCCCCTGGCAGAGACTCGAGAAGCCCTGACCGATCGGGAGCAGGAGGTGGTCAGCTGGGTGATGCAGGGGAAGAGGAACAAAGAGATCGCCTCCCAGCTTGGGATCAGCGAGAAGACCGTGAAGACGCATGTGAGCAATATTTTCGGCAAGTTACGGGTCAGCCGTCGGTTACAGATTCTCCTCTATCGGATTGCCGATCACACCGAATAATCACTACCCCCGCCTGATCCTCCACGCACTTTGGCAGGCTTGTGGCCATCGCCGAACTCGATAGTTATCCGTCAAAGTCGTAGGTCCTGTTTTCTCCAAAAATACTCCCAATGGTCGATTGCCTAGGATAGTTTCGCCGGCTAGACTACTCTAGCCTGTCATATTGAATTCGGAGCTGACAGTTGATGGCATGGCGTTCACGGGTGGGAAATCATATAGTTATAAAGAGAGGCCGCGATCAGTACGGACCCTGGACGCGCCGAAATGCTTCGGCAAGTGATAGCAGAGACCCCGAATAGCAAGTGGACCGACAGTGGAACACTACCCATGGCATCCGCCCGGGTCGTCATCGCTGAGGATCACCCCCAGTATCGCGAGCTTCTCTGCGAGCAGCTTCGCCTCTCGCCCGATCTGGAAGTGGTCGGGGAGGCGCGGGACGCCTGGGAGGCGATTGCGGCCGTGGGCAAACAGGCTCCTGACGTGCTGACTCTCGACCTCGACTTGCCCGGGATGAGCGGCCTGGATGTCCTTCGTGTAGTCCGGTGGTATAGCCCGAAAACGCAGGTCATCATGCTCTCGGGCCATGCTGAGGAAGAGGTTGTCCTAGAGGCGCTCAAACATGGGGCAAGGGGATACGTCGTGAAGGGCGAGGGAACCGACCTCACGAAGGCGATCCGTGCTGTGCAGCGGGGAGAGGTGTGGGCAAGGCGGCGGGTCTTGGCTCGAGTCCTTGAGGAGCTTGTTGGCCTCGCCAGCCTGACCTTGTCAGCTACAGGAGGCGAGCCCGCGCTCGCCTGAACGGAAAGGGATATGTCTTGGGTCCACAGCCTGAACGTCGAAATTGGCAGAGCGTACGCGCCGCGCGAACGTGCTCGTTTCCTGTTAGTACAGACTGCTCTTCGGCGCAAGGTGTGCGCCGCGCAATTTTCTACACAATGGGCAGAATGACTGGGGGAGAGTAATGATCCTTCTTTTTGCTCTCTCAATCCCAGCGATCAATTTCGTGGATGTTGTTATCCACTGGAGGTGAGCCGTGAAAAGACTGACTGTCGTGGCCATAGCAACTCTAGTAGTAGGCCTCATGTTCGTTGGGGGTGCGAAATTGCGCGCCGACCAGCCCCACTGTGACGTGCTGGACCCGGCTGTGACTTTCAACGGTATAACTGGGGAGTGTGAAGTAAGCACCGCGCTCACCAAGAATGGCACATTCGCCATCGCCCACCCCCTGCATATCCTGGCCGGTGGGAAAATCACGACTAACCTCGCCGGAGGCATCACCCTTATCATCACCGGGGACCTGATCATCGACACACCGACCGGGGCCACCTTCACGAACGGGATCTCGGGCAATGGCGCGACGAGCGGCACGGGTCCGGGTCGCCCGATCACCGTCAATGCCACCGGCAATATCCTCCTGCACGGCGACGGGACGAAGGGGGCGAGCATCACGGCGAACCAGACATCGGGGGACTGCAGCGTCGCCAAGGCCGGCAACATCACCTTGACCTCGGGCGGCAACTTCACCACCGAGGCGGTCTCGGTCATTTCCGCCGACGCCCATTGCTCGGCGGGTGCCATCGTCATCGTCGCCGGTGATAGCAACGGGGATCTGATCGTCGATGGCATTGACGCGGTCAACATCGACGGTCTGGTTTCATCCCAGAGCACCCTTTCCGGGACCGGGTCTACACAAGCTCCAGGTGGGGGCACGATCACCGTGAAGGCCGGTTGTGCGCTGACCATTGGCGATCACGGCCATCTGGTAAGCAAAGGCCAGGATCCGGGCGCTGACCTCGTGCACCTGGAAGGCTGCACAGTTCTGATCGATGGCTTGGTCGAGTCGATCTCACCCGGGGCTGGCCATGCGCTCCCGAACAGTCCGGCGAACCACTGCAACGCGGACACCACAGCCCACCCGGTAGGCGGCGCAACCGCCTTCACGGCCTGCGTCGAGGTCTGGGCCGACAGCATCACGATCGACAGCACAGGATCGCACAACGGCGAGGTGAGCGGCGACGGCATTCGGGCGCCCATGCGTGCGTGGATCGATCTCTACGCCCAGCATGACATCACTATCACGGGAGATATTACCGGCGCCTATGGGGTGCATGCGAACGCCGCGAGCTCCGGGCCAGCGTCGAACTCGTTTGGCGGCCTGATCACCATGAAGTCGAAGGCCGGCAAGTTCTCGGCCAGCGGCCGCGGCGACCAGGCGAACGCGACTGCCATCGGTAGCGACGGCGGCGACGTCATCGTCGAGGCCGGGGGCGCG
>JBGQJI010000202.1:0-3599 GCA_041498975.1 Methylomirabilis sp. (SeqCode)
CCGGCTTGATGCCCGCCGCTGCATCTCCTATCTGACGATCGAGCTCAAGGGAAGCATCCCGATTGAGCTGCGTCCGCTGATCGGCGATCATGTCTTTGGCTGCGACATCTGTCAGGACGTCTGCCCCTACAATGCCAAGGCCAGATCTAGCGAGGAGCCTGCCTTCCAGCCGAGGGATGGCCTTCATGCGCCCGAGTTGATCCCGCTCCTTGCCCTCAGCGATGAAGGATTCCGGGCACGCTTCAAAGGAAGCCCCATTCGTCGCCCGAAGCGGCGGGGGTTCCTGCGCAACGTGACGGTCGCCCTCGGCAACCTGGGAGCTGCCGAATCGGTCCCGGCCTTGGCCGGGGCCCTCTCGGATCAGGACGCGATGGTGCGGGGCCATGCGGCCTGGGCCTTGGGACGGATCGGGACGCCGGAGGCGTGTGCGGCGCTCGCCGAGGCCATTCGCTGTGAAACCGATCCTGCTGCCAGGGTGGAGATGGAGCAGGCGCTGGGAGGCGAAGAGAAGAAGGGCCTGACGGAATCCAAAGGCCGCTAGGGGAAGCAGGAAGCATCGAAGCATGGCATCCTGTCTGAGGGGGCGGGAGCCGAGGAGCGGAGACGGGATCGGACCCGTGTGGAAGGCTGATTTTCAATTCACGACCTGGAGGGGATCGACCCATGGTCTATGAGCCTCGTACCTGCACGCTATACCCGGGAAGGATGGCGGAGTTCCTTCGGCTGGCCGAGACGGAGGGATTTCCGGCGCTGAGCCGGCGCCTGAAACCGGTCGGCTGGTGGACGAGCGAGATCGGGCCGCTCAACGAGGTCGTCATCTTGTGGGCCTTCGACGACTTGGCCCAGCGGGACCAGGCGTGGGCTGCGGCCAGAGCCGACGAGCGGTTAACCGGCGGCTACTTCCCGAAGGTCAGGGCGCTGATGATAAAGCAGGAATCGAAGATCCTGATCCCGACCGCCTTTTCCCCCATCCGGTAAATCCAAGCTGGCTCAGCACCTTCTGGCCTTGACGATCACGCGAGCCCTGACGGTCAGTTCTCTTCCCCCGTCGCTCAGGTAGGCGGAGAACCCTCGCCAGCGGTCCTCGGCCTTCCATTTCCCGGTGAGGCCTGCAGCGTCCAGGTAGGCCAGACCTTCTTCTGCCGTGCTGAAGGAGAGCACGTCCTGCTCGATCCCGAGGTAGACAGGTTGGAACCCGGTCTTCAGTAGCGCCGTTTCAAGGGCTTCCTCTGCATAGGCGTATCGGGAGGTCGTGCCGCTCTCCTTCCATTGGTCTTGGTGGAATGCCGCAAAAATGATGAAGCAGCCCGAGGTCAGGACAGCCGCCGACCGGCGGAGGATTTCGTCTGACATGCAGAGATTGGCGGCCACGAGGTCGATCGGACCCAGGTCGCGATAGTCGATCCTCTCCGCGTCGAAGCACCCAAAGGCCAGGTGGTGAAGTCCCAGAGTCGAGGCGCGGTGTCGGGCCCGGTCGATCGCCTCGCCCGACCGGTCGATCCCGATGATCCGGCCGGCCTCTGTGGCCAGGGCAAAGGTCAGGCGGCCGCTGCCGCACCCCACGTCCAGGAGCGTTCTCTCGCCAAGCACCTCTTCTCGAATCAGGCGGAGGAGGGTCTCGCTGAGGCCGGCATGGTCTTCCTCGGGCCCTTCGCCCGCCCGGTACGACCTGTCGATTCGCTGCCGCCTCCACTGGACCATCGCCGCCCCTTTTTCCTTGCATTGTAGGCTACCATCCCGGAGAATATCACTCTCTTTTTCGATCCGGCCGGAATGGGCAAGTGAGCCGGTCCCTGGAAGGAAGAGCGGTACTGGTAGCGCTCCGGCTAGCATGCGAATTCTGGGGCCTCTTGAGTGTGTCCCCCCGCCAGAGGGCGTTCGCTTCTTATGCCGTTCTCGCACCCCGCACCCAGTGATCAAGGGCGTCGGTTCTTAGTTCCTTCCGGCTTTACAGGGCCCGATATTTTCGGTAAGCTAGTGGCCGGGCCAGTGAACTTCGCTTGGCCGCGTGGTTGCCCCCAGGACACTGCCTGCGACGTACCAGTCACCCGTACGACCCGGTCGGCTCTTGGAGGGAGCGCCTTGCCATGCTCGTTTCTTGGCCCGGCGCTGTGCCCACCAACCTAGGGTGGGAATACCGTGGTCGGCCCGATGGTTCCAACACAGCCATGGAGCGTGCTGTTGATACGAAGAAGGTCATGAGTATGAAGGCGTTTTTCGATAAGCTGGGGCTGAGGGCGAGACTGCTCCTGATGATGTTCTCCCTCCTCCTGCTGACGCTGGCGTCGCTATTCGTTCTGTACTGGCAGGCGGAGCGGAAACTCATTGAGGAAGTGGAGAAGCACACCATGGACCTCTCCACTGCCATTCAGATCAGCGTGGAGCGCCTCACGTCCAAGGGGCGGACCGACGAAGCGCGCCTCCAGGATTATGTCAATCGGCTTCAGAGAAAAGGAGTCAATGAGATCTCGATCGTCAGCAATGAGAAGGAAGTCATCGCCAGCAGCAATCCCAAGCGGGTAGGCGCTACGATCGACCCCAAGCGCCGCGACCTCTTCATCACCGCCCGCCTCGGTGAAACCCTCACGGCCGAAAAGGGTCAAAAGAACTACAACCTGATCGTGCCGATCGTCGTAGGCAACCAGCGGATGGGGTATGCCCTGATCAGCATGGTGCTCGATGATTTTGCCCATGTCTCTCGAATTAACTTCATCAAGAGACTGATCGTGACCGTGCTGGTGTTTGGTGTGGGGATCGTGGCCTCTCTCATCCTTTCGTGGAAGTACACCAAGCCGATCGGCCAGGTCGTCCAGGCGGCGAGGCGGGTGGCGCGGGGCGATCTTCGGGAGACCTTGCCGGTGGAGCGACGAGACGAGATCGGGCAGCTCACCGAGAGCTTCAATGACATGGTGGCCAAGCTCCGGGCGAATAAGGAGCTGGAGAACCGCCTCCACCGGGCGGAGCACCTCTCCAGCATCGGCCAACTAGCCTCGGGGATCGCTCACGAGATCCGCAATCCGCTAAATTTCATCAACCTGAGTATCGATCATCTCCAGAGTCGCTTTCCGCCAGCCGATCCCCGCTCACGGGAGGAGTTCACCTACCTCGTCTCCGGGGTGAAGACCGAGATCCATCGTCTGGACACGATGATCACCAACTTCCTGACCTATGGCAAGCCGCTCAAGCTCCAGCCGCGCCCATGCGATCTGACACCGTTGTTGGACGATGTGACGAGGATGGCAAGCGGCAAGGCCAAGGAACAGGGGGTGGAGATCGAGCGTCGCTATCCGGGCGAGCTGCCGCAGGTGGTGATCGACGGGGAGCAGATCAAGACGTGCTTTCTGAATGTCCTGGTGAACGCCTTTCAGGCCATGCCTCATGGCGGAAAGCTTTCGATTGCCGCCCGCCTGGTGAATGGGGCCGACCCGGCAATTCCGTCGCCCCTTTCCGGCAACGGGCGCTGGGTCGAGGTCAGCTTCCAGGACACCGGATGCGGGATCGCCACGGACGACCTCCCGAAAGTATTCGAGCCCTACTTTACCACCAAGGAGGTCGGGATTGGCCTGGGATTGGCCCTCACCAAGAAGATCGTCGAGGAG
>JBGQJI010000203.1:0-3536 GCA_041498975.1 Methylomirabilis sp. (SeqCode)
TGAAGGCCGAGCCGATCAACGTTATCGCCTTCTGCGGCGACGGCGGCGGGGCTGACATGGGGCTCAGCGCCATCTCGGCGACCCTGACCCACAAGGAGTACAACTCCCTGATCCTGATGTACGACAACGAGTCGTATGCCAACACCGACATCCAGCTCTCCGGCTCGACCCCCTATGGCGCCAATACCACCTTCAGTCCCCCGGGCTCGGTGAAGCGGATCATGCACACCCGCTGGAAGAAGAACATGGCCGGGATGCTGGCTGCAGGCCACCCGGAGTGTCGCTATGTGGCCACGGTCTGCGCCTCCTATCCCGTGGAGATGATGAACAAGGTGCGGAGGGCGCTCTCGATCGGAGGTCCCACCTTTATTCACTCGCTGGACCCGTGCCCCAAGGGCTGGGACTACGACCCTATGATGTCCCATGAGCTGGGCGAGCTGGCGGTGGAAACCGGGATCTGGCCGCTTTACGAGGTCGAGGATGGCGTGGTACACTATTACGGCAAGACCAAGTCCATCGTCGGGGGACGGAAGCGGAAACCGACCCGCGAGTACCTTTTGAGACAAGGACGTTTCGCCCACTTCACCGAGGAGGATCTGGAATACTTCCAGGCCAAGGTGGACGAAATGTGGGAGAAATGGGAAATTCCGGCTGTGATCCCGTTCCGCAAGATCGACACCGCAAAGGCCGCACTCGACGCTGAATAGCGTCCAGAGACCGATGATCGTCCCGTGACCACTACCGGCGAGGCCAGCCGCATTGCGCGCCTGGCCTCGTTTCGTTTCTTGGACCATAAGTTTCCACACCGTCTGGAGGATCGGCCGATGCGATATCCCCCCCGCCACGGCTCACGTGTGTTTGCGGCGCTCCTGCTGCTCGCAGCGCTGGCGCCGGCCAATGCCGCGTGGGAGCCCACCAAGCCTATCGAATTCGTTGTCCCGGCAGGCCCGGGCGGTGGTGCGGATCAGATGGCCCGGCTGATCTCCGGCATCGCCGAGAAGCACAAGCTGTCGCCGCAGCCGCTCATCGTGGTCAATAAGGCCGGCGGCGCCGGCGCGGAAGGCTTCCTGGCCGTCAAGGGCAAGAAAGGCGACGCCTACACAATTGTCATCACATTGTCCAACCTGTTCACGACCCCCCTCCATACGGGAGTTCCCTTCAATTGGAAGGACCTGACGCCGATCGCACGCATGGCCCTTGATCAGTTCATCCTCTGGGTCAATGCCGAGACGCCCTACAAGACGGCCAAGGAGTACATCGCCGCCGTCAAGGAACGCTCGGGCGGGGGCAACCGGATGAAGATGGGCGGCACCGGGTCGGCGCAGGAAGACCAGATTATTACCATCCAGCTCGAGCAGGCGCGTGGCCTCAAGTTCACCTATGTGCCGTTCAAGGGCGGCGGCGAGGTGTGCGTGAACCTGGTCGGCAAGCACGTCGATTCAACCGTCAACAACCCCATCGAGTGCGTCAGTCATTGGAAGGCGGGGCGCGTCCGCCCGCTTGCCGTCTTCGATACGGCGCGGATCCCCGAGCCCGAGTGGAAGGAGATCCCAACCGTGAAGGAAGCGCTCGGCGTGGACATCCACTACCTGATGCTACGCGGCATCTTCGGGGCTCCTGCCATGCCCAAGGAGGCGCTGGATTGGTACGTCGCCTTCCTCAGGAAAGTCTACGAGACGCCGGAGTTCAAGAAGTACCTGGCGGAAGGGGCGCTCAAGCCGGCGTTCGCCACCGGCGCCGAATACGTAAAATGGGTCGAGGAGAATGAACAGCTCCACAAGGACCTGATGGCAAAGGGCGGCTTGCTGAAGTAGGATGCGTACCGCAAATCTCCTCACCACGTCGGGTCTTATACTGCTGGCCGGCGTGGTGCTCGTTGACTCCGTCCGGCTTGGCGGCGGCGTCCTGGGCTGGGTGGCAGGAGAGATGATTACCAAGGACACGACCGTCCAGAGCTGGACCGAATCGCGGATCGGAGCCCTGGACTGGGGGGCGCCTGGCGTATTGGCCGTGGCCCTGACCCTCTTGGGATGGATGCTGGCCCGCCGGGCTTCATGCACCACGCCTGGACAGGTGAGGGCCTCGGAAGGAGTAGACTAGTCCCGTTCCAACTATTTAGGCCGAAACAGTGAGGCTGAGGTGATTTACACCTATGGGCAGCTCAGCGAGCGGGACGGGCGGTTCTATGCAGGGTCCACGACCGATCTGCGTGCGAGGGTTCGCGAGCACACTGCTGGCCGAGTGCGATCAACAGCCTCCAGAACCCCGCTGGTTCTCATCTATTACGAGGCATGTGTTGACCTGGACGACGCCCGGCGGCGCGACCGCTTTCTCAAGACTGGAAAGGGGAAGCGGTATTTGAACAACCGCCTATCGGCATACCTGTCTGCGATTCGCAGCAACAAGTTGGAACGGGACTAGAGCACGATGGAGTGGCACAAGGTCGAGCCCATCAACAGCACTCGAATCTACGAGGAGATCGTCCGCCAGGTCCGGACGCTCATCTCGGGGGGAAAGCTCAAGTCCGGCGACAGGCTTCCGCCTGAGAGGGAGCTTGCTGAGCGATTCAAGGTCAGCCGACCATCGGTCCGAGAGGCCCTGCGAGCCCTGGAGTCGATGGGGCTCATCGAGATCCGGCTAGGAGAGGGGACCTTCGTTCGGGAAATCTCGGTAGACTCCCTCATTCAGCCACTAGCCCTCGTGATGCTGACACAACGGGAAGCGGTGGAGGAGCTCTTCGAAGCTCGCAGGCTGCTCGAGCCTGCAATCGCCGGCCTCGCTGCCCGCCGGTCCACTGAGGAAGAAATCCACGAGATGGAGCGGATCTTGGAGGAGCAGGCCAGGGAGGTGGCAACCGGGCGCACCGGCCTGACCCAGGACGCCGCCTTTCACGCTGCCATCGCCAGCTCAGCCCATAATCGCGCCATCACGCGCATCGTGTACGCTTTGATCGACCTGCTCACACAGAGCCGGGAGGAAGCGCTACAAGTCCCCGGCCGGGCCGCGCGGTCCCATCAGGATCACCGGCGGATCATGGAGGCAATCCGGCAGCGTGACGCGACGTCCGCTCAACGAGCCATGCTGGATCACCTGGTCGCTGTGGAGAGCCTCATCATGGGCCGGCGGGGCGAAGGCGGCAGAAACCGGTTACGGCAAAAAAAGAAGACAGTAAGCTCGCCAAGGCGCTAAGCTAAGAAATCCCCCCTCCCTTGACTCCGGTCTAAACACCCATCTAAGGGGGAGGGGGAAAATCATGGTCCGAATTTCTGACTCGGGACACTAGAACGCCTTGAGCTCAACGCTCGCCAAACCCAGCGTTGCGCCGGTCCGAGTGGAAAGTACCTGCAGTCCGAGGTAGACCTTCTTCTCCACCTGGCTGAGCTGTCCGAGAATCAGGGCCTGGGCCCTGAGCTTCTCCGCCAAAACCTTCATTGTGGAAGGGTCCGCCAAGGGCTCCGCCCTGGGACGCTGCTCGGAGGCCAGGGATGCCCGAATCAGGGGTTCTTCGACCACCATGAAGCCACCGGTTTTCGTCA
>JBGQJI010000204.1:0-3533 GCA_041498975.1 Methylomirabilis sp. (SeqCode)
AGTTGGGTCGCCAGCGGCGGGTGACTCACCAGAAACTCGTAGACGCGCCGGTCCCCTGGAAAACGGATCGTTCGAATCCGCTGGCGGAGCGTCGGTTGCGCCAGGATCTCGCGCGTCTGTGGGTCGTCACTGCTCAGGTCCGCAAGGGAAGGGATTGTGGCCCCATGGGATGGGGGTGAAAAGGCGAGGGCACCGCTGCAGACGAGACCAAGGATGCAGACGACGATGGCCCTTCCCCCGCATGGCCGAACGGGCATCCCTGCGGCCATCTTCCGGCGCGGGTCGCAACCCCGCGCCGCGCCATCGGTCCGGCAAGACCTATGGCAGCCGTCAGCGGACTGTGAGTTCCCCACGAGCTTTCAGGTCATGCGGCTTGAGCGCGGCGTAGATCGCCCGATTCATCGGCGTGACAACCCCGGTCTCCTCGGCGAACCGGACGATGGCGCCTGCGAGCGCGTCAAGCTCCAACCACTTCCCGGCTGCGAGGTCGTGGTAGAGCGAGGCGCGACTTCCTGGCGCCAGGCTGTCGGTGAACTGCATCGCCTGCTCCACCGCCCCGGCTGCAATGGGAATCCGCTTGGCCCTGGCGACGGAGGCCACCTCCTCCATCACCGCCCGAAGCATGGCCCGCGATTCGGGGCAGCTTCGGATCTCGCCGATCGGAAGTCGCGTTAACGCCGTCATCCCGCCAATGGCGGCGATGAAGAGGAGCTTTTCCCAGAGATCTGCCATAATCCGGGTCGAACGCTCGCAGTTGATCTCAGCCTTCGTGAATACCTCGAAGATCCGTTCCACACGGGGGGTGATCGATCCATCCGCCTCGCCGAACGTGATCTTGCGCGGCCCACCGGTCTGGGCGATGACACCGGGCGCACTGATGGCAGAGAAGATATGGACGACGGCAGGCAGGACGGCGCGCTCTCCGAAGATCGCGGCGAGTTTCTCCTCGGTGTCCACCCCGTTCTGGACGCAGAGGATCGTCGTCATCGGCCCCAGCATCGGCCTGATCCGCTCGGCCGCCGCCTCGGTGTCGTACGACTTGACGCCGAAGACGACCAGATCGACCCTCCCCGCCTCGGCTGGATCGTCGGTCGCAGCGACCTGAATGGTGAAGTCGCCTAGGACGCTGGTTACCCGTAGGCCGTTCGCCTGCATGGCCCTCAGGTGCTCGCCTCGCGCGATGAACCAGACCTCTTGACCGGCGCGGTGTAGGAGGGCGCCGAAATAGCCGCCAACCCCGCCCGACCCCATGATCGCGATCTTCATCTCCTGCGTTGTTCCATGCGCGGTAGATCCGTCGGATGTTTCCGCATCAGGACGTGGAAGAAACCGTCCAGCCCTTTGTGTTCCTCCTCGATGGCCAAAATCTCGCAATGGTTTCCGAAGATCAGGGCGAAGTCGCGTTTGACGAAGAAGTGATCATAGTGGTTGCGGTGGACGCCCCAATTGCGGCTCCGCCGCTCGCCCGGGTAGTGTTTGAATTTGGTGCTGAAGACAGTGAGGTGGAAGTAGCCGCCCGGCTTCAGGAGGCTCAGCACGCGGCTGAGGTAGATCGACCAATCGGCCTTCTTGACGTGGTGAAAGCAGCCATAGTCCACCAACACGTCGAAGCTGCTGGGCTTGAGCGGGGGCAGAAGGGCATCGCCCATCACGAGCCTGATCCTCTCGCCGAGGTGGGCCTGACGTGCCCGCTCGGCGACTGTCCTGAGGGGTGTTGCGGTATAGTCCAGGCCTACCGTCGAAAATCCACGCCTGGCGAAGAGGAGCGTATGCCGTCCCTCCCCGCAGCCGAGGTCCAGCACGCGACCGTCTCGCAGGCGACGCTGGAGGCCTCGGGCCACGCGGGTGACGGATGGCGTCGGTTTCGCTGAGGGCCACGGCGTTGGCCCGCCCTCCTTATAGAGGCGGGCAAAGTAGCCCTGCTGACGTCGATATAGGGGTTCCAGGTGCGGGGGGCGGGGGTCGGGGTGCCGCATCAAGAAACGATCCAAGGCCACGCGTAACGTCTCAGGTTCGAGAAAGCGTCAGGTTTCACGGTATCAAACTCTTGGTACCTGGAACTTTGAACATGGCACCTGGCACTTCGCACCCCGGACTCATTTCAATGCTTGTGTTTTGCAGGCGCTGCCAGGCTCTTCAGGTAGGCCACCAAGTCGATGAGCTGCTGGACGGTCATCGTGCCGTTGTAGCTCGGCATCTTCGTCTTGCCGTCGGGGCCGAGATATCCCTTGCTTTCCTCCTTATGGTGCTTGATCCGCCAGACTGCGGAGGCGTTCGGCTCGACGATCGCCTCGGCGAAGTATTCCGCCGGGTGCATGGGACCCATGCCGGAAAGCTCTGGTCCCACCTCTCCCTGGTCGGCCTTCGGTGCCGGGAACTTTTCACCCTGGACAACATGACACTTGAAGCATTCCAAATCGGCGAACGCCTTCCGTCCCGCAGCCGCGTTCCCGGGGGGCAGTGCGAATCGCCATCCCTTCGGCGTCGCCAGGGCGGGTTTGGGGGCCGGGCTGTCACCATGCATCATCATCTGATGGTCTTTGTGCCCAACGTCCTTCGTCGGCTCAGCGCTCCACCCATCCGGAATGACGAAGAGTGCCAGAGCTGACATCGAGACAAGTCCGACCATAACGGCGCCCTGGAATCGTGAGCTCCTCATGAATGCTCCTTGTGGTCGAGTGGCTGTCCCCCCTTTATGCGTCAGTGACGTACTATCCCCAGAGCCCTCGGTGATCATGAGACGAACACCCACAGTGTTCCCTTCCATGCTTTTTCGCCTGTCACCACCGTGAGCTTGATCCCTACCCGATAGGGCGGCTCTATCGACTTCCCTTCCGGAGCGACCTGCTGGCCCTCCTTGGTGACGGCGACCACCGTGACCTGAACGCGCCCCTTGGATTCAATCGTGGTTGGCTCAGGGGACGACCCCACCTTCTGGCCTGGGCCGCCCTTCAGCCCGATCGAGTAGGTGATGCTGTCTGCCGTGATGAACGTCGCCTCGCCCCAGACCACTCGAACGGGGGAGATGGCAGGGTTGGAGAGGGTGAGCTTCACCTCGCCCGGTCCGGCCTGAGCTTGATCGACCATGAACGGCGCAGGACCCATCCCCGGGGCGGGCTGGAGCGTGACCTCGTGCTTGAGCGGGGACATCCTGAAGAGCGGCTTTGGGGACCTAAACTCTTTTGGAATTGGAAGGTTCTGAAGGTATTCGCAGCTTGGGAGCAGCAGCAGGACCAAGAGTCCGCCGACTGAGAGAGTCCTCCACCACGCCTGGTCAGACACGGCCTCACCTCCATCCCGTTTCATGCTCAAAACTCACCGTCCCCGGCGCCTGTCGAATGCGGCAGCGTACTGGTCGATGAGCCCCTCATCAGCGAAACTGAAAAACCGGTCGTCGCCGATGATCAGATGATCCAGCACGCGGATCCGCATCAGGCGCCCCATGAAGACCAGCTCCTCGGTCAGCGTCTTGTCGGTCGGGCTCGGGCGGGGGTTGCCAGAGGGGTGGTTGTGCGCGACGATCAAGGCAGCAG
>JBGQJI010000205.1:0-3480 GCA_041498975.1 Methylomirabilis sp. (SeqCode)
AGCAGGACCACCCTGGATGGAACTATCGATACGACCTGAAGGCAACAGTGCAGGAGATTATCGAAGCCGCGCGAGAGAGGGTCTGAGAGATCTTCCTGTGAAGCTTTCCGTCGTCATTCCAGCGCATAACGAAGAGGCGTGCATTGAGAGAACGGTGCGTGAACTGGACGCTCGATTGGACGCCGAGAAGATCGAACGCGAAATCCTCGTAATTAACGACAACTCCTCGGACCGCACAGAGGATGTCCTGCGCCGCCTCCAGCCCGCAATTCCTTGCCTTACCTGCATCAATAATCCTCCTCCATCCGGTTTTGGCCTCGCTGTTCGAAAGGGCCTGGAGAATTTTACAGGCGACGCAGTGGCCATCTACATGGCTGATGCATCCGACCGTCCTGAGGACCTGGTCCGATTCTATAGGGTACTCCAGGAAGGGGGGGTTGACTGCGTGTTCGGTTCAAGGTTCATCGAGGGGGCACAGGTCTCCAACTACCCTCTTGTGAAGCGGCTTTTGAACCGACTCGCCAACACCTTCATTCGATCTCTCTTCGCTCTCAGTTATAACGATGTCACCAATGCCTTCAAGCTCTACCGCAATTATGTCATTGACGGCGTAAAGCCATTTCTCAGCCATCACTTCAATTTGACAGTCGAGCTTCCGCTCAAAGCGATCGTGCGCGGCTATAGTTACGCCGTGGTGCCCAACGACTGGATCAATCGCAGGACAGGTGATTCAAAGCTCAAGATAAAGGAGATGGGCAGCCGGTATCTCTTTATCGTCCTGTATTGTCTGATTGAGAAATGGCTCAGTCGGGGAGATTATCAGAACAAGGAGCGCAAATCGCGGTTCATTTCAGGACTGCCGGAGCCTTAACGGTCCCGGCGGAGGGAGGTGGACGGTTCAGCACGCGGAGGGGATCGAGGCCAACCGACTTCTGAGGACCTGGAGCTTTCAATGGTCCACGAGGAATACCGGAAAGTGATGCAGACCGGCCATATCAGCTACTACGTCCAGTTCTATCGGGCGCCGGATCTCTACATCGGCCGGCGGGTCTGGGCCGTCCTGAAGGGGGAGACCCTCCGCATCGAATGCGGCAAAGAGCCCATTGCGACCCACCGGATCAAAACCGACTATCTGAAGACATTCTCTCAGGACAACTGAGATTCGGAAAAGTGCGACAATTGAGATACGGAATTGCAGCGCGAAAGGGCTTGACAGGGGCGGCACATTCGGCTATTCATGGAACGTTTTGGCTCCCTGTGCTTCCTCACTCCATTGTGTTGCTGTTGCCCGGAAGGGTAGGAGCTTACGATGATGATGGGGAAGAGAGGTCTGCTAGTACCGTTCCAAAATTATCTAGGCCGAACGTGTGAGGCTCGTGCTGTTCCAGACTCATCCGCCCAACACCCTGATGACCTGTGGGCGTCAGGATCGGCCGTCGCACACCGTTGTCATGTGTCCGAACAAGTTGCAACGGCGCTAGATGACGGAAAAAGATCGCAGCACTCCGTGCGATAGGCGCGACCATTGGCTAACCCGGCGCGAGCTTCTCCGCTGGGGTCTCCTGAGTGCGGCGAGCGCGTGGGCCGTCCGCCCGGCGGCGCTCGCCGGCAGGGCGGTCGCAGCGGTCAGTGACACGGCCGCACCGAGCCTTGCCCGGTCAGAGGAGGCGCTCCGGGCCCTGATCGTCCGCCACGCAAGAGCGACCGACGACCCGTGGGCAGTGATGCACGGGATCAGGGCCTTGGGCAAGGGGTTTTCGGTCGGGAGCGGCCCGGCGGTCGAATACCTTTGCTCCCATGAGCTACAAGAGAAGTCACTGAGAGGCGGCCGCTACCTGTTCATGCCCGAGAAGGTCGAGGGGCATCCCAACACCTTCCTGAAGACGCTGTTGGAGGCGGGGGTCAGCCTGGATCACCCAATCACCGCCGCCGGGCGCCAACGTACCGTCGCGGACCTCCTGCACGGTGCGAAACAGCTCTTCGTCTTCGATACGGCTAAGGTGCCCAACTCCGGCGACCACCTGCCCTGGAGCATCATCGCCTTCGCCATCACGACGCAACCGGGACAGGACGTCTGGAAGAACGCCGAGGGGCAGGAGATCCGCCTCCGTGAAGTGGTGGAGTACGCCTTTTCTACGGCAGAGCAGGCCTCCGCCGAGTTCCGAAAGGCGATGGAAAAGGGGGTCACGCCGACCTGGAAGGATCGGATCTCCAACTTCACCTGTGGTGGGACCCACCTCATCTACAGTCTGGCGGTAGCCGTTCGGTACGGCTACCTTGGCGAGGCGGGCCGGCGCCGGTTCGCCGACCAGCTCCGCCTCCTCACCTGGCGGTTAAAGGTGGACCTCCTCCTTCTCGACCAGTATTACGAAATGGTGGCCAAGACCTACCCGACGAAGACCGAGGCATGGCGCCCCTACCAGCTCGACAGCCGCTTGAAATTCATCGGTCACTCGTTGGAGATCTTGAGCTACGTTCGCCTTTTTAAGCTGGCGACCTTGACACCCGAGCAGGAACGGCAGGCGCGGGCGGCCGAGCGGACCCTCGCCGAGACGATCCTGGCAATTGGTAAACTCGATCTAGCGCCGCTCAAGTCGCGGAACCGAAAGCTCTTCGACCTCGTCGTGGGGGATGCCTGTCACGCCTACCACGGGATCCACATGGTCCGGGGGCTGAACCAAATCTAAGGGGAGAAGACGATGCGAAGGACCATGGTACATTTCTTGCTGCTGTGGGTTGCCGCGAGCCTCTCCACTTGCGCGGGTCAGGCGCTCGCGGCAGGACAGAGCGCGCCCCCGCCCCAGGCCCGAGTCGAGCAAAGCCCCGAAGAGGCGTTGCGAGCCCGGGCCACCGAGTTCTGGGACGCGCGGGTGAAGGGCGACTTGGTCACCCAGTACGGATTCCTCGAGGCCAGCGCCCGGGAGCAGATGACCCTGACCGGCTTCGTCCGGGCGCGGGGGTCCGTCAACTTTCTGTCATACCTGATCGAGGGGGTCGAGGTGGCCGGCGATCAGGGGCGGGTACTGGCGAAGGCCAGATTCCGGATGAGCCTTCCCCAGGTCGAGCGGTTTGGCCCGTGGACCCAGGCGGCGATCACGCGCTGGGTACGGGAGGGCGGGGTGTGGTACCTGAAGGGGAGCCAGGAGGACGCGGGTCAGCCGCTTACGCCTGGGGGAAAGCAGCCCTGACGGCGGGACGTTTTGGGTTGACAAGGGTGGGCGAAGCCTGTATAACACAGCCAAGCTTTGATCAGCAGTAATAGCCGCGCGTTCTTCCAACGCGCGAGATTCGCACGTGACGCGACGAGGTGCTCTACAGGGATCGAAGGAGGTGAGGCCGCAGCAGATGTAGCGGTTCCCCGGGCGGGGCCCGGCGCAGATGGGGGGAGCGCCGGGGCAGCACGCCCACCCGGACACGGGAGCGCGGGCCCGAGCCGGGCTCACGGGCAGTGCAGAGCGTAGAGCGAACCAGCAGGACGAT
>JBGQJI010000206.1:0-3477 GCA_041498975.1 Methylomirabilis sp. (SeqCode)
AGAAGAGGCCGCCTCGCACCCCGCGGAGGCGGTGCTTCGCGGAGTCCATGGGGGTCTGCTCCGGCTTGACGGGGCCGCTCACGAGCTCGGCGATCTCGTGGTACGAGAACCCTTGCATGAACGTCAGCTCCACGACTTGGCGGTGCTCGGGCGTAAGAAGCTCGATGGCTGCCCGGACCTGTTCGGCAAGTTCTTTGCGGATGACCTCGTCTGCAGGTCCCGGGGCCGGATCCTCGAGCCGCGCAATCATCTCGGGGTCGGCCTCTAAGGGCTGCGGGCGGCGCAGGGCCGTCTTGGCCTTGTGCGACGCGATCCCGAAGATCCAGGTGGAGACGCGGGAGCGCCCCTGGAAGGTTGATGAGTTCCGCCAGACGTCGGCCATCGTCTCGCAGACCAGCTCCTCGGCGACCGCTTCGTTCCGGACCACACCCAGGAGGTAGCGGAACAGCCGCTTCTGATATCGTCGGAAGAGGTTTTCGAAGGCAGCCTGGTCGCGTCTCGCGACCCCGGCCAGGAGGGCGTTTTCGGTCTCAGGCGACTCGCGCGCTGGGTCGGCAGCCTCCATAGCATCGCCCCCTCAGTGAGTCGCTCATCCTCCGAAAAGGTTCACAGCGGGCGGGAACTGCCACTCAAAGGGTTTCATGCTGGAGCATGCCGGGCCAACAAGGCGTTGGACCGCGCACTAGGGATAACCGATACGACGCTTCGATGCTCCATTATTCAATTCATTGGATTCTCGAATCCGGTTTTCCGGATTCACATCCACCGGGACGCTATCGGTGGGATTACATGGCGCTCCGGGTAGGAATTCTTGACAGAATGGTCTGAGCATTGACCCCGAATACCACCTGGCTGTAGGGTCGTCGATCTCTTGCCTCAATTTGTCGAAGGCTAACCCCGTCTCTGATCCACACATAAAAGGGTGTCGTTACCGGGGCCGTCCTTATTATCCTGATTATCCTGCGCTCCCTCTTGGCTTGCTCCCATCACGTGCCTGCTTTAACGAGGCCTCTAGGCAAACCTAACGCTTGGGAGCTGCCACCCGGGTGGAATTTCCTCGGGTTAGCGGATCCGTCTGACCGTCTCCACATTATGCGTCCCCGATATGTTGTGCCCGCAACGCGTTGGAATCCAACTGGTGTCGGTTTGGACCCATTCAGCCGCGAGAGGCTGCCCATTGCAGATGCTCATCGTGGCCCCGACGGACTTGTTGTTGTAACGCTGGTAGGTGCAGACGTTGTAGGCAATTGAACTCGGACTTCCACAGGTGGTAGCACTCCAGGAATCGTCGGTCTTGTAATAGCCCCCCGGTGTCCCCGAGCTGCAGCAGGCCGTTGTGGTCTCAGAAGGTCCCGGTGGCCCGCCACCCGCCGGTGGCGGTGGCGGTGGAGAGGATCCCGATCGCGTTTCTGCTGGCAGTACAGCCGTCTGTTCATATGCTCGCCCGTCGCAAAGGCCATACGCCCTAAGAGTGAAGACCCGTGCCCGCGTCGCATTCAGATTATTATCTTCCCACCACGCAGCCACTCTATCCATCTCAGTTGGTCCACGTTCAAAAAGAGCGGCCACCGGGTGTAGCATCCCATCAATGCTCACCTCCATCCTCCGGGCAGCCAAATCAATGGCGTGGTATCGAAAGGGGATTCTGATTTTGTAGAAGCCGGAAGGGGCTACAGGGCCCGTTTTCTCCACCGGCCCTGTGACAACAAATTCTGGGGAATAGTAGAATCCCATGCGCTTGCTCGTCGAGCCACCCGCAGCGTTCCAGGCCACCAGTACATAAGCCGATGTCCACCAGGCAGGCCCGGGGTCTCGAATGCCAACGTCTGCGGCCACCGGCCACGGGTTCCCTGGCGGCGCGGACTGCTCATAGATTACCCTTATCGGCCCAGATTCTGGATCGAACTTAATAGCATTGATCTTCACTCGTTGTATCTTGGACCCCCCTCGTCCCGGAGTCACGCGATACGAAAGAAGTGCCCGGCTTGGGTCATGCCTGCTGCTACAACTTGGTATGCTCGCTTGAAACTGCTCAATCACTGGAACATCCAGAGCCCCTGGCGGCAGCTTGAGCCCCGGCAAGACTGGTGGGGGGGTCTTTTCCAGAAGCTTCGGTTGCGTGGGTGCCGGGGTAAGGGGGGTGGGGCGGATCGGGGCAGATGGATCGCCGGCTAGCGCCACACTGCCGAAGATGATCAGCACCGCTGAGACCAAGATGAACTTCAACGTATTCTTCATCTTTCTTTTCCTCCCGTTTCGGTTCCTGATTCCTGGCCGCTCCCGCAAGCAACCTGCCAAAATGCTGGTCACTCGATATGTCGCCGGTCGAGCCGAAAAGGTTCATCGGCGCACAACTGGCCATGCCATAAGGAGGTGACCGGAACCCATCGGGATTGCTCTATCTTGGCGCCCCCTTCGATTCAAGCCGCAAGTCCTCCCGAAAAGTAGCTTTCGGGCCCTTGAGTCAGCGGCAGGACAAGCTGGGACCAATCAGCCGCCGGACCGCTCGGCACGCATCAATTCGGCCGCTCAAGAGAACCCAGGTCGAACAGGCAGCCGTGCTACTCGCCAATCGTTTCATCCCGTTTCTCCCACCTCTCAGATGCCATTCCCACTGACGGATCCCTATTTAGGGCGGAATCGAACGAGGCCCACCGACCAATCTGCCCCTCGGGGTCTCGAGCATGTTCATCAGCCTCCGCTACCTGTAGTCCACTCTGAGTGAAAACCCGCTCGCGCGCGTTACGCAGGCAGCGTTGGCGACCTGGGCCCCTTCACCTCTGCCGACCAGAACCAGACCATAATTGGGCAGGCTACCACCGACCCATTGACGGACCAGCCCGGTGAGGTCGCGGGTGTACCCTCCGGCCGACGCTGCACCCATCACCCCTGCCGTGGCACCATAGGGGATATGGCCGTCGCGAAATCCGGCGGCCCAGTCCCGGGACAGCGTGTAGAGATCAAAGGGATTCGACTCAATACAACTAGGCGTTCGGTGAGCGATCGGCGCTTGGCTGGTTCTGAAGGACAGCTCGGCCCGCTCGATCGTTCTGCCTCGGAGGTCGCTCAGATCGAACAGCACCATCCCGCGGAAGAGGTGAATGATCGACTCATAGCAGGGGAAAGGCTCGGTGCCGGGATCATAGAAATTCGTATAGCCAACCATGACGCTCCCAGCGCCCGGATCACTGATGGTCGGCGCAGTGCTGCGTGTACGCGGGAGGCAATAGGCCGGGTGATTCGCAGCATACACCAACTGGTGCGTCGTTCCCGTGCGCGCGGGCGGGCGCGTTACAAGTGGCCAAAAGGGAACCGAGGCAACGGGCCCTGGCGTGGGGCGGATGACGGGTACCCGGACGGTTAGCCCTCGCAACTGGTTGCTCATCAGGAGAGGATTTCCGCGCAAATCCAGGCCGTAGATGGCCAGCCAGTACACGCCCGCTGGCATCGTGCCAGGCAGCCTGACCCGAATGCGGG
>JBGQJI010000207.1:0-3410 GCA_041498975.1 Methylomirabilis sp. (SeqCode)
GTTCGATCCGAGGCCTACGCGACTGCATGGCCCCCTCGGTTGCCGATGAGGTTAGTGTCATTATTCCTTCTGGTCAAGAAATTTGTGCGAATATTATGGAGAGGGATGACAGCAAAGGCCCGGAAAGGCGCCATCCCCGAAGACGCAGGGATACATGCTGGACGGCCTCGATCTGTCGCCCATTCAGGATGGTCGGACGGGCACTCCCTCGCCTTGAACGCCTACCGAAGCCTGTGATACGAGGGAATGCCCTGAGCGATCCTTGCCCCCCTGCCGCGGGGAGGCATGGTCCTGACCAATTCTTCGACACACTTCGAGACCTGATGCGTCAAGGACACCATGCCGATTTCGAGGCAGGCGGCGAAGCCGTGTTTCGAGTGGCGCACACCGGTGAGCGTGTGGTATCGTCAGAAAGAACCGAGCGTTGGGATCGGGCGAGGAGAATCACAATGCGAGATATACCACGTCTGCGGAACGTTGCGTCGAGCGGCTTCCTCTGTGTGCTGCTCGCGCTTTCTGGCACAACCGACTCGATGGCACAGATCGAGGCGACCCCCATCAAATCTGGAGAAGAGGCCTTGAAAGGGGTCAAGGCTCTTCGCATCCTGGTTCCGCAATTGAGCGCAGTTGAGACCACGCATGGGGTGACACGGGAGGCCGTGGAAACGCAAGCCCAAAAGATCCTCCAGGAGAGACTCCCTGCCCTCAAGGTGGACCAGAAGGCGATAACGGTGCTCTACATCAATGTGAACCTGGCTGACTTTCAGAGCCGCCTCGGCTACCACGGCACCCTGGGCGTCGAACTCAGGCGGCCCAGCATGATCATGGTGGGCAAGGACTTTCCCGACTCCCAGGTCCAGGAATACAAGATCACCCTCGCAACCGTCTGGGCGGAAAGCGTCATCTATACCGGCGAGGTCTTCGCTCCCACCGCTGTAAAGAAAGCGCTCGACGGCGTATTAGAGCGGTTTGTCGAAGATTTTCGCAAAGCAAACCCCTGACCGATCGGTGGGGCGGTCACGAGGAGACACAATGACCTGGAGCGCGGATCATAGGGCGGGCGATGGTCGTGGTTCCGCCCCGGACAGGCCCTTTCAAAGGGGGAGCGACCTTGTGCTGGTGGCCGTGGCGTTCATGGCGTTGTCGCTCACAGGACTCGTGTCGTGCATTAGCTGGGGGATTCGGTCCGAGTCGGCCCTTTTCATGGCTCCAGCCGATGAGGTCTGGACCACGGCCCTGGACGTTCTTCGGGAGCGCGAGTTCAAGATCGACCAACAGGACAACACCGCACAGACCTTGCTGGCCACGAGAGAGATATTCCTAAAGATGCTCAGCGACCGTGCAACCCCGACCACTGCCCAGAAGATCCGACATCAGGTCGACCTCTCGGTAAAGGCCGCAGCAGACGGGAGAAGCATCCTGGAAGTGATCTACAGAATCGACAAGGTCGTGGACGATGATGAGGCATTCCGCCTCCTCCAGTCCGTGAGAGATCGAATAGCGATCAGTGGGGGCGGTGGAACACCGAGCCCTTCCCGCCGGTAATCATCCCAGGCTACTGTCTCTCGCTGGTCGGCTGCGGGTATTCCCCAAAGGGATCATCGCATGCGCATTGGCATCATCGGGCTGCCGGGCTCCGGCAAGAGCTCGGTTTACAGTCTGCTGACCCTCGGCCAACCCAGCCACCACGGCGGCCGCACGGGTGAACCTTCCATCGCCGTGGTCAAGATCCCCGATCCTCGGCTCGAGCGTCTGGCCTCCCTGTTCAAACCGAAGAAGGTGACGCCAGCGTGCATCGAGTTCATCGACCTGCCCCCCCTCGTCAAGGGCTCCGGAAAGGTCGGGAGCGCCGGCGCGCAGGTGGTCCCACAGATGCGGCAGACGGACGGGCTCCTGGCGGTTCTTCGCGCATTCACAGACGAGCGTGTCTCGCACGTCGAGGGACGGGTCGATCCGGCAAAGGACGCCGCCATCCTCCAGGACGAGCTTCTGCTGGTCGATCTGGACGTGGTGGAGAAACGAATCGCGAAGATCGAGGAAGGGTTGCGCAAAGGGAAAAAGGATGAAAACCTGCAGGAGCTGGCGCTCCTGAAACGGTGCTGTGAGGCCCTTGAAGGCGAGCGGCCACTTCGGGAAATCTCCTTCTCGGCGGAGGATGAACGCCTTCTCCGAGGCTTTCAGTTCCTCACGGCCAAGCCGCTGTGCTATCTGATCAACGTCGGAGAGGATGCAGGCGCGCTTTCCACGCGATTGGAAGAGGTGACGGGAAAGGCCGGGTGGTCTCACGCGCGCGTCCTGGCCCTTCCGGCGAAGCTCGAGCTGGAGTTGGCGGAGCTCCCGCCCGATGAGGCCTCAGCCTTCCGCGCCGAACTCGGCCTCAACGGCTCCGCGGTGCCCCGCCTGCTCCAGGCCTGCTATGACCTCTTGGGCCTCATCACCTTCTTCACTGTGGTGGGGGATGAGCTGCGAGCCTGGCTGATCGCTCGCGGCAGCACCGCCGTACAGGCGGCCGGAACGATCCACACCGACATGGAGAAGGGCTTCATCAGGGCAGAGGTGGTCGCCTTTGAGGCATTGATGCGCTGTGGCTCCATGGCGGCAGCCAGAAAGGAAGGACTGGTGCGACTCGAAGGGAAGGACTATCTGATCTCGGACGGCGATATCATCACGATCCGCTTCAGCCCGTAGCAATCACAGTCCATGGAGAGGCTTTCGAAGTATCCTCTTGTCATTGCGAGCGACCAACGGGAGCGTGGCAATCTCGCCAAATACGGGTTGCGGATTTGTAGGGGCACCGCTTGCTGCGCCCTTCCTTGGTCAGGGCGAGCCCTTCGGCAGGCTCAGGACAGGCCCTGCCCTTAGGGTGCTTCGTCCCCTTCGCTTCGCTCTGGGCTTTGGCTCACCCGCTCCTCGCGATGACAGGCGAGAGAGGGTCGGGGCAACGACAGCATCGCGGTGCGGGATCCGAGGGTCACACAAAGCGGGAGATGGCGCGCCCGGGCAGATTTGAACTGCCGGCCTTTTGCTCCGCAGGCAAACGCTCTATCCGGGCTGAGCTACGGGCGCGGGGCATTGTAAGGGAAGTACCTGGCAGACTCTATCACGACCTCCAATGAGGGTCAAGTCAGCACACCTGTAAGATACCGGTCAGTTCGAGAAGAGGCGGCGGAGCCAGCCGAAGAGCGCGAACTCTCTCTGGGGGCAGCTTTCGGCCGGTTCCGTCCCCTGGATGAAGATCTCGTCCATGCCGCCGGGGCACCCGGAGCTCACCCGTAAACCGCTCGTCGGATCGATCCTCGCCGTCACGATCCCCGGAGGAGGTTGGAACCCCCTGGTCGGACGCCCGGCGGAGGCCTGCTCGATGAACTGCGTCCAGATCGGCAGCGCCGCCTGGGCCCCTGTCAGCCGCA
>JBGQJI010000208.1:0-3389 GCA_041498975.1 Methylomirabilis sp. (SeqCode)
CCTGCTGACCGCCTGCACCAGCTCGCGGGTTGTGACTCAGTGGAGCTCCGCGAGGTCCGACTCGAGGATTACCCGTCAGCCACGGATCGACAGGATTAAGGATTCGACTCGGTCTAACGACACGAGGGCATCCCGATCACTCATCGCCCAAGGACATCATAAATCCCATTAGCAAGAAGGCCACATCTACACAAGGCATCGAACCTCTTCGTCCGTCAACTATTATTACTACATTACCAAACCCGCGTGACATCCGGGGTCACTTTCAAATTGACACTATTCGTACAATATTGTACACTTTCGAGTATATTTCACCGGAGGTGACCATGAAAATCTCGATCAGTGAGGCCAGAAGGCGACTGCCCGAGTTGGTTCGGCAGGTCCGAAGGGAAGCGGGAACTAGCGTGGAGATCACCGTACATGATGAGGTTGTGGCGGAGCTTCGGGCGGCCACGCCCGAGCCCGAGCCCGGGGCAGCCGCCAGGAAGCTGATGGAATTGATGGCGAAGCTCCCGAAACACCGCGGCCGACGGACGACCATATCTTCTCACGCCAAAGAATCTCTGTACGGCCCAAGTGGGCGGAGCCGGTGATGGCCCTTCCACCACGCCTGTTTTGCGACACGTCATTCTTCTATGCATGCTTTGATCCAAGTGACGTCAATCACTCGCGGGCGAAGACGCTGGCAGCGGAAGTGGTCTCGACGAGTAGCGTCCTTTGCGCGACATGGGACGTCATTAGCGAGACGGTCACGCTCCTACGGTACCGAAGGAGCTTTCATGCGGCGCTGGCCTTCCTGGCTCAGGTGAAACCCCTGCTCCAGATCGTGCGATACGGGGACCGGGTGCGCGAGGAAGCCGAGCAGATCTTTCGCCACTACGGACGCGATCACCGCCTTTCATTTTGCGATGCCATTTCTTTCGTTGTGGTGACTACGCTGCTCGAGAATGCGCCCTGCCTTGCATTCGATGAGGATTTTCGCCGGCTCGGTCTGACTGTCATCGTCTAGGCTACGGTTTTCTGGAGGATCGCCCTGGCCTCCGCCCGGACCTTTCCCATGAGGTCCGGTGGTCTGACAACCTGGACCTCACCGCCGAAGCTCAGAATCCAGCCGACCAGTTCAGGCGTGTCTGCAACCGCAAGGGTCATTTTCAGGCGCCCTCCCTTGAGCGGGGTCAAGCTTTGACTTGGGTGCCACAGCCGGTCCTTCACCCAGGGGGCGGCGGACCTGCTGAATAGGAGCTCGACTGTGACCTGTTCTCCTCTCATGACCACAAGGGCGTCCTGAACATACGCCTCTACGTCAAAGCCCAACGGCATCTGATAAGGGTGATCCGTGATGGTCAGGGAGCGGATGCGGTCCACGGCGAACAGTCGCACGTCCCGGCGCCAGTGGCAGTAGGCGATGAGGTACAGGGCTCCGGCAGCGTACCGGAGACGGTAGGGATCCACTTCTCGACGCGTGGTGGTATTGCGGGAAGCAGAGTAGTACCGCATCTGGAGCGTGCGGAGTTGGCTGATCGCCTGCGTGATACGATCAATGGTGTCCCGGTGGTGTCGATACGCCTTGTGGGGACCAAGGCCGATCGAAAAAAGGCCCCGCATCTGCCTAACATAGGACTGGCCCTGAGGCGGAAGAGCGGCGGCGGCCTTATTCATGGCGGAGTCGAGCGCGCCCTTGATCTGGGTCCCCTCCAGAGGCTTGAGCAGGTCGCGGCTGAACATCAGCGCCATGAGTTCGGTGGGAGAAAATGCCAAGGCGGGAATGCGCCGAAAGCCTTCCATCAGCTTCCAGCGAACGCGCCCATCGACCCGCTCCGTCACGAGGGGAAAGCCTGCACCCTCGAGGGCAGCCATGTCCCTCCGTATCGTCCGGAGGTGTTTCGGGAAATCGTCAGGCAGGGATTCGGCTAGCTCCTGAAGGGTCGAGCCTCTGGGACTTTCTAGCTTTCTGAGGAGATGCCACTGGCGGGTGACTTGATCGTTGCGAGGCATGACGCCTCCAGAATGACTAGCCCGGCTCGCGGTTCATGTTTCCAAACTGGGCGTTTCGTCTCTTCACTGGAATAAAGCGTGCCATCTCTCTCTCCCGTTTCCTGCCCCCTGAACGTCGCCTTCTCCCCAGTCTATACACCCCACAGGGGAGAAGGATAACATGGAGGGCGCAGCAAGCAGCGCCCCTACCATTCCATCAAGTCCACTGGTAACGCCCGCTGGATGCGCTGAAAATCGCTGTCTTTGGTAAAGATAACCTTTCCGTTGGCCTTGGCTACAACGGCGATCATGAGGTCCGGGATGCTGATACCATTGATTCCTCTTCGCTTCAGTCGAAACTGGGCTTCCATGATCTCCTCCCATAGCGACGCCGGCTCGTTGGCCAGTGGAAGGGCATCAAAATACTCCCTGAGCTCGCGGAACTGTTTTGGCGTCCTGGCCCCGGGAATGATCTCTGCCTTGATCAAGTTGGCCGTGCAGACCCTCTCCTCCTCTAACAACTGGTCCAGCGCCTCCCCATAGGGGGAACCCTTTACTCTGAAGAACTCCAGCCAGACCGATGTATCCACCAGAATATCACTCACGATGGCTTATCCTCTAGGTTTCGGTGAGCCTGGACGAGCGGCGGTCCGGTCTTTCCTCAATCGCTTCAGATCCACATTGAGTTCCAGTTTCCCGCGCAAGGATCGAAGCCTTTCGATCTTCTTGGAGTCAACTAATTTCTGGAGCGAGAGAATAACGGTACCTGTCATCGTCTTCGTGCCGCACACCTTCTTCGCCTCCTCCAGCAAATCCTTAGGCAAATCCATCGTAGTCCGCATCAGTATCATCCTCCTCTATGCATATATATGATGCATGATGATACTAAATTCTTATGCATTATGTCAATCGAGGGTTCCCTGGCCCGGCCTTCGCTAACCGACGCCCGTACCAAACGTCTTCTTGTTATCTCCGCGCCCACACCTTAAAATCTCCGAGCCTCAGGACTATACTGTGGCCTTTCAGCCTCTTGACAAGGACCTCGTCAGCGGTGAGAAGAGGAACCCCCACGGCTTCGGCCAGGGCAACATAGGCGGCGTCGTAGACGGCGATAATGCCCTAGACCTCTTGACGGGCATCCCTTTCCAGTGCAAGGAGGATCTTCTCCCGTGCCTCGGCGTTGAATTCATGGCCATAGAAGCGGAGGAAGAGCGCCCCGCGAAGGGCAGCGGGCGAGGCCAGCGGGTCCTTCTCCAGCACTGAGGCGCAGACCAGCGCTCTGGCCGTGGCGTGCATGGAACATCCCATCTTCAGGCGTTCCTCCCCGGAGCGCTGGAGCAGCATGCTTCGATAGATCCGCTCGACCTCGGGAGACGTATCGTTCATTCACTGACCTCGCGGTAGAGGGAATCAAG
>JBGQJI010000209.1:0-3378 GCA_041498975.1 Methylomirabilis sp. (SeqCode)
GCCTTCCCGCGATACAGTGAGGTGATAGTCGGGACCGCCAATCCAATGGCACAGCGGGTGAGGCAGATGGCCGGCGGGTCTCTGATCGCCGGGTTTTTCACGATGCGCTCTGCTCCCCCTCGTGGAGGGCTGCATCTGCAGGCAGAGGAAATCGGGCCGAGCCGCGCGTGATGTGCGAGTCTGTATGAAGCATTGCGCTTCTGCCCCGCGCTCGGTCCGCGAGAGGAGGGGTCGACGATAGGAATGGGGTTGAGACAATCAGAGGGCGAAAACACCAAAGGCTGAGCCGTTCGAACGCTCAGCCTTCTGATCATCGACGATTACTTCGAGATCTTGAAATGAGTTGAATGAGACAATATCGAATTCACTGGTCGAGGTCGATCGGCCTGGAAGGTCTTGCCTCGAACTCCCTTCACCTCGGACCCGCCGAGATCAGTGGGCGCAGCCTCAGCCGCCTGCCGCGCACCCCCCTCACCCGACGCCGGAGCCAACAAAGCCCCGCTCGCCCTTGAAACTGAACGCGGAGAACTGCTTTTCCACGGAAGCGCCGGGGCAGCTCGGGCATTCAACGACCGCATCGCTCCGCAGGACAAGCTTCTCAAACACCCGTCCGCAGCTCGAGCAGAGGAACTCATAGATCGGCATCTGTGACCACGCCCTTTGGGTTATTCTCCGCCGCGTTGGACGTAGCTCTTCACAAATTCCTCGGCGTTCTCTTCGAGGACCTCGTCGATCTCATCCATGAGTTTGTCGAGATCCTCCTTCAGCTTCTTTCCCTTCTTCGTGGTCTCCGGATTTGGCTGCCCCCCCTCGGGCGGGGCACCACCAGCGTCGCGCTTCTGCTTCCGTTCCTGTTCAGCCATCCCTCTTCCCTCCTTCCCCCCTCACCGGGCCGCCTGCCAGACGAGGTGCTGCGCCTCGGGTATCAAGAGCTTCGTCAGAGCGAGACGCACGGCGTGCTCCGAACCCGGCAGGCACACGATGACCTTGCCCTTGGCCGTCCCACAGAGCGCCCGGCTCATCAAGGCGGCGCTCCCGACCTCCTGGAAGCTCAGACTCCGGAACAGCTCGCCGAAACCCGGCAGCACCTTGTCCAGAAGGGGGCTGATGGCCTCAATCGTCTGATCCTTTCTGCTGAGCCCTGTCCCACCGGCCGTGACGATCAGGTCTACGTCCTCTTCACACAGCTTTTTGATGACCTCCCTCAGACCCTTAGGATCATTCTTCAGGATCATGGAGGCCACCTGAGAATGTCCGGCCTCGTTCAACAGCGATTCGATGAGACGGCCCGAGTGATCCTCTTCCGTCTTGCGACTGTCGGTGATGCTCAGCCTGACATATCGCACCGGTCCAACCTTCTTCGCCTCTGCTTGATGATCGTGAACACCCATGGCGTTTCGCTTATCTCCGCGGAATTTCCTGCTCGATCCGTAATATAGTGGAATAGTCGATTCCGGTCAATGCTGACAGTCGCAACAGGTCGCGTTCGGTGATCTTGTTCCCCTGCTCCCGTATGGAGATCAGTTCCCTCCGGATTCGCTCCAAGACATCCTCACTCTCGACTGGCATGATGGGTCTCACTCCCTTTGCCGGACCCGACCCTCCCCTGCGTCATGCGCATCTCCCGTCGGCCCAGAGGAGCCCGGACCGGCCCTTGTATGAAGCGTGCGACATATGCTCTGGTATATCCCAGACGGTCAACGAATTTGGATGATAGGGGCCGCAAGGCTCTCGACCTTGACTCGCTCGGCCAGTGTCTCTGCCAGCTTGCGGTAGATCTCCGCCGTCGGAGATCCCGGGGAGCGCGTCAGGATCGGCTGCCCCATGTCGCCACCAATGCGGAGTTCTTCGTCCAACGGGATCTCCCCAAGGAATGGGACGCCCAGTCGCTCGCTGGCCCTCCTGCCCCCGCCCCGGCTGAAAATTTCGGTTGATTGATGACAGTGGGGGCAGATGAAGTAGCTCATGTTCTCGATGATGCCTAGCACCTTCACCTTCAACTGGCGGAACATTCCAAGCGCTTTAGAAGCGATCTGCATGGCGACATCTTGAGGCGTCATGACGATGACGACTCCGGTCAGCGGAATCGTTTGAGCCAGGGTGAGCTGGGCATCCCCCGTCCCGGGCGGCAGATCGATCAGGAGGTAGTCCAGCTCGCCCCACGCCACGTCATGCAGGAACTGCTGGATGGCGCCTGCCACCATCGGCCCGCGCCAAATGACCGGCGAGTTGTCCGGCAGCAGGAAGCCCAGCGACATCAGTTTGATGCCAAACCCGTCGAGCGGCTCGATCTTCTCCCCATCGCCCCGCGGGGACCCGTGCACCCCCATCATGATGGGAATGCTGGGCCCGTAGATGTCGGCGTCCAGCAATCCAACCTTTGCCCCAGTCGCCCCGAGGGCTACGGCCAGATTCACGGCGACCGTGGACTTCCCGACGCCACCCTTGCCGCTGGCGATGGCGATGGGATATCTAACCCCCGGGATGGCTCCTCTCTGCTGTTCGCTAGCCATCGATCTCCCCCTTCCATTCGACGCCCTCGGGACAGGCTTGCTTCATCGGCGGACCGCCCCGGCACTCGAGCGGGGACGATACCGCTGGCGTGCCCGAAGTTCCCCAGTGCCCTTGAGATAGACCGGGCAATCCCTGCATATCGCGTTAGCGCCGGCCCAGATGTTCTGGACCACCTGCCAGCAAGGCGCGAAGTGCAAGAGGTGCCGGACCCCTTCGACGCTCACCTTGTCTTCGTGAATCAGGTGACGGAGGCATTCAATCCACCTGATATCGCACGTGGAGTAGTAGCGTTCGCCATTTCGCCGCGCCGGCCTTAACAAGCCCTTCGACTCGTACAGACGAAGCGTCTGGCCGCTGACTCCGAAATGCTCGGCAACCACCCCAATGGGATAGACCGGCAGATCAACCTCGGCATCCAGGCCGTGACCTGGCCGGTTTCGCTCCATGAGCCCCTTCGTTCCCCTCATCCTTCACCGCCAGTTTGAAGTTTCTTGCTAATTAGAACTTTAAGGAACCCACGCAGGAATGTCAAGCCTCTTCGTCACGCCTCGAAATGGGCGCAGCAAGCGGCGCCCCTACAAGGCCCGGACGTCGCACCTCCCACTCCTGGCTGTCCACTTCGTACTTCGCACCTGGCACCTCCTTTGTTCACAAATCCCCACTCACGTGTCCGATCACCATTGCCTCGACATGAACCCGCTCGGGCTCTGATGCCACCCAAAGGACGGCCTCCGCCACATCTTCGTCTCTCAGCATGCGGCCCCGGTCGAACTTGCCGAGTCTGTCCCACAACGGTGTGTCCACTGCCCCGGGACAGATGGCCATGACCCTGATGTTGTAGGGCCGCAGCTCGACCGCCAAGGC
>JBGQJI010000210.1:0-3275 GCA_041498975.1 Methylomirabilis sp. (SeqCode)
ATCGCCGACATCGGGATCGAGGGGAAGAAGATCAAGGTGGATGGAAAGATGGTGGATGCCTATTACTTCTGCCTCGGTGGGGCGGTGGGGAAACATCAGGCCATCGCCCGCACCGTGGGGTACCGCATCCAGGCAACCGACGTGCCGGATGCGATTGAACGGCTGCTGGCGGCATACCTCATGGACCGCATGCACGGCGAGAGTTTCCGCCAATTCTGCGCCAGGCACAGCGATGTCGAGCTGCGGGGGCTCCTTGCGGGGGAGCAGGTGGCCGCGGTTGCCAGAGATCCTTCGCCGGGCAGACCGCCCCGCGGGGTGGGGGGCTGAACGCGGGGGACCCTTTCCGTCATATATAACCGCATGGAGATCATGCGCAGGCGCCTAGGCGAATATCGAAGGCCGGAGGGGAAGAAACTGATCATGGTCGGTCTGCGGCCGGCGCTCAAGAAGCTCAGCACATCAGACTCAGATCAGACCGATGAATGGAGGCGGACGATACGATGCTCCCTGGCGTCGAGCTCATCACCCTTGTAGCGATCACCTTCTTTGCAGCCACAGTCAATGGGGCACTGGGGTACGGTTTTTCATCTCTGACAGTCCCCGTTGCGCTCCTGTTCTATCCGAATAGGGTGTTAAGCCCGGCCCTGGTATTGGTTGAAGTGGTGGTCAATAGCTACACCCTGCTCGTGAACAGGAGGAGTCTCCCAAAGATCTGGAGGAGAGCGCTCCCGATCCTGTTCGGGCTGATCCCCGGTATCATCGTAGGGAGCTATGCGCTCTCGGAGGCGCACCCCGGATGGCTCAGGCTCTTCACCTATGCCATGCTCCTTCCCCTCATCCTTCTCCAAGCCGCGGGACTGAGAAGGCCCATTCGTTCGGAGCGCGCGATCGGGATCCCGTTTGGGGCGGGCGTCGGTGCCCTCTATTCGGTCACCACCATCTCCGGTCCTCCGCTGGCGCTCATGTTCAACAACCAGGGCTTCGTTAAGGAGGAATTTCGAGCCGCTCTGGGCCTCATCAGGGTGGTTGAATCAACCCTTACGGCGATCGCCTACTACTTCCTCGGCCTGTATAGCGTCGGAAGCACGCAGATCCTCTCCTCCATCGTGCCCAGTGTTGTGATCGGACTCCCGCTTGGGGCGTACATCATCAGGCAATTGAATGCCGAGACATTCAGGAGAATCTGCATGAGCTTCGATGCCTGGGTTGTGGGCTTCGGACTCTCGAGGGTCCTGATCGATCTTACGCTGATTGCCAGCCCGGCCGCGTATAGCGTGTGGCTGGCCGTGATTTTCCTCGACCTCTACCTCTTGTATGTCTTCTTCAGAGGGCGGCATGGCATCGGGGGAGCGATGCTGGCCGCGCCAGTGCCGAATGGTGATCTCAGCGTGCGGTGGCAGAAGAAGTCATCCGCTGCCCCGACCGATGTTCGCCCCTAAAGAGAGCGACCCCTATCAGCACCCTTCAGGGCGACCCGAGCCATGCGGTGAGGTCCAGATTTCCTCGGGCTTCCAGGGCGGCCTGTCTGACGGACATCTGCACGGTGTGTAACGCCCGATGAGGGGTCGAATCAAGCCGAATCACAAGGAGGCTCACCAATGAGTGACGCGAGCGAGACCTTGGGGAGCGGGCAAGGGCTCCGCGTTGCGACCTCGAGCGGGGAAGGGGTCTGTTCAGAACAGCCCGGCCTCGCTGAGAGGCCCTCCTGGGCCGAGACGGGGGAGATCGATACCTTCGATCAGTTCGTCCATCGGTTCTGGAGTGGGGAGATCTCGCCTGATGAGTTCAGGCGGTTCCGCCTGCAGAATGGGATTTATGGCCAGCGGCAGGAAGGCGAGCAGATGGTCCGGGTCAAGATCCCTTGGGGCGGGCTGAGTGCAGCCCAACTGGAGGTGCTCGCCGAGATGGCGGCGCAGTCGCCCAGGGGGGTGGGCCACGTGACCACCCGCCAGAACGTGCAGGTCCACTTCATCAAGCTTGAGCAGGTCACGGCGTTGATGGATCGCCTGGCGTCGGTCGGCGTGACCACCCGGGAGGCATGCGGCAACACGGTCCGCAACGTCACGGTCGCGCATTGCGCCGGCGTCTGCCCCAAAGAGGCATTCGATGTCACCCCGTACGCCGAGGCGGTTGCGCGATTCCTCCTGCGCAATCCGATGAACCAGAACCTTCCCAGGAAGTTCAAGATCGCCTTCTCGGGCTGCCCCGACGACCTCGGTCTCACCCCCATCCACGATATCGGGGGCCGTGCCACCCTCCGAGTCGCGGAGGGAAAGGAGGAACGGGGATTTTCACTGTACGTCGGAGGGGGCCTGAGCTCCTCGCCCCGGATCGCGCAACTCCTGGAGGAGTTCACCCCAGCCGCTCGACTGCTGCCCACAGTGGCCGCGATCGTGCGGGTCTTCGACCGCCATGGCAACCGCGATAACAAGAACCAGGCGCGAATGAAGTTCGTTCTGGACAAGCTGGGGATCGAGCAGTTCAGGAAGGTCGTGTTTCAGGAGCGTGCGGGCCTGGAGGGAACAATGGCTTCACTCTTCCCCGCGATCGTTCTGTGGGAGGAGAGGCCACCGCGGCGGGACGTGTCCGCCGCGTCACGGGCCTCCGTGGAGCCTGGCAATCCACACTACCTCCGGTGGAGGGCCACCAATGTCCTGGAGCAGAAGCAGCGAGGATATGCCATGGTTCACGTCCGCCTCGAGCTGGGAGACATCACCTCGGTCCAGCTCAGAACCCTCGCCTTCGCCGCCCGCGAGTTCGGTGACGGCACAGTCCGCAGCACGAATCAACAAAACTTCGTTCTCAGGTGGATTCACGTTGATTCCGTCCATGCACTCTACCGCCTCCTCGCCTCCGTCGGCCTTGCCACCGCGTCGGCCGAAAGATTGGGGGACGTCACCGCCTGCCCCGGCGGCGATACCTGCCAGCTCGGGATCACCTCGTCTCGCGGTCTGGCCACTGCGCTTGGAGACCTCTTCAAGGACGGATTGAGCGATATGGCGGATGAGGCCGGGATACGAGTCAAGATCTCCGGTTGCCCCAATTCATGCGGCCAGCACCACATCGCGAACATCGGCTTCTTTGGTGGAGCCAAGAAGTTCAATGGCCAGCAGGCGCCGACCTACCAGATGATGCTTGGCGCGAGCCTTGAGGCGGGCAAGGTCCAATACGGAAAGCCGGTGGCAAAAGTCCCATCCAAGAACGTCCCGGGGGCGGTCGAGGCTCTCTTGCGCCTCTATCAGAAGGAGCGGCAGGAAGGTGAGACGTTTAATGGG
>JBGQJI010000211.1:0-3245 GCA_041498975.1 Methylomirabilis sp. (SeqCode)
AGCTTCATCGTCCTGGTACCGGCTTCATGCATCTCCTCGATCATCTCCGGGGCGTACCCTTGCGCCTTGAGCCGCCGGGCTCCCTCCTCACCGCTGTATTTCTTCGCGATGTGGATCATCCCCCTGGCGATGTAGGTGAAGACCTCATCCCAGGACGCCTTGACGAACTCGTCCTGGCCCCGCGAGTCGAACCTGTACTTGCTCAGGTTGGTCGCTTCAAGCTCGGGGAACCCGTCGTCGGCCCACTGTTTCCAGCCCTTCCGGACGATCGGGTATTTCAGGCGGTAAGGACCGTAGATGCGGCGCGGCAGGGTATACCCTTTGGGGCAGCCACGGGGGTGCCAGGCCACGGTGGCCTTGTTCCCATACAGATCGCCGTATCGCTCCACGTCGTAGTTCTGCTCGATTCGAAGGATGACGCCGTTCTTGACGAATGCACGGAGCCGGCAGGAGTGGGTGTCGTTGGGAGAGCAGACGAAGGCGAAGGTGCTGTCGTACTTGTACTGGTCGCGGTAGATCCGCTCCCAGTGTCGGTCTGGATAGCTCTCCAGTGGATTGCCGACCTCAACCGCCGGTTGCAGCAGGCTGAGACCAAGTCGCTGGTCGGCGATCGTGAGAGCCCCCGCCGCGGTGGTCGCTTGCAGAAACTGTCGTCGGGTCAGAGCCATGTTGACGCCTCCTTCTCCCTTGGGTTCTCACCAACGACCGGCCCGAAGGGTATAGACCTCCAGGCAACGTTCGCATAAGTTGTCGTCCACTCTGAAGGAAGGGAAGTCCCGTTGAATCTCAGTCACGAGAGTGTTATCCAGGACGGTGTGATCTTCGACGAAGTGGTAGCTGGGGAAACGACAGAGGGGACAGGGCGACCCGGGCAATGGAACGTGACGCGGGGTCTCTGATCCCGGTGGGCCGGTATCACCGGCTAGGCGCAGCAGCGCTTCGCTGCCCGTGACCATCTGGAGCAACAGGGAATGAGAGAGGGGCTCTGACCGCCAGAGGCGCTCGAAGATCGCCTCCCTGACGGCCGGCGAGAACTTCCGGTACTGGGCATCGAATTCTCGGCGGCTCGTGTCCCTATCGGTGAGAGGCTTCTGACCAGCCCTCTCCAGTCTCGCGTCGATGGAGAGACACCAGAGGAGCCGGTATCGGTTACGGATGATGTTCTCTTCTGCGGGCGAGGTAATAGCCAGTCGAACTTCTCCCTCATATCCAAAGCTGGGATCAAGCAGATCAGCGACGTGGAGCAGTTCGTGTCGGAGGTAGCGCCGCAGGGTGGGAAGGTCGAGGAACCGATCTGCCATCAATCGAATCCCCACCCGTTTGGCAGGCTGGCCGTTGCCGTTTGCCCCCTCGAGCGACAGATCGGCCCCCTCTTCGTGCGAGCCGGCGGCCAAGGCTACAACGACCTCCGAAGCCTGACTCTCGATGCTAGGGAATTCATGGAGTTCAGTTTGCAGGAGTTCCGGAAAACCGAGCGTGTTAAAGAATTGCTCGTGCAGCCTCTGAAAAGCCGCATTCCGGGCCTCGGGACGGCGATGATAGAGGGGGTCGGCGGCTACGTGGTATTCGCAGAATAGGGCGCGATCGCCTGCCTCCTGCCGGCGACTGATCTCCTGCAGGACGACCGCTTCGGTCAGGAGCGGATCGTATTGGATTTGCATCGTTTGCCGCCTCCCATGGCGTGGGGCGCACTCGAAAGTGGCAGTAACGACTGGCAAGCTCTGGGCCAGCGCGATCCGGAACGGCCGACATCGGTAAAAACTTTCTCAATTGGTTGATTTTACTAGGTTTATCGCGCACGGAGAAGAACGCGCTCGAAGTCTCGACAGGTTTTGATAATGGGGCATCAAGTCCTCCAAAAAAGGGCGAGAACCGTAACCTCCCAAAACAAAAGGATAGGTAGTTGGGACTCCGCTGCCCCAGGAACATCAAGAATGTCACAGTCAAAAGACTCAAGCGACAATTTTACTCCGTCAATTAAAGAAAAAAATTTAGCGGGCAGCTTTAGCTTTGTGCCTCCGCATAGACGCAGTCCGCCGCATGAGGTCCTGGAGAGTGGTCACTTCCATCATCGCGGTCAGCTTGGGCTTGATCTGCTTCCATCCCTCATGGAGGACACAGGGATTGTCCTCGGCGCAGCGATGACTCCAGAAGATGCAGCGTTCGAATAGCCCGGGGCCTTCAATGGCTTCAAGCACTTCCCTAAGTGAAATTTCGGCGGCAGGCCTGCCCAAGGTGTACCCTCGAGTGGCGCCACGGAACGAGCGGACTAGGCCGTATTGGGTGAATTTCTGGAAGATCTTGGCGAGGAAACTCTGGGGGAGGCCCTGGGCCTCGGCGATTGCGGCGAGCTGCATCACCGTTCCGGCCGGTTGTTGGGCCAAGTGGATGAGCCCTTGGATCCCGTACTCGCTCTCGCGACTCAGCTTCATCGGCGGCGGCCTGAAAAGGAGTGGACAGATCAAAACGATCTGTTGAATCTTTTTATCTCATGGCTGGTCGGCTGTCAAGAAAAAAGTAAGGGGAAGGGAAAGGGTTCTACTGCCTGATGGAGGCGCTGAACGCCACGCGCGTCGCGCTGGCAGCCGGCTGCGTAGGGTTGGCGCAGGCGGCCTTTGACCATGCGCTGCAATATGCCAAGGATCGAAATCAGTTCGGTCAACCGATGGGCAAATTCCAGGGGGTCAGTTTCAAGCTGGCCGACATGGCAGTCGAGATCGAGCTAGCGCGACTGATTGTCTATAAGACAGCCTGGCTGGCCGACCGCAAGGAGAAGTTCGCTAAGGAGGCCGCTATGGCGAAGCTGTATGCCTCCGAGATGGCAACTCGTGTACCCCCAGGGCCATCCAGATCCATGGGGGGTATGGATACACCAAGGAGTACCCCCTGGAGCGGTACTACCGGGATGCGCGTCTCTTTGAGATCTTCCAGGGGACGTCGGAGATCTTGCGCGTGATTATCGGGGGGCAGTTGGGTCTGTAGACTGAACGTCAATGCTCCTGATCGTTGCAGGCTCGGCCACCGTGCGGCCTCGCTCTGCCCCTTTGCCGCTCCCTCCTGAACGCCTGCCCGCCAAAGATTGGCAGGCGGGTCGGTCGCGGTAAGGTGTGGCCCTAGGCCGGGCCACGGCCTCGCTGGGCCGCTCGGCCTTGGTATCCCCGCCCGGCCGACTGAACGTCGGGACCTGCCCCGCTTTGCCCTGAAGCGCTTTGTCGTTTTTCTCTCGGGGGCGTGCGCGAAAACTA
>JBGQJI010000212.1:0-3230 GCA_041498975.1 Methylomirabilis sp. (SeqCode)
AGCTGCCGGGGAGGCTCAG
Source organism: Methylomirabilis sp. (SeqCode) (assembly GCA_041498975.1). Lineage (GTDB taxonomy): Bacteria > Methylomirabilota > Methylomirabilia > Methylomirabilales > Methylomirabilaceae > Methylomirabilis. Next base: position 20 of record JBGQJI010000212.1, read on the forward strand.
CGCAAGGCCGGGACCCCCTCGTTCCTGGTCAAGGGTGATGACAAACCGGGACAGTCGGGAGATCAAGCCTCCAAAGATCATCTGACATTCGAGTTGAACGAGCCGCTGCTGGCTATTGCAGCCGGACACCTGGATGCGGATCGGCGGCCAGAGGTTGTGGGCATCACCAGCTCGGAGGTGATCGTCTACCGGTGGCAGGACCGGCGGCTTGTGCCGATCGCCAGGGCCGAGTCTGACCCATTCGTCCGTCACCTGTATCTCGATGTCGGGGACGTCAACGGCAGCGGAACGGCGCAGGTGTTCGTGACAGCCATGTCGAGTGTGCCGGAGGTCTTGACGCTGAGAAACGCCCTCCGCTCGTATGTCCTCGAGCTGAGAGGAGGGAAGCTGGTCCGGATCGCCGATGGGCTGGACTACTTTCTCCGCGTCCTCAAAGGCCCTGGGTTCGACGCGCCGATACTGATCGGGCAGCGGATTGGGCAGTATGTGCCATTTGAGGGGCCGATCGTCCGTCTGAGCTGGAGCGGTGAGCGCTACCTCCCGGGCCAACCTGTGAGCCTTCCTGCAGCGGTGAAGGGTCTCTACGATTTTGCGCCTCTCGAGGCTGCTGGCGATCAGGTCTTGGAGATGGCCGTCCTCAACGAGCAAAGGCGGGTCACGATCTACGGGCGTCGGGGCGAAACGCTCTGGGAAGCGAAGGATGATTTGGGCGAGGTGGATCACCTGGCATTCTACCAGACCCCGCAGGCGCCGCGCTTCAATCAGGGAATTAGGGCGGGAGTCCCGCCCAATCCGGAAGAGTTGGCGGACCGAATCGCACTCCCGCGGCGATTGCTGGTCGAAACATCCCCGCTCTGGGGTGATGCCAAGGCTGAGCTTCTCGCCATCTCCAATTCGACAAAGTATGGCCTCCAGGTCTCGTTCGGGAGCGACCAGCCTGTGAATGGTCGCATCGTGGCATATGACCGCGAGGATGGGAGCTTCAGCAGGGGTTGGGAGACCGTCCCGGTAGAGGGGAAGGTCCGCGATGCGGCCGTCGTCGATCTGAACGGCAGCGGCAGGAAGGACCTCATCGTGCTTTCCGCCGTCAAGGAGAAAGGGTTCGTTGCGTCTCTCAAAGACAAGGCACGCGGCATCATCAATGTCTTTTTCTTCTGAGGGCAGCACGCGGAGGTTGATCTCCCAATCCCTTCCTTCTCCCTTCAGGGGAGAAGGCGAGGATGAGGGGGCCGATTCTCAGACCAGTGAACGCGACGAGAGAAAGGGGGGATAAAGCGGCAACAAAGGACGCAGGAGCAGTGAGCTGAAGCACTGGAAGGTCACGGCCCATTAACAGCCTAAAATAAGGGGGCGATTCGATGAGAAAATGGCTGATAGCACTGCTGGCCGTAACGCTTGCAGCAAGCTGGGTGCCCTTGAAGGCAGCCCAGGCGGCGTCGATCATCAAGACCGAGGATGGGCTTGAGTTCAAGTTCGGACTGGTGGAGAAGGTCCAGTTCTACACCTTGAATGGGGCTGACTTCACCGACAATGTTCCTGCCTGCGGAGGAAAACAGTGTAACTTCCGCAGCTTCGTCTCTCCGGACTCGCAAATCGGAGACAGCACCCTCAATATCTTCAACTTCACGAACCTCCTCTTCGACCTGGCCAAGGGGCCTCTGTCGATCCATATCAACCTCGAGAACGAGGCGCGCATTGACGAGAACGTTGCCGACATCAACCACCTCAACCTTGAGCGAGCCAGCCTCACGTACAAGACTCCCGGGTTCGGCGACCTAACCATCGGGTTCGACGTGCACCTCTTCGACCCTGAGGGCGGGTTGGTCTACCAGGATGAGGACCCCGGCATCTGGCTGGTCGGAAGCCAGGGGATATTCTCGTGGAACCTCGGCTACCACAAGAGGTTGTCGCGAAATGGGGGCAAGCCACTCGGCAACCTGATCGGTGGCTTTGGGGCTGCAGCGGATGGCACTCAGAGAGGATTGCTGGATCGTGACACCGACATCTTTGAGGCGCGGGTCGGGTTTAACTTCGGCCCAATCCTCTCGGTCTCTCCGTTCTTCCTCGCGAACCTCCGCCACACCACTTCGCAGGCCACCTCCGACCTCTGGTCCTGCCCGACGGGGACATGCGGTGCCGTCCCGGGTGCAGACCCGGGTCGTGCGGAGATCTACTATCCCGGTGTGGTCGTCACCTCGAAGTTGGGCCCCCTCAATTTGACGGTAGAAGGGGTCGGCATGTTCGGTGAGATGCGCGAGCTTGGGCCAGTCTTCCAGACTCTCTATGGCAGAAACCAACTCGACATCGAGTCGTTCGCCGTCTTCGCCGAGATCGCGCTTGACTTGACCGCTCAGGGGCTCGGGCTCACCCCTTACGTGAACCTCGACTATCGGCGGGGTGATGACAAGCCCCTTGATGGCACCCTTGAGGGATACACTGCAATCTCTGACCTGAGCCAGGCTCTGCGGAAAGACGGCTTCCGCCTGCAATCCATCCAGTCTCTCGGCGCGGTTACCCTCGGGAACGGCGGCGAGGATGGCTGGGGCTTCAACACGACCGGCCGCGGCCTGGGCCCGACCCTCGGCACGATCCTGGAAGACCTCGGCGCTGCTGGGACCTTCTTCAACAACCGCTTCGGGAAGGGGGACAACCCCGGGCTACTCAAGTTCTCGGCCGGTGTCCTTGGCAAGGTCAATTCGGCGTGGGATGCCCACGTCGGATTCTCCTATATCCGCTTCGATACAGTTGAGCCGATCAAGGTCGAGGCGGCAGCGAATAGGATCTCCCGAGGTGTGCTTACGCCCGCTCAGACTGCTGCATGTCCCGGAGGTCTTTCACCGCGGAACCGGATCCAGTGTGTCGCGAACACCCTGAGTGTAAATGAGGACGCCGGCTTCGAGTTCAACTTCAACGTCGGCTTTAGCCCGGTCCCGGCCTTCCGCATCCAGCCGTTCGTCAGCGTCTTCGTGCCTCTGGATGCGGCGGACAATATCCAGGACCTGTTTCTTGGTACTACGCCAGGGAGCGCCAGCACCACTAAGACTGCCTACACGGCGGGTGTGGAGTTTAGGGCTCAGTTCTAACTAAACGTACTGCTTACGTTGGGTGCGAAGTTTGTTGCGCCCGCGACTCACCAGCGTCACACTGTTTGAGAACCGTGTCTCCCACCCCTCTCCAGTCGAGGAGAGGGGTGGGGAGAACGGGTGCATTG
>JBGQJI010000213.1:0-3158 GCA_041498975.1 Methylomirabilis sp. (SeqCode)
CGCCCGCAGTGCCTTGGAGGTCCTCCTTTGCTATCCGGGCCTTCATGCCCTTTACTTCCATCGTCTCGCCCACTGGCTCTGGAACCACCGCTCCAACACACTCGGCCGCCTCGTCTCGCACCTGGGCCGATTCCTGACCGGCATTGAAATCCATCCGGGCGCGATGATCGGGCCGGGTCTCTTCATCGATCATGGCATGGGGGTCGTCATCGGCGAGACCACCGAGATCGGTGAGAACGTCACCATCTACCAGGGAGTGACGCTGGGCGGCACCAGCCTGGAGAAGAAAAAGCGGCATCCAACGATCGGGAATAACGTCGTCATCGGGGCCGGCGCCAAGATTCTCGGGCCGTTCAAGGTGGGGGACAATAGCCGAATCGGCTCGGGCTCTGTCGTGGTGAAGGAAGTCCCACCGAACTCGGTTGTGGTGGGCGTTCCCGGACAGGTCACCTATCGGGACGGACAGCGGGTTCCCCAGGCGATCGATCTGGAGATGACCGATCTCCCGGACCCGGCGGCAAAGGCGATCAAATGTGTACTGGAGCGCCTGGAAGAGTTGGAAAAGGAAATGGAGGCTCTGAAGAAGGAATTGCCGACCCCCTCTGTTCCGTTTGGACACTCCTCATCTTACCGTAGTCCGCGAAACGACTAGTCCCGTTCCTTCCCGCTGAGCCTTCAGCTATCAGCCGTCAGCATTCAGCAAGAACAAAAAGATACCAAGAGCCGAGTCCAATCCCAAAGACAGGTTCTGAGACTGAATTTGTCCTTTTGCCTTGTCTAGCTGATTGCTGACCGCTGACCGCTAATCGCTTCCTTGATAACTACACTTCGACGATTTCATCGAGCACAATGGGTTGGATCACTAAGCCGGTAAGAAGCTTGGGATAGAAGAAGGTTGACTTGGGCGGCATCCGAAGGCCCGCCTCGGCCACTGCAAGCACCTCGGCGATCTTGGTGGGGTTAAGCAGCAGGGCTGCCCCCCATCCTCCATCCCGTGTCAGTTGTATCGCCTCAACGGCGTCGTGCGTATAGTTGAGAGCGTCATCTGGAAGAGCGGCCAGCCCCTGCCGGCGCAACGGCCCCTCGATGAGGAGCGCGTGCAAGATGGTCACATCCAATTGTCTGTACACCGTGGGCTTCCCCTCCGCCACCCCCGCTGCCAGGGCCTTTTCGTCGGCCAGGGTCAGCAGGTAGCCGTCTTCCCCTCCCGCGTATAGGCCGAAACGATGGGCTCCCTTTTCGGTCCGCTTCAGGCGGTCCACCAGGGCGGCTGCCCCGGCCTCAGGGTCGCGAGGGACCGGAAATCTCTCGACCGTGAATTGACGGCAGACGTCCCCCAGATAAGCTTCCACGCTGCCGCCGGGAAGCTGCCTCAGGAGCCGATGGATCGGCAGGATGACCAACCCGGGATCTTCGGCGCTCACCAGGGTCATCATGATGTAGTTGTAAGGGCGCTGCGTCCCACGTGCCGGATCACCCTGCTCCTTGGCCCGCATCAAGTCGCGGAAGGCCAAGGCCGTTTCGTAACGATGGTGACCGTCCGCGATGAAGATCGGGGTAGAAACAAAATCCGCCTGGAGTGCCCGGACCGCCGCGCGATCGTGACAGATCCAGACCTGATGTCGGACACCGTCCCAATCATAAAGGTCGATGGACGGCTCCGACGACTGAGCAGCGGAGAACAATCGATCGAGGTCGCGGGAGCGACTCGGGTACACGCTGAAGACGGGGCTTAGATTCGCATGGCACGCCTGCATGAGGCGAAGCCGATCTTCCTTTGCGGCGCCCATCGTCCGCTCGTGAGGATAGACTGTGCGGCCACCGAACTCCTCCAGGCGGACCAATCCGATCAGCCCGCACCGCGCCAGCTCGCCCGCCCCCGCCAGGCGAAAGGTCTGCTGATACAGGTAGACGGCGGGGGCTTTGTCACGTACCAGCACCTTCTCCGCTTGCCATTCACGAAAGTACTCCCCCGCACGGCTGTACCGGTTCCGTACGGCGTCGTCTCCCTCCAGCGCCTCACCGAGGATCAGGCGGATCACGTTTTTGCTGTGCCGGGCGTGAAACACTCGTTGGCCCTCCGGTGAAATGACATCGTAGGGAGGCGCCACCACCAAGGCCAGGTCTTTCACCAGCTCGGGATTGTACCGTAACCCGCTAAAGGGCGCGATCTCAGCCATCGATCTCTCTTGACCCTCCCTTGCCACGAGCCCCTTGTGGCGTAAGCCGACGGGGCTGCGGCTCACATCCTTGGCAGAGGCGTCGTGGTCTGGGTCTTCTGCTCCTCTTTCTCGGCCCTCTATCACTATCATTGCCACGATCATTGTCAAGTCAAAACCGGCATGCTACCTTCCTCATGCTATGGTCCAACGGGCTTCATTGATCCTGATGCTGCTGCTCCAGGCCTGTGGGGGCATGCGCCTTCACGCCTTGCCCGACCCGGCTGCCGAGCCGGATCGAACCGGACAGGCAATCAGCACACGTCTGGCGGAGGTTGATGCGACCATCCAGGCCGAGGCCTGGCATCATCGTCCAAGGCGACTCACGAGGGACTTCCTGCCGTTCCTCGTCAGGATCGCGAACCGAGGGCGCAGCGATGCGACCCTTCGCATCGCCGAAATCGCCTTGACCGATGATCACGGTCGGATACGCCATCCCCTCAGACCCGAGGAGGTCATAAGCCTCCTCCTCGGAGGTTCGGACGCCTCGGCCATCATTCCGTCGATAGGGGTCGAAGCCAGCGGCCCGGAGCCAACCATCTTCGGTCTCGAGCTGGGGATCAACTGGGGCAGGTATCGCGACCTCCGCGAGATCCAGCGACTTGCCTTCCCTCTCGAGCCGATTCCGGCCGGCTCCAGCGCCGAGGGATTCATCTACTTCCCCAATCCCCCGCCAGACGCCCGCCGCCTCACACTCCGTGTAACCCTCGACGCTCCGTCGGGGCGGCAGGAACTTCTTTTCTCCTTTGCCATCGACCATTGAGGCCTAAACTGGAGGATCCATCTGCCTTGACTTTAATCCCCCAGTCGGCCAAGATAGCGGCGATATCAACGTCACTGACCTGTGGCGGCGCGGTCAAGCCGGGTGTATGGCACAGGCAAGGCTGTAACAATGGCCGAGGAGTTCGACCGATGGCATCCGGCTACACTGGGAAGGTC
>JBGQJI010000214.1:0-3120 GCA_041498975.1 Methylomirabilis sp. (SeqCode)
AAAGAAAGTGCCTGGCCTCGCCCACGTGCTCGAGGACACAGTTGAAGACATCGTGGGCAACACGCACATCGTAAACGCCGTCATTGCCCGGATCGATCACCGAGAAGCCCCCGAGACCGTGGCCGTCCGAATCCTCCGCTGGACCCACTACACCGCCCTGACTAGTGCGCAGGAGGAGGAGATCCTCACGAAACACGTGATTGAGAAACCCAGGCGGCAGCTCGGGCTCTTCCGGATCATCCTGCTCATCATCTCAGCGGTCATCATCGCGCTCATCGTCTACACGCTCACCATCGAGAAAATCCGGGAGCTCGCCACGTTGAAGCTGATCGGTGCGCCAAATCGCCGGATCGTCGGCCTGATCATGCAGCAATCCCTGGCGATGGGCATCCTGGGCTACCTCATCGGGGCTGCCCTCATCTATGCGAGCTACGACAAGTTTCCCCGGCGCGTCGTCCTGCTCCCGATCGACATGGGGGTCTTGTTTGTGATCGTGATCGCCCTCTGCGCAGTCGGAAGCGTGCAGGGGGTGCGGACCGCGCTCAAGGTTGATCCATCGGTCATATTGGGGACCTGAGATGGAGCCGGTGGTCCGAGTACGCAAGCTGACCAAGGTCTATGGGAGCGTGGACACGGCGGTCACGGCTCTGGCAGACGCCAGCCTGGAGGTGTTTCCCGCCGAACTCGTCGCCATCATCGGACCGAGCGGCTCAGGGAAAACGACGCTCCTCACCGCCATCGGGTGCGTCAAGGACCCGACAAGCGGCTACATCGAGATCGACGGCCAGGTGGTCTTCGACAACGGCTGGAACAAGGTGGACCTCCTCCAACTCCGCCGCGAGAAGATCGGGTTCATCCTCCAATCGTTTAACCTCCTCCCCTTCCTGACCACCCTCGAAAATGTGCTCATCGCCATGGACCTAGTGGGCAGGCGGGGGAAGGAGGCCCGAGAGAAGGCGACCAGCCTGCTTGACTATCTGCAAGTGGGGCACCGCCTCGGGAAGTACCCGGAGAACCTTTCCGGTGGAGAGAAGCAGCGGGTGGCGATCGCGCGGGCGTTGGCGAACGATCCCAAGATCCTCCTCGCGGATGAGCCCACGGCCCAGCTCGATACGGAACGGGGTAAGACTGTGATGACCCTCATGAAGAAACTGGCCAAGGAGAAGAACTCCGCCGTGATCGTCGTCACGCACGATCGCAGGATGGTAGAGGGCTTTGATCGCATTTACATGCTAGAGGACGGGAGGATGCTGAATCACCAGTAGTAAACGCCCCGGCATGGCTTCCCAGGAAATAGTCGTCCACTCAGGGACAATGGAACGTTTGATCCGAAACGGCGAACCTTACTCGTCCGCCGCAGGATCCTCGCCGAGACGAGCCGCGGAATGGCGGAGAAGCTGAACATGGAGTGCGGGAGGCTCCGCTACGACTTCGTGCGCCGGATCGAGGCCCGGGTCCAGGAATTCACGGCGAGCATGGACGACCACCAGACCCGTGCGATTCAAGGAATCCGCGATGTGGTAGAAAGAACCCTTGCGCTCCGAATGGAGCGTGAAGAAGAGGCGGTTGCGGCCCGTGCCAGGGTCGAGGATCAGCTCGCTCGATACGCTGAGCTGGAGGCCCGATTACGTGCCATTTGTGACCACGCTCCCGCGTAAGCTCCCGGCCAGGCAGATTTGTGAACTCTCTCCGACCAGCAGTACAGGAGCTCCGGGCTCCAGGCCCGCGTTCATACCGTGGAACTCGGCCCTTCCAGTTTAAGAGATTCACCCGCCATCTCGCCAGAGATTCCCGTTGTCGCTGTGGCCCCCAACGTGATACCTTGACCTGTCGCTAGGGCGAGGAGGTGAGGGGGATAAACGCCCCAGGGCGTCAGATCCCTGCCGGCCTGCTCCGTTCGGTCATTTCCTAGGGTGTTGAAACAGACAACTGATCAAGAGGAATCCTTGGCGATTAGAGACACCCCGACATCGGAGATAACGCCCCGGTCGATGATCCAGGGAAACCAGAGGTGACCACTCGATGAAAATGCTGGTGATCGCTGATCTGCACGCGAACCTTGCTGCCCTAGAAGCTGTCACGCGGGAGAGGTACGACCGCCTGATTTGTCTCGGCGATCTGGTCGGCTACGGACCCGCTCCCAACGAAGTTATCAAGTTCGTCAGGGAACACGCGTTCGTGGCCATCCGTGGTAATCACGACAACGCCTTGGCTCTGGATGTCGATTGCCAGTGCTCGCCACCAAACAAGGCATTGGCGGAAGCCACGCTCGCCTACCACCGAACCGTTCTCGAAGATGAGCATCTCAGCTGGTTGCGCACGCTGCCCACCTCGGCGGAGTTCAAGTTTGAGGGATACCGCTTCGCCGCCGTCCATGCCACGCCTCGTGACCACCTGTACGGATACGAGATCACCCCCGACCTCCCTGACGAACAGCTACGCGGAGAGATCGACGGGGTCAAGGCCGACTTCATCCTCCTGGGACACACGCACCTGCCGTTGGTGCGAGGAATCGGGTCGCGGGTGGTGGTCAACCCAGGAAGCGTGGGCCAGCCGCGAGATGGTATCCCAGAAGCCAGCTACGCGATCATCGAGGATGGGATCGTTGAGCTGAAGCGGTGTGCGTACGACCTCCCCCGCACGGTCGGCGCCCTCAGGAAACTCCCACTCAAGGCGGAGATTATCGGCCAACTGATCGCTTTGCTTGAGCAGGGTGGGCGCGGAACCCTGGCCTAGGAAGCAGATCAACTCAGTGAATTCTTCGGGCTCCAGACGCAGTGCATCCAACGTTCCCCCCAAATGAACCTCCTTCCCGTATCCGAATGCGCTCCTGACTAATGCGGCAAGCATTGTCTCCGCAAGTAACTCATCCGAGAGGAAGCGGCGTGTTTGGTCTCAGCCGGAATGTGGTGGCCCTCGGGTTGGTGAGCTTGCTCACCGACGCCAGCTCGGAGATGATCTACCCGCTTTTGCCGCTGTTCCTCACCAGTGTCCTCGGGGCTGGGCAGATCTTCGTCGGCCTGGTGGAAGGAATCGCTGAAAGCGCGGCCAGCCTCACGAAGCTCGGCTCCGGCTGGCTTTCCGATCGGCTCGGGCGACGGAAAGAGCTCGTCGTCGCCG
>JBGQJI010000215.1:0-3100 GCA_041498975.1 Methylomirabilis sp. (SeqCode)
CGATCGCGGTCCTTGCGAGCTGGGTGCTGGCGCTCGTCGGAACCACCATCCTGCTCAAGCTCGTCGATGCGGTGATGGGTCTCAGGGTCAGCGACGAGGAGGAGCAGACCGGCCTCGATCTGAGCCAGCACGACGAGAACGCGTACGCCTTGTAAATGCGTCAGGTCATCCCGCGGCGCCTAGTTCGCTTGCCGGATTAGGCGCCGTGGGCTGGCACCGATTTTGAATGGGATGAGAAGCATGGCGATGCGAAACGAAAAGGCTCGACTTGCTCAGAAGACCGTTGGGTTCAGCGCCCTGTACGAAGTGACGAAGATCTTGGGCGATCCGATCGACCTCCAACAAGGGCTTGTCGCTATCCTCAGAATCCTCAACTCATTCATGGGAATGACGAAAGGGACCGTCTGCCTCTACGATCGGAAGCGCCGGGAGCTCAGCATCGAGGCGGCATTCGGCTTGACCGATGAGGAGCGGCGTCGTGGCCGCTATCGGATGGGAGAAGGGATCATCGGAAAAGTCATGAAGCTGGGCGTCCCGATGGCCGTGCCCGATATCGGCAAGGAGCCCCACTTCCTGAACAAGACGCGTGCGCGCGAAGCCCGCGATCTCCATGGGATCGCCTTCATCTGCCTGCCCATTAAGATCGGTGGGGAGGTGTTGGGGGTTCTCAGTGCTGAGCGCCCGTCCCGGGATGCACGGGCGTCGGTGGAGGAGGATCTCCGAGTGCTGACCGTTGTGGCATCTCTCATCGCGCATGCGGTCAAGCTCCGCCAGGAGCAAGAACGCGGTCTCCTCACGTTGGACACTTGGAAGGGAATACGGGAGTTCGAACGGGAATTGGTCATGCGCGCCCTGAAGGAAACAGGCGGCATCCAGGTGAAAGCTGCCGCCCGGTTGGGCATCACACCCAGGCAGCTCGCCTACAAGATACAGAAGTACCGGATCATCAAAGAGTTTCGCGTCGAAGGTTAATCAGCCCCGTCCACTCCGCCTTCCTTACAGTAGCCATGGAAAGGTAGTATCCTTAACTACATCTACCATAGCACTCTTCCTATTCAATCAAGTGGCGGCTTGAGGTAGCACTCTAAAGTGGAAAGCAAAACTCACTATCTGGTTGCAGTTGCGCCCCCTCAAACGCTTGGCCAACGCTCGCGATAGGAGGGCCTGAGGGCCCTCGCCTTCCGGTTGGCACGATATCTGGAGGCTGAGGGTGATCCCTGGATAGCGGCAAGAAGGACGGCCGGGAGTGGGCATTAGAGGAATTATGCCATGCTCGAGAGCCAGCGAACACCCGACCTACGTCGAGGGCTTAAGCTCGAGTACCTTACGATCGGGTGGAATAGTCTTGAGGCGATAGTAGCCATTGGCGCTGGAGTCCTGGCTGGCTCGATAGCCCTTGTCGGTTTTGGTCTAGACAGCATCATCGAAATCGTATCAGGAGCGATTCTTTTCTTGCGACTTCGTGCGGAACTCACAGGAGCAACCCCAGAAGCCAGCAAGCAATCAGAACGGCGCGCTTTGCTCATCGTTGGACTAAGTTTTTTTGCTCTCGGAGCTTATATCCTTTACGAGTCGGGCAAGAAACTCTGGCTCCAGGAGCGCCCTGAAGAGAGCCCCGTGGGGCTCGTGTTGGCCTGTCTCTCGCTTGTTGTCATGCCCGCCCTCGCGTTCGCCAAGCACCGGACTGCCAAGAAGCTTGGAAGCCGTGCACTAGCCGCCGACGCGACGGAGACAGCAATCTGCTCTTATCTCTCATTGACGCTAGTGCTTGGTCTTGGGCTCAATGCTTGGCTCGGCTGGTGGTGGGCCGATCCCGTGGCTGCGCTGGCGATGTTGCCGCTGCTTGTCAACGAGGGCCGGGAGGCAATCCAAGAGGCGAGAGAAAGTCCCCACTCAAATTAGGACACTACACAGACAGCATCTTCTTGACACGCCAGACCCTCAGTGGTAGCGTTTATCTCGAACTCCTCAACGCTTGGAGGATACGCCAGGATGCAACGCTCGAAGGCTTCAAGAAGGATTCTCATGATAGCTGCTGTCATGGCAGCGAGTGCCGTCGTTCTGGCGTGCCCTCTCAGCATGATGGCGTATGCCCAGATGATCCCCATGATGGGGCAAGATATGGGCATGCAGGGCTCGGGAATGATGTGTCCGATGCTTTGCGGTGTCCCTCCGTCCTCTCCTAGTCTTGACGCCAACGGATCTGTCCTCGGACCCCTTCCCGTTCACCTTACCCTCAATGCCGCTTCGAAGGTGCGACCCATCTTTCACCCCCCCACGTCCGCCTGACCCCTCCAAATCCGACCTGAACAAATCGGTCCGCTCGGCCCAAATTCCGGGCGCTTGACCTGTCCGGGTCAGACACTACTCTCTTAACAAATCGGCCTCGCGGGGCGACGGGCCTCCTATTGTGTATGTGAAGATTCCGGAGGCTCGCTAAAGAGGCCCCTTCTGCCCGGGATGATGGCCAGTGACCACCTGTAGCTCACGTTGATCTCTCCGGCTATTCCTTCAGGGAGGAAGCGATGCATTATACGAGGTCTCTCTTGCTCGGTATTCCGTTCTTACTGCTGGCGGCAACCCCTTCCGCTGCCCGGCAATCGCTCGCTCTGACGTTGGAAACCACCACCAGCCTTAGCCAAATTATCGAGGAGGCTCTCAGGTCGAATCCCGAGATCCAGGCGGCCCGTAGGGGAGTGGAGGCTGCTCTGGCGAGGATTGCTCAAGCCATCTCCCTTGATGATCCGGAACTGAATTTTGAGAGCTGGGCGATCCCCTTTAGCCAGCCGACGAACGTCAATCAGGCCAACACCCATATGGTAAACTTCCGCCAGCGAGTTCCGTTCCCAGGCAAGCTACGGCTCAGAGGGGAGATCGCCTCACAGGAAGCGAAGATGGCCGCGGCGCAGGCCCGAGCCAAGGAGCGAGAGGTCATCGCGCTCGTCAAAAAGAGTTACTACGATCTGTTCATGGCGGACCGTAGCCTTCAGATCTTGACCGACCAGCTGAAGATCATGAAACAGATTCTCCGGACAGCGGAAATCAGATATGCGGTTGGAAAGGCGCCGCAGCCAGATGTGCTGAAGGCCCAGGTCGAGCA
>JBGQJI010000216.1:0-3092 GCA_041498975.1 Methylomirabilis sp. (SeqCode)
ACCTGCCCACCGTCGAAATCCTGCACCACCATGCTTTTGAGCAGATCGTTGATGTTGTCTACCTTGAACCGCAGCTCCACCTCACCCCGGCCGTCAATCGATCCATCGCGCTGGAAGTAGCCGACACCGCTCGAATACAGGACCACCTCAGAGAGTGGCAGGACATTCTGGGCCACTGCCCTAGCGGCAGCATCACTCTTTTGGTCCTCGGCCGATGCGACCAGAGCGATAGAAATTACAAACGCCACACTGAACAGTCTAACTAAACGATTCATGATTCGTCTCCTTACTTAATTGAGTCAGACGTCGCCCACTCTGCAGCTCGATGACTGGATCCTGTGACGAGCGGGCACGATTCAGCGCTCAGGGTTACGAAAGGACCGCCAGCCATCTACACAACAAATTAGACAGCAAAGAATTCCAAGATGTTCCCAAAAAGTCCCGAAGAAGATTCGGCAAGGGTTCAGGAGGTAGATGACCGGAGGGAACTGGCATCAGACTCATGTGGCCACGTCGTGGCCACTCACTCGACTTTCGGGAGGGCCGCCAGGGCCTCCCTGATCTTGGTCTCAGGATACTCGAAGTCCTGGAGCCTGCCTTGCAGATAGGCGTCGTAGGCCCCAAGATCGAAGTGGCCGTGACCACACAGGACGAAGCCGATGACCTTGCGTTCACCCGACGCCTTGCACTTGAGGGCTTCGTCGATCACCACCCGGATGGCATGAGCGGGCTCTGGCGCTGAGAGGATGCCCTCGGTCCTCGCGAACTGCAGCGCCGCCTCGAAGGTGGGAAGCTGGTGAACGGCCACGGCCTCGATCACCCGATGATCGTAGAGGGCGCAGACGAGGGGAGCCATGCCGTGGTAGCGGAGGCCGCCGGCGTGTATCGGCGCAGGGATGAAGGAGTGGCCAAGTGTGTACATCTTGAGGAGCGGAGTGGTCCCGGCGGAGTCCCCGAAGTCGTAGACATAGGCACCCTTTGTCAGACTGGGGCAGGCCATCGGCTCCACGGCGATGACCCGGAGGTTCGTGTTCTTCCCCGAGAGCTTGTCCTTGAGAAAGGGGAGGGTAAATCCCGCGAAGCTCGAGCCGCCACCGACACACCCTACGAGGATGTCCGGAGATTCTCCCGCCAACTCGAACTGTCGCTGTGTCTCCAGTCCGATGACCGTCTGATGGAGCAAGACATGGTTGAGCACGCTGCCCAGCGCATACCGGGTGTCCTCCCGCCCGGCTGCCTCCTCGACCGCTTCGCTGATGGCGATCCCGAGGCTGCCCGGGGAGTCGGGGTCTCTGGCGAGGACGGCGCGCCCGGCGCCGGTGTTCGGACTCGGGCTGGGGATCACCGGGCACCCCAGCTCTCCATGAGGACGCGGCGGTGGGGCTTCTGCTGGTAGCTTACCTTCACCATGTAGACCTTGCACTCGATGCCGAAGAAGTTACAGCTCATCGCCAGCGCGCTGCCCCACTGTCCTGCTCCGGTCTCGGTCGTGATCCGCTTCACCCCTTCCCGCTTATTGAAGAACGCCTGCGCCACTGCGCTATTCGGCTTGTGGCTGCCGGCTGGGCTGACTCCCTCCCACTTGTAGTAGATGTGGGCCGGCGTGTCGAGCGCTTGCTCGAGCCGGACAGCTCGGTAGAGAGGGGACGGGCGCCAGAGCTTATAGACCTCCCGCACCTCCTCCGGGATCTCGATCCAGCGCTCCCGGCTCACCTCCTGCTTGATCAGCTCCATGGCAAATAAGGGCGCCAGGTCCTGAGGACCGATCGGTTGTTTCGTCCCAGGGTGGATCACCGGTGGGAGGGGGAACGGCAGATCCGGCTGGATGTTGTACCAGTGGGTCGGAAGCTCCTTCTCATCAAGCAGAAACTTATGCTGCGCCATCGTCCTCTACCGGCAACGAATCCTCACCACCACAGGCCACCGTCAAGGTATTCCCATAAGAGGAAAGCTCCGATCTGGTAGTCAAATGACTGCGCCCCGGCCACAGGGATCTTGGCACCAACCGCTAAGGCGATGTGCCCCCGCTTGGACAGCCCCTTATAGAGCATCGGCGCCAGGGAATAGACGTCACGCGCTTGCCCTTCGATCTTGGTGTCGGCCTCAAACTCAAGGGCCGGGACCCAGCCGCTCTTCAGTGGCGAAAGCGGAAATTGAAGCGCAGCCCGGTACAGGAGGCGGCGTGGGGCAAGGTCCACGTCCGCCGGCAGGACCGCCTTGATCTCCCCTTGCAAAACGAACGGACCCAGGGCCTTCCCCGCACGGAGGGACGGTCCCAAACCCACCGTCCCATCGCCCAGACCGCGGTCGCGGTTGCCAGTGGGCAAGACGAGGTCGAGCGCAAGCGACGCGATGGCGCCGTACTCCCGACTGGCCAGCAAGACGTGTTTATATGCCAGCGTGAGGTCGCCCACCCCTCCGGTCGCTGCGCCACCCCTGGGGTCGTTGTAGACGATCGGCAGAGTGACCTCAGCCATCCCGCGCGATCCAAGCCGCTTTTCGAAGGTGAACTCATTGACCAGCGACCGAGACTCACGGCTCTTTTCGAAGCTGACGGTCAGGACTATCTCGTCCTCTGGAAAGGCTTTGCCGGTCACGAGAGACCTGCGAAAATTCAGGTCAGCGGCTGGCCAGGAGGCATCGGGGCAGAATTCGCGCACGTAGGCGATGATCTCGCGCATCTGGTCTTCGGAGAGGGAATCGGCAAAGCTGGGCATCTGGCTCGAGAGTCCCAGTGTTGGCCCGCCCTCTGCAACCAGCGCCATCCAGTTCCCGGTCGTTTCGACGGTCACGAATGAACAGTCGGAGAAGTCCGGCAGGGGGACTTCTATCCGCGTGCCTTCCGGCGCCCCTCGACCGTCGCGTCCGTGACAGGACGCGCATGCAGCTTCGTAGAGCTCTTTGCCAGTCTGCGCTCCGCAGACCGATACATTCGCCAACAGAAACCACGCCGCCAGCACCCACGACCATCTCATCCTGGCTAAAACCCCGCGGCCCCCATCCATTCCTTCGCTCGACTGAGGCTTCGACAAGGCTCAGCCGAGCGCCCGTCGAAGGCTCCCCAGCGGGGAGAAGGTGGGGTGGAGGAGTGG
>JBGQJI010000217.1:0-3083 GCA_041498975.1 Methylomirabilis sp. (SeqCode)
CCGGTTACGATCGGCCTCTGCTCGCCTGTTGCCCTTCACTCACTCCTTGTTCCATGACGGGGCCGCCTTGGACAATCGCACGGTATGCATTCCCATGGCTGACGACACCAGCAAACTCTTTTCTCTCGGCCCGACCCTGTTGGAGCTCTTGGCGGTTTGGATACGCGGCTTCAAGGCGGTCCCGCTTTGAAATCATGCCCACCAGGTGGCTCTTGCCATCGACCACAGGGAGACTGCTGATTCGAGCTGGGCAGAGAAGGGCTATGGCTCTCTTTACTCGACCGGTGGGATGATCCGTGTAAACCGGGTTGGTCATGATTTCGCGCGAAGTGATCGTCCTGTCGTACATCTGAAGATCCTTGGCGAGAAAGCCGGGGGACGGAACTTTTTGCGATTGACATCTAAAACTATCATCACGTATGTTATGTGTCAAATTCATTTATTTAACATATTCGATCACTTTTTCTAATATCAAATGGTTTAACTCAAGTGGGGGTCAAGGGAGTTAACGTGTTATCTTGCGGCGATTGGGGCGGTCGAATTGAGGGTGGCGTGGTTTGAAAGGAACGGCCGATCGATCCCGCTTGAGGCATCGTACTGTGCGGAGCATGAATTAGGCGACAGTTGAGCCGAGGCCGCACAGGCCGGGGGAGAGTCCGATGAGGGGCGGCGGCCCGCCCCTCTCGGTAGGGCCCGCGGGGAGGGCCGAGCGGTTGCTGACGTTCCTGCAAGCGGGAGGGCCTTCCCCGCGAACTAAGCGGTGCGGGCGGAGGCGTCATCAATTTCCCGCTCCGCTTAGTAACAGAGGAGGAGGTGATCGATGGACCTACTGCAGCTCAAAGGTTTCATGGCTGTGGCGAAGCACGGTAGCTTCTCGAGAGCCTCTGAAGAACTCTACCGAACGCAGCCGGCGGTCTCGAAACAGATTCGGGCGCTCGAAGAGAGCCTCGAAACGAAACTGTTTCACCGGTTGGGCCGAAAGATCCAGCTCACCGATGCCGGGGAGATCCTCTATAGGCACGCCCATCGGGTCTTCCAGGTCCTGGAGGAGGCCCGGGGAACGATCAGCGAGCTGAAGGGCCTGCAGAAAGGGCACCTTCGAATCTCGGCGGCAAGCACGGTCGGGACCTATATGCTGCCGCGCGCCCTTGGCCGCTTCAAGCGCCGCTACCCCGGCATCGATATCAGCCTCGCGATTACGAACAAGGCGCAGGTTCTGAAGCAGGTGCTGGAGCACGAGGCTGACTTGGCCTTCGTTGGTCCACCAGTCCAACCTGAGGAGTTACAGAAAGAAGAGTACCTGCTGGACGATCTGGTGCTGATCGTTGACCCGAATCACCCGCTTGCCCACGAGGAGTTTGTCTCGATCGATCAATTGAAAGAAGAGGTCTTCATCCTTCGGGAGGATGGCTCCGGCACTAGAGAGATCATGGAAGAAGAGCTTGGCCGGAAGGGCATAATTCTGAGGAAGGCCATGGAGCTCGGGAGCACGGAGGCGATCAAGCAGGCGGTCGCGGCCAATCTGGGAGTCTCGATCGTTTCGAAATACGCCATTACCCTGGAAGTGGTGATGGGCCGCCTCTGCGCGGCCCACATCAACGGACTGAACCTTCGTCGCCAGCTCTACACCGTATCGAACCGGGAACGGACGCTGCCGGCGGCGGCCGTCGCCTTCTTGGAGCTCTTGCGTGAGGCGAAGGGCGACTTGAGCCAGGAGGACAATGGGGCAACGTCGCGCGGGAGGAGATCCGAGTAGATTCATCCATCGCGTGGGCGCGTGAGACACCGTCCGTCTGCCAGGGCGAGACTCCGGCGGCAACGTACCCCCCCATAAACTGCAGTCTTGACATCTGGCAGAGAGGTGCGATAGCTTCCACAAAGGTTCCACAGCATAGTGCCGTGAGGTGTGGCCGATGGCCGGTTTTCGGATCAGGGTCGATCAGGATTATCTCAAGTTCAGCTCCGCGCATTTCCTGCTCTTCGCCAACGGAGAGTGCGAGAGCCTTCATGGGCATAATTATCGGGCCTGGGCGGAGCTCGAAGGCTCCCTGGAGGCCAACGACTATGTCTTCGACTTTACAACGGTTAAGCCGCTGATGAAAAAGATTTGCGACCGGCTGGACCACAGGGTTCTGCTGCCAACCGAGAACGCCGCCTTGAGGATTGAGAAAGGTGATTCGGTCATCGAGGCAGTCTATTATGAGAAGCGATACCGTTTTCCGGCGGGAGATGTGCTGTTGCTTCCGATCCACAACACCAGCGCAGAACTGCTTGCCAGGCATATCTGCGGGGAACTGAAGCAGGAGATCACAGCCCGATTTGGCGGCAGGAACTTGGCCATGATCAGGGTCGGCGTGGAGGAATCGTTTGGGCAGGAGGCATCATATGAAGAAGCCTTCTAACCCCGATCCGAAAATATCCAGTGGGGTAGGTAGCGCGGCCAGCGGGTCCTGTCGCAGTGAGCAGCCCCCGTCGTCCTCGCTCCACCCATCCCCCAGTGGGGCCCTTCCGCTGCGGGCCGGGTACCCGCGCCGAAGGCGGGGGTGGGCGCCCGCTCATCGCGCCACCCGCTGGCTAGCCAGACAACGCAGGCCCATTAATTTCGGATTGGGGCTAACACTCTGCCCCAGCGCGGATCACGTCCTCTCTCGTGATGGTTCCATCGTGCAGCGCGGTCGCCATTAATACGCCGGAGGCGCCCGCGCGTTTCAGCCGAGCCAGTTCTGAGGCGGCCTTGATCCCGCCGCCTACGATGAATTTGACGCCTTGCGCGGCTCGGGTGATGCTGTTGAGGAATCTTGCATCTGCCCCGGCAGCCGTTCCGATCCTGTCCATCTCGAGGAGTATCGCTTCGCGAAATCCGAGCGACATGAGGAGGGCTACCACCTCGTAGGGGTCCCTCGGTGCGGTCGATGCTCCTCCCCAGATGACCTTTCGTTCCCTCAGGTCGACGCTGAAGACCCCCCTTCCGGTTCCCAGCACGGCGAGGAGTCCCGCCGCAGCGTCGAGACTCGGCAGCGACTCCGAGGCGACGATCACCTTCTTTGCGCCGGATTCGAGCACGCGTCGGGCCTCGTCGGCGC
>JBGQJI010000218.1:0-3060 GCA_041498975.1 Methylomirabilis sp. (SeqCode)
AGGAGGACGGAGGCGAGGAGAAAGAGGATACGGAGTGAACCCCTTTCCACATACCACTCTTCGGCCACATGTAGATCGCGCTCTGCCCGAGCCATGGCACCTTGCTGTAGCCGGGGACGGAGCACCTTTCGACGGCGATCGCGGGGAGTGTCCTGATTTGGCTGGGCTCCAGGTTTCCTGGGGAAATCTTCAACGGTGAGCAGATGTCTATGTCATCCGAACTGTCCAGGAATTGCTGAGCCACAAGGATGAGGGCACTGCGATGATTGGCACCCACGTCTTACGTCGTCGTGAGAAAGGGGTCTGCAGTCCGGCAGACGTATTGACCTTCGCACTCGGTCAGTCGCAGCCATAATGGGATTAGCTGATCAATGTTTGCCGGCAACGGCGCGTTCCGGACAACCTTGACAGGTCTTTGGAAACAGGAGAGAATGGCCGCACTCGTGAGACGTTTGAGGGCCGGAATATGCTGATCGGCGTACTCAATAGTTGTGCAACACGAGTGCGGAGTTTCCAATACCGGTATCCCCTTCTTGGAATCTCATTGCTGAACATCCCTTCGGATAAGTATACTGTCTCATGAGCCAGACCTTCCGAGTGATTCGGGAGTTGGTAGGCCGTCGGGAGGTCAAGATTTCGGCGCATGGCTACGATGAGCTGGCCGCTGATGACATCCTGGTTAGGGATATCGTGGCCGGGGTGCAGGACGGGGTGGTCGTGGAAGAGTATCCGGACTATCCCAAAGGGCCGTCTGTGCTGGTCTTGCAGCGGGACCAGCAAGGGAAGCCCATCCATGTTGTCTGGGGGATTCCCCGGCAGGCATCCACTCCTGCCGTCGTGGTCACCGCGTACCGCCCGGATCCGGCCAAGTGGACCGTTGATTTCCTGAGGAGGCGCCCATGACTCGTAGACGCCAGACCAAATTCGTGCACGAGGGGGAATATGTCGCTGAAGTCGAGGTGGAGCTCCTCGAGTCGGCGGAGGGGTGGGCACCATATTTGTCGCTGGAGGATGCCGAGAAGTTGGATGAGGTACGGGAGGCGCTGCGGCGGGGCGATTTCACGACCGCAAGAAAGCTGTCCCGTGTCTTCCGTCTCACCCCTGTTACCGGGTAGGTTCCCCTTGAAGATTGGCCACGGGGCATCACCTTGAATCGGACCCTCCCAACACTATCTCTCAAAGGGGCGTTCCGGAGGTGTGCTGCTTAACCAGGCGCTTCACGCCGACAGGGACCGGACTCGGTTTCTCGACCTTCTGAGTCCCTTCTTACCCTCCTGTCTCTAGTCGTGCCCAGGACACGGTTCCTGCGACTGAACGCCGCGCCGCTAAGCGCCTCCATTCCGCATCAAGTACAGTACGGCAGAGCAATGTCCCGGAACGTTTCTGGGTGCTTGAAAACTTGCTTTCAGCCTAGTTTAAGTTGGGACAGTATCGCGTTCGCGAATGCCCTCCTCCACCTCTCGGGACGCTGGGGCGATTCTACGCGGCCGTCAGGAAGGCTACCCCTCAGGCCCGAGCCCTCGGTGAACGCTATGGGGCAGACGTGGCCTTCAGCTTTGACTCCAACGGACGGTCGGTCTGGGTGATGGCGCTCTTCGGGAAGGGCGCTGCTGGCGCGAAGACCCCCTCACCCTCGCCCTCTCCCCCAGTGTATAGACTGGGGACACAGGTAACACATGTACCGGAGACATGGGTGACACCTTTAAGGCATGATGGGCCTCGAAAGGAGGAGCCATCATGCCCTGGCAGGAGGTGTCGACCATGTCGTTGCGTCAGGAGTTCATCACGTTGGTCCAGCAGAAGTCGGTGAGCGTCAGCGAGCTGTGCCGCCGCTACGGCGTCAGTCGCAAGACCGGGTATAAGTGGCTCGGCCGGTACCAGCGCGAGGGGCCAGCCGGCCTGCCCGACCGCTCCCGCCGCCCGCACCAGTACCCGGGGCGGACGCCAGCCGCCCTCGAAGCTGCGCTCGTGGCCCTGCGGCACGAGCACCCCGCGTGGGGGGCCCGCAAGCTCCGGCGCCGGTTGCAGACCCTGGGCGAGGCGTCCGTCCCGGCGTGCAGCACCGTCACCGCAATCCTGCACCGGCACGGGCTGATCGGCCCTACGGCCCCGGGGGGCCGCCACGCCTGGGTGCGCTTCGAGCACCCCGTGCCCAACAGCCTGTGGCAGATGGACTTCAAGGGGTCCATTCGGACCCTCACGGGTCGCTGCCACCCGTTGGGGATCCTCGACGACCACTCGCGGTTCAACCTCTGCCTGCGCGCGCTCCCCAACGAGCAGACGGCCAGGGTCCAGGCGACGCTCACGGCGACCTTCCGCCGCTACGGCCTGCCGGACACCCTGCTGGCGGACAACGGGAGCCCCTGGGGGTGTGACTGGGCCCACCCCTACACGCCCTTGACCCTCTGGCTGCTCCGGTTGGGGGTCGGGGTCAGCCACGGCCGGCCCTACCACCCGCAGACGCAGGGGAAGGAAGAGCGCTTCCACCGCACGCTCGCGACCGAGCTCCTCCGCACGCAGCAGTGGCGCGATCTCGCCCACTGCCAGGCGGCCTTCGACCGCTGGCGGGAGGCCTACAACACGGAGCGCGCATGACGCGCTCGCCCTGGCGGTCCCGGCCTCCCGGTACCGGCCGAGCCTGCGGGCCTTCCCGGCAACGCTCCCGCCTATCGCGTACCCTCGCGGGATGGCGGTGCGCCAGGTCTACCAGCGCGGGCGACTCGATTTCCAGGGGCGCACCCTGCAGGTCCCGAGAGCCTTCGTCGGGTACCCCGTGGGGGTGCAGCCGACTGCGACGGATGGGGTCGTGGACATCTGGTTCTGTCAGCATCGCATCACCCAACTTGATCTGCGAGAGGAGCCGTGAACCTGTCACCCATGTGTCCGGTACACCTGTTACCCTTGACTCCGGTCCAAACACCCAGATGGGGGCGAGGGGTTCTGAGAGGCTCAGCGAGAGCGTATTGTGAAGACGAATAAGAGTCAGAACACTAGAGATGCCGAGGAGTGCGGACGATGGATCGGGTCATATTGATCAAAGGGGGTGGGGACATCGGCACA
>JBGQJI010000219.1:0-3030 GCA_041498975.1 Methylomirabilis sp. (SeqCode)
CCGTCGATGGGATCCACGGCGACATCGACGGCGGGAGGAGAGCCTGTGCCGACCCGTTCGCCGATGTAGAGCATCGGGGCCTGGTTCTTCTCGCCCTCCCCGATCACCACTGTCCCGTCGATGTCCAACGAGTTCAGCGTATAGCGCATGGCGTCCACAGCGGCTTGATCGGCGCTGTCGCGGTCGCGCCGCCCCATAAGGCGCGCCGCCGCCAGGGCCGCGGCTTCGGTGACCCTCACCAGCTCCAGGGCCAAGTTTCGATCCATCGGCTCGGTCATAGCGGTTTCCCCTTTCTTTCCTCTTCGCCGAGGCTTGCACATTGCCGCCGGCGGCTAAGGATTATGACATGCGATGAATATGCCGGTACGCCGCGCCCCTTGCGCAGTGCCACCCCGGAGTGCGCTCGGCTGAGGCGCGGAACCGTACGACGCTGATCACGGAAGGAGCTCCATGGCACGGGACGCCACATGTTCGGCCGTGAAACCAAACTGCTGCATGAGTACTTGATACGGGGCCGAGGCCCCAAACCGGGTCATGCCCACCACACCCCCTCGGATGCCCACATAGCGATGCCACCCATGCGGAGAGCCCGCCTCGATGGCCAGGCGAGCGGTGACGCCCCGCGGAAGCACCTCGTCGCGGTACGAATCCGGCTGCCGGTCGAACAACTCCCAGCTCGGCATGCTCACCACGCGCGCCGCAATCCCTCGAGCGCCGAGGAGCGCCCGAGCCTCCAAGGCAAGGTGAACCTCCGACCCGGTGGCGATGAGAATGACGCGCGGAGGGCCGGGCTCACCGTCGGCCAGGATATACCCTCCCCGAAGGAGCAGATCGGCTGGCGGGAATTTTGTCCGGTCGAGGATCGGGAGTTTCTGCCTGGTGAGGGCGAGTGCCACCGGTCCGCCCCGGTGCTCGAGGGCCGCACGCCAAGCCACGGCGGTTTCGGTCGCATCTGCCGGGCGGATCACCGTGAGATTCGGCATGGCCCGCAGAGAAGCCAGGTGCTCGATCGGCTGGTGGGTAGGCCCATCTTCTCCCAAGCCGATACTGTCGTGGGTGAATACGTAGATGACGTGGATATGGGAGAGTGCGGCCACTCGGATCGCCGGACGCATGTAGTCGGAGAAGATAAGGAACGTGCCGCCGTACGGGATCACGCCGCGATGCAGCGCCATGCCGTTGAGGATCGAGCCCATGGCGTGTTCTCGTACACCGAAGTGGAAGTTCCGGTCCCCGGGCCTGGACCTCTGGAAATCGCCATACCCTTTGAGGTAGGTGTTGTTCGATGGGGTGAGATCGGCCGAGCCGCCGATGAGTGTGCGCAGATGAGGCGCGATCGCATTCAGCACCTTGCCGGACGCCTCTCGGGTGGCCATGCCCCCCCCGGCGGCGAAGGCCGGTATCTTGTCGGCCCAGCCCTCCGGCAGTTGACCGCTCATCACCGTGTTCCACTCCTCGCCGAGCTCCGGATAGGCTGCGGCATAGGCATCGAATCGAGCCTGCCAATCCGCCTCCCAGGTTCGCCCCCGCTGGACCGCCTCTCGGAACCTGGTCAGGGCCTCATCGGGAATGTAAAAGGTGGGCTCGAGTGGCCAGCCCAATGCCTGCTTGGTCAGCTTGACCTCTTCCTCTCCCAAGGGGGTTCCGTGCGCCTCTGCCGTGTCCTGCTTGTTCGGGCTGCCGCAGGCGATGTGGGTCCTGGCGATGATGAGCGATGGGCGTTCGCTCTCCGCCCGGGCCGCGTTGAGCGCGGCCTCGACGCCTTCAAGGTCGTTGCCGTCCACTCGCTGGACGTGCCAGCCGTAGGCTTCGAAGCGTTGCCCGACGTTCTCGGTGAACGCCAGGCCTGTACTTCCATCGATGGTGATCCGGTTATCGTCATACAGGTAGATGATCTTGCTCAAGCCCAGGTGCCCGGCAAGGGAGGCCGCTTCGGAGGAGACCCCTTCCATCAGGTCCCCGTCACTCACGATGGCGTACACGTAATGGTCGACGATCGGGTAGCCCGGCCGGTTGAAGTGGTGGGCCAGAAACCGCTCGGCAATCGCCATCCCGACGCCGTTGCCGAACCCCTGGCCAAGGGGGCCCGTTGTCGTCTCCACGCCCGGCGTGAGACCATGCTCGGAATGCCCAGGAGTCCGGCTGCCCCATTGGCGGAATCGCTTGAGTTCATCCAGGGGGAGGTCATACCCCGTCAGGTGCAGGAGGCTGTAGAGAAGCATGCAACCGTGGCCCGGTGACAGGATGAAGCGATCACGATTGGGCCACGAGGGATGACCTGGATTATGTCGGAGGAGGCGCGTCCAGAGGACGTATGTCATGGCGGCCGCTCCCATGGGGAGCCCGGGATGCCCCGAGTTCGCGTTTTGGACCGCGTCCATTGCCAGCGTCCGGATGGTATTGATACACAACTGATCAAGCGAGGCATGATCGGTTTTCACTGCGACCCCCTGTCATAATGCATCAGCGATGCCCGTCGGCGAACCCGGCCATCCATGAGTCTCGATCTTCGACTCTTCGTCAGACCCCCAGGCGTCTTCGGGCGTTGGCTCTTCTGGCGGAGGCAACCCTACCCAGCGGCGCGGACCCCGCCCCCATGTGCCGTTGATGATGGCTTTGTCCCTGGAGCGATGCCCCAGACCCTTTGTTGATCATGCTGGAGGTCTCGGGCGCTAATGTACGCGGCGAGATCGGCCATGCGACACGAGTACCCCCACTCGTTGTCATACCAGGACACCACCTTCACAATGCGGTCCCGAAGGACCAGAGTCAAAAGGGAGTCCACGATGGACGAATGAGGGTTCCCCTTGAAGTCCATCGAGACCAGCGGCCGGTCGCATACCTCGAGGATGCCGCGGAGGCGCCCCTTGGCCGCCTCTCGGAACGCGGTATTGACCTCCTCGATCGTCACCTTGCAGTCAACCTCTGCGACGAGATCGATCACGGAGACGGTGGGCGTTGGGACCCGAAAAGCCATCCCGTTGAAGCGGCCCGCGAGCTCAGGAATCACCTTCACCAGGGCCCGGGCAG
>JBGQJI010000220.1:0-3020 GCA_041498975.1 Methylomirabilis sp. (SeqCode)
CAAGGGAAATCGGTACTTGCGAGGATACGCCGTACGCCTCTCTTCGCGAGACGGGAAGCGTGGGCGCACCGACGACTGCAACACAATGCAAACTGCCGCGGGCTTCCAGGCAAAGGCCGAGACCAAGGATCGTCCAAAAACCTATTGACACTGTCGGGCGAGGCAGATATTTTTGGTAGGTCTCTGCCCGAGAGAGATTGCTCGTGCCGTTCCACCTATTTTCGCCAAAATGGTGAGGCTGGCGAAAGCGAGAGTTCTTAGCAGGGCTCCTGTCTGCGATTGGCCGCAACAAGTTGGAACGGCACTAGTGGGCGGCCGGTCCCCAGCCTTTCCTTGCGAGAGGGAAGCTCCACGGGCCCTTCGTCGTTCACGCGAACGACTTCCGGCGATCAGGGGTTCGCAAGAGTGAAAAGGGAGATAATTCCCAGATGAGCTCAAGCTTCCGGCACAATGATCCCACCATTGTCGTGACTGGTGGGGCTGGCTTCCTCGGATCCGCGGTCGTCAAGGTCTTGAGCGATCGCGGTATCACGAGGGTGTCGATCCCACGAAAGGCGCAGTACGATCTGACCCGAGAGCCCGATGTCATCCGGCTTTACCGCGATACTCGGCCCAACGCCGTCGTCCATCTCGCCGCGATTGTGGGGGGAATCGGCGCCAATCAAGAAAACCCGGGGAGGTTCTTCTATGACAATCTGCTCATGGGCGCCTTCCTGATGGAGCACGCCCGCCTCAGTGGGGTCGAGAAATTCGTCGCAGTCGGAACGGTCTGTTCCTACCCCAAGTTCACCCCCACTCCCTTCAGCGAGGACGATCTCTGGAAGGGCTATCCCGAAGAGACCAACGCCCCGTATGGCCTGGCCAAGAAGATGCTGCTGGTCCAATCCCAGGCCTATAGGGCCCAGTATGGCTTCAACTCGATTTTCCTGCTCCCTGCGAACCTCTATGGCCCAGGCGACCACGTCGATCCCAGCCGATCTCACGTGATCCCGGCGCTCGTCAAGAAGTGTTTTGACGCCATCAAGGATGGACGTAAAGAAATCGTGGTATGGGGAGATGGCACGCCAACCCGCGAATTTCTGTATGTCGACGATGCGGCTGAAGGCATCGTGCTCGCCCTGGAACGGTATGAGAAGCCTGACCCGGTCAACCTCGGCTCCGGCTCGGAGATCAGCATCAAAGATCTTGCGACGCTGATCACCGCTCTGACGGGATTCGACGGACAGGTAATATGGGATCCGACAAAGCCTAACGGACAGCCTCGCCGGCAGCTCGATACCACCAGGGCGGAACGGGAATTCGGATTCAAAGCCCGGATGCCCCTCGAAAAGGGGCTCCGGAAAACGATCGACTGGTACAAGCAGATTCGACTCTAGGGTCACGATACCCTTCGAGACACGAGCCACGTCCATGGAGGTGAACAGCGGCTATCGCTCCAGGCGGCCGGGCGACACGAACACGCGTGCCTCTTGCGCCTTGACCCACCCGATGGCGTTCGACCGCCAGGATTCTGCTGGCTGTTCGTGGCCGGCTGCACCAGAGATCTCCTCGACCTCCGGCTTCAATACCCTGACGCGGTCAAGATTCGGAGACTGAGCTGGCACGTCTTGCGCTCCCCCGAACAGGCGGCGGCGAAATCGGCGGGGCATGGTCGGTCGGCTCTTCCGTCCGTCGGCGCCACTCAGCACCGGCGGCCTTCCCTCCCAGATGTTCTACAGTGTCCGGCAAGACATGGTCGCCCTCGGTTCCACCCCATGATCGGCATGGAACCTTTTCCTGTCGAGGGCGGCAGGTTATCTGCCCGCGAATCCGGACGCGGCAGCGGTCCATGACCATGCCCAGGACATCGAGTAGGAGACCGCCGTGATCGGCTACGCGACAAGGGACCTCGAGATATCCCAGAAATGGCGATCCTGCTGTGTCTCTTGCCGACCTGCGAATCTCTCCTGGCCGGCCGGCCGATGGGCGTTGTTGCCGGCGAGAGGGATCCTGCCCGCGAGGGTTCACCATTGGCGGCGGATGAAGTTGCCATTGCTCATCCAATCGTCGGCTATGTGCCTGGCAGGCGATGGTGACAGGCGATGAAGCGGGCCCTTGTGACCGGGATCACCGGACAGGACGGCTCCTACCTCGCTGAATGGCTGTTCCAGAAAGGGTACGAGGTCTTCGGGATGGTCCGCCGCTCCAGTGGTGATAACCTGGAACGGATCAGGCATCTCCTTGGACAGATCATGCTGGTCACTGGCGATCTCCTCGACCAATCGTCCCTGATATCGATCGTCAGGAAGGTGCAGCCCGACGAAGTGTATAACCTCGGGGCTCAGTCGTTTGTCCCAGCCTCGTGGGAGCAGCCGATCGCAACCACCCAGTACACGGCTCTGGGGGTCGCCAGGATCCTCGAGGCGATCCGGCTCGAGCGGCCGCAGGCTCGCTTCTACCAGGCCAGCAGCAGCGAGATGTTCGGGAGAGCGGTGGAGGTGCCCCAGCACGAGCGCACTCCTTTCTATCCGCGAAGCCCCTACGGGGTAGCAAAGAGCTACGGGCACTGGGTGACCGTGAACTACCGGGAAAGCCATCAGCTCTTCGCCGTTTCCGGGATCCTCTTCAACCATGAGTCCCCCCGCCGCGGCAAAGAATTCGTCAGCAGGAAGGTGACAGACGGTGTCGCGCGCATCGCGCACGGCCTGGCCACCGAACTACGGCTGGGCAACCTCGATGCCCGGCGTGACTGGGGCTTCGCGGGCGACTACGTCGAAGCGATGTGGTCGATGCTCCAGCAGGACTCACCAGATGACTACGTCATCGCCACTGGTGAGACCCACTCGGTCCGAGAACTGGTTGAGATCGCCTTTAGCGCTGCAGGTCTCGACTGGACCCAGTACGTCCTGCTCGATCCGAAATTGCTTCGACCGGCCGAGGTCGAGCTGCTGCAAGGTGACTACACCAAGGCCAGGACACATCTAGGGTGGAAGCCGAAGGTCTCTTTCCGGGAGCTGATCGAGATGATGGTAAAGGCCGAC
>JBGQJI010000221.1:0-2977 GCA_041498975.1 Methylomirabilis sp. (SeqCode)
ATTGAGCGATATGGCGGATGAGGCCGGGATACGAGTCAAGATCTCCGGTTGCCCCAATTCATGCGGCCAGCACCACATCGCGAACATCGGCTTCTTTGGTGGAGCCAAGAAGTTCCATGGCCAGCAGGCGCCGACCTACCAGATGATGCTTGGCGCGAGCCTTGAGGCGGGCAAGGTCCAATACGGAAAGCCTGTGGCAAAAGTTCCATCCAAGAACGTCCCGGGGGCGGTCGAGGCTCTCTTGCGCCTCTATCAGAAGGAGCGGCAGGAAGGTGAGACGTTCAATGGGTTCCTGGATCGGTGTGGACTGGATCAAGTGAAACTGGTGCTGAAGCCGTTTACGGAACTGCCGCCCGCTTCAGAAGCGCCGGATCGCTACATCGACTATAATTCGGAGGAGGCATTTACCGTCCAGACCGGCCCCGGCGAGTGCGCAGCGTAGCCGTCGGAGTGGGAGACCGGCCACGCTGGCAAACCCACCACGATAATGGGAGGAGCAATGCCCAGACGCAATGGCAAGATGGTGGCAAGGATATCTGGGATCGTGATCGCTGTCGGGCTCGCTTGGATCGGCCAGGGGTGGGCCTTTGAAGTGTGGGTCACCAACCAGGACGACCATACGGTGACGATCATCGATACCGAAACCAACACGGTTCTCGACACGATCACGCCTGGCGGTAAAAAACCGCATAATGTCGCCTTTTCCCCCGATGGCGCCTATGCCTTTGTGGCCAATGTCGGGACCAACGACGTGAACATGATCGAGACCAAGACGAGGAAGACGATCGACACGTTTCCCGCCGGGACCAAGGCACACGGACCAGCCGTCACTCCCGATGGGACGCAACTCTGGGTGGCGAACCCGGGATCGAACGATGTGACGGTCATCGATCTTCGGGCCAGGAAAAGGATCGACACGATCCCCGTCGGGAAGGGCCCGGCCCTTGTGGTTTTTGACCCGACGGGCAGTCGAGCCTATGTCAGCAATGGGGGCTCCGGGGACCTTTCGGTGATCGATGTGAAACGCAGAAAGGTCATTAAGACCCTCGAAGCGGGCAAAGGCGCCATGGGGACTGATATCACGTGGGACGGGAAGCTGCTGTTGGTCACAGCAGGTGATGCGGATCGAATCGATGTCATCGACGCCAAGCAGGACAAGGTGAAGACGAGGATCCCGCGGGAAGGGGAGCCGCATGGATTGGTGGTGTCACCTGACGGGAAGCGGGCCTATGTTGCGAATCGGAAGGCGAACACGGTGTCGGTCATCGATCTTCGGGAGCTCAAGATCGTGAAAGAGATCCCGGCAGGCAAGCGGATCGACATCATCACGATCACGCCGGACGGGCGGCGCCTGTATGTGACAAGCCGCGACACCAACAGCGTGATCGCCATCGATACGCTGACCGAGAAGGTCGTCGCCGAGGTCCCGGCGGGCAAGGACCCTCATGGGATTGCCGCACTCCCAGGGGGCCATCACTGAGGCAGAGAACGTTCCGGGTTCCGTGTCCCAGGTTCCAGGTTGCAGGGGGGTAGAAGTCACACCTCCCAACCGGGCGCGTGATGTTGTCCATGTCGTAGGTGTAGCACGGGAGGGACCATGAATCCGCGGTCAGAAACAGCAAGTACAGGAAGAAAGAGCCCCACATTCTCCTCCGAAGCGCTGACCGACCTGAACCAACGGTTTCGGGGCGCGCCGACGGAGGACTTTCTGCGATGGGCGATTGACACCTTCTCCCACAGAGTGGGCATGGCCAGCAGCTTCGGGGCCGAAGACATGGTGCTGATTGACATGCTGGCGAAGCTCGAACCGCGGACCAGGATCTTCACCCTGGACACCGGTCGCCTGCCAGAGGAGACCTACGACCTTATGGAGCGCGTACGGGAACGCTACAAGGTCTCGATTGAAAGTTACTTCCCGGAACGGGAAGCAGTGGAGAGGTTGGAACGGGAGAGCGGATTTTATTCCTTCCGACACAGCATCGAGGAGCGGAAGTACTGCTGTCGTATCCGAAAGGTGGAGCCGCTCGGCCGCGCGCTCGAGGGCCTCGATGCCTGGATGACCGGCCTTCGACGGGAACAGGCCGCCACGCGGACCGGCGTCGAGCTCGTCGAGACGGACGCTTCACACGGCTCGATCCTCAAGCTCAATCCGCTGGCCGGATGGAGCGAGCAGCAGGTCTGGGCCTATATCCGGGATCACCGCGTGCCCTACAACGCCCTTCACGATCGGGGATACCCCAGCATCGGCTGCGCCCCTTGCACCAGGGCGGTCCAGCCCGGGGAGGACATTCGCGCGGGGCGATGGTGGTGGGAGAACCCCGACACCAAGGAATGTGGCCTGCACATCGAATCGGGAAACGGCGAACCCGGCCGGGGTCGCTAGGGCAGGGGGCGAGATGGTGAGAGGAGAGCGTGCCATGCATCGATCGAACGAATCGCCGGAGGGAGGCGCGCCGCCGCCGATCCTTGCCCATGGGGGCCGGCTCGTTGACCGGGTCCTCACGGGGGAGGCCAGGGCTGAGGCCGAGGGGCGGGCGCGACCTCTCCCGCAAATCTCGCTGAACGCCAGGGCAGCGTCTGACCTGGAATGCCTCGCCACAGGCGTGTTCAGCCCGCTCGAGGGGTTCATGGGCAGAGCCGATTACGAGCGAGTTGTCCATGAGATGCGTCTGAAGAACGGCCTGCTCTGGACCCTGCCGATCACCCTGGCGGTGGATGAGGACGAAGCGGCCCGGCTGACAGAAGGTCGCGAGGCGGCCCTCTTGGGCTCAGACGGCGAGATACTCGGCATCCTCTCGATCGAGGAGATCTTTCCCTACGAGAAGAGGGAGGAATCGCGCCTGGTCTACGGCACGGAGGAGACTCGTCATCCAGGCGTCCAGTACCTCTATCAGCGCGGCGCGATGCTGGTGGGCGGCCCGGTGAGCCTGATTCGCCGGCCGTCCATGCCGGGGTTCGAAGACTATTACTTCGTTCC
>JBGQJI010000222.1:0-2941 GCA_041498975.1 Methylomirabilis sp. (SeqCode)
CAGACCTTGCCGCACCCTCGCAACGCCAGGTGGTAGGCGATGCTGAGGCCAACGATCCCTCCCCCGATGATCACTATCTCTGCGCCGCGGGTCATCCCCCTGATTATAGGTGAAATGCCGTGGCCTGTACCAGGCGTTTCGCGTGTCGGGTGGTATGCCTCCATGCGAACGGAAATCGATTGTCAGGGTGGAAGAACATGGTAATATTGCGGCACAGCTCAAGGCATGTGACGAAGGGAGAAGACTACATGGCAAGCCCGTCCGCGAAAGGTGCCCTCATTCATTACCACGAGATCGCCCTCAAGGGGAAAAACCGGGGCTTCTTTTTGAAGCAGCTCGCGACGAATCTCCGGATGGCGACGGCTGACATCGGCGTCGGTCTTCTCCGACGACCCACGGGGCGGTTCTTCCTGGAAATGCGGGAAGAGACATCTTGGGAGACGCTCCGGGAGCGGCTGCGCCACGTCTTCGGAATTGCGAACTTCGCAGCCGCCTCCCGGGTTGCTCCGGACCTGGAGTTGCTCGGGAAAAGCATCGAGGCCGAGGTCTCGGGCCGTCGATTCGATACCTTCGCCGTGGCGGCCCGCCGTGCATTCAAGAGCTTTCCCCATACCTCGCAGGAGATCAACCAGGTGATTGGTACCAGGGTGAGGCTTGCCTCAGGCGCGAAGGTGGATTTGCGCAACCCGGAGTTGACCGTCTACATCGAAGTGCTGCCCGATGAGGCCTTTTTCTATTTCGAGAAGACCCGCGGGCCCGGCGGCCTTCCGGTAGGCGTCAGCGGGACCGTTGTCTGCTTGCTGTCTGGCGGGATCGATTCACCGGTTGCGGCCTACCGGATGATGAAGCGGGGATGCCGGGTCGTCTTCGTACATTTCCATAGCCAACCATTCGCCGACCGGACTTCGCAGGAGAAGGCCATCGACCTTGCAAGACTCCTCACCCGCCACCAGTTCGCCTCTCGTCTTCACATTGTGCCGTTCGGCGAAACCCAGCAGCAGGTGGTCGCTCGGGTATCCGGTCGCTTCCGGATCCTCGTCTATCGGCGGCTTATGCTGCGGATCGCCGAGGAGATCGCGCGGAAAGAGGGAGCCCAGGCTCTCGTCACCGGCGAGAGCCTGGGCCAAGTGTCCTCGCAAACGATCGAAAACATCGCCGCCATCGAAGAGGCGACCACCTTGCCGATCTTACGCCCTCTGGTGGGGATGGACAAGGAAGAGATCACGGACCAGGCGCAGCAGATCGGAAGCTATGACATCTCCATCATCCCCGATCAGGACTGCTGCTCGATGTTCGCGCCCAGGCAGGTGGTAACCCGCTCCACCGATAAGGAAATCAGCCTCGCCGAGAGCATCCTGGACCTCGGGTCGCTCGTCCAGCGGGCACTCTCCGCCGCACGCCTCGTCGAGTTGTCGTCTCCCGCCTGATCTCCACTCCAGCCAGATAGTCGTCCTGGCAGAGCCAACCTACTTCACTGTTACCTGGCAAGGTGGATTGGGAATTGAGCGAATGAATGCAATGACATCCCAGATCTCCTTGTCGCTGAGCTGGGTTTCGAAGGCGACCATGAGCGGGCTCAGCTTCGGTTCGACGTCCTTGCCCTGGCCACCCTGTTTGATAACGGTGAACAGTTCTGTGTCGGATTTCTTCCCCATGACGGCGCAGTCAGTATAGTTTCGCGGCTTGGGGTTCAGGGCCACCGCTGCCGGCCCATCCCCTTTCCCCGACTCGCCATGGCAGGCGGAGCAGCGCATGTTTTCCATGTACTTCTCCTTCCCCTTCTTGGGGTCACCTTTTGCGGCCATCGAGTCGGTCCAGACAGTCACGCAGCTCACAGCCAACGCTGTTGATAGGATCACTCGAACGGTGGATTTTCTCATCGCTGATTCCTCCCTTTGATCGTTCCTGGTCGTTGCAGGTTGTTAGCAGATCAAGCTTGACCGGCAGCGTGTTCAGTCTCGCTCTCTTCTCGCGCGCTTCCCTCCCCTTGGTTAGACAGGCGTGTTCTCGGATTGTTTGACCACGATCAGAGAAACATGGAAATTGACCCTTCGATCAAGAAGGATCACCACCCCCCTTGAGTCCTTTGCTGCCGCTGGGCCCCCCGGACAATGAGTAGCTGGACGGCGACGGTCAACAGCGCTGCTACCGAAGGGTATATAAACCTCTTCGCCGAAGCGGGCTCCTCAAGGATCAGGTAGTACCAGGCAGAGACCGACATCTTATTCCCGGCCTCTCCGTTCCCCCCGTCCCAGGCGAGGAATGCGACCGGTGTAAACCGGCCGCGCTCAAATCCTGGTGCTCCCTTCGGCTTTGCAGCCAACGGCCTGCTGACCAGCAACCGATATTGTCCCTCCTGATAGATCGCCGCCCCTGTCGCTCCTGCTGCCCCTGCCGCAAGCTGTTCCCGCATCCGCCCCAACTCGGTCGCGCTCAGCTCCTCGACCCGATCCGAGTCCGATCGCCACCGGATCACGTACACTGGATGATCCGAATCTCCCATGAGAAAATAAGGCCTTTCGCTCCCTTCGAGCGGTTGCGCCGGAAACTGGAGCGCGAGGGCGTCAGGGGGCACCTGCGCCTTGTCACCGGTCGCTCGCTTGCCGGCGGTCGGGTCGTCCCAGGCGACAAGAAAGGCAATCCCCTTGTCGTTATAGGCCGCCTTCACTGATACCATGTCGATCGAGGGCGTGAAGTTCCTCGGATCAACGATCACCTGCCCCACCAGTGGGAAATTTGTCCCGGAGATCTGCTCCCAGAGTGGATCAGCGGGGGTCGTCGGGAGAGCGCCCCGCATGAGCTTGGCCGTCAGGATGGTGCCGTAGTCCGGACTGTCAGGACCGAGAGACACCACGTAATTGCTGAGATGCCAGCTCTGCTCGGCGTCGATCGAATCGGAATAGGCGGGCATGGGCGTCCCAGCGATGCCGGTGTTGAACCG
>JBGQJI010000223.1:0-2938 GCA_041498975.1 Methylomirabilis sp. (SeqCode)
GACGATGGCGGTCGTCCCCACCTTCAGGTAGGTCGCGAACTCAGACATGTTCGAGTCGCCGACGATGACGTGGAGGCGGCGGTACTTCTCCTCGTCGGCGTGGGGCTCGTCGCGGGTGTTGATGATCCCCCGCGAACTGGTGGTGGCGCCAGAGATCTCCTGATAGATGTGCTGCGCCCGCTGGGAGATGTAGTAGTGGTTGCCCATCCGGGTCTTCAACACCTTGCCGGCGCCGGCGAACGCTTGCCGGGTCACGAAGAAGGGGATCAACTGCTCGGCCAGCTTGTGGAAGTTCACCCCGCGCTGGACGAGGTAGTTCTCGTGGCAGCCGTAGGTGTTCCCGACCGAATCGGTGTTGTTCTTGAAGATGTAGATCTCGCAGTAGATGCCGTTCTCGCGGAGTTTCTGTTCGGCCGCCAGGAGCAGTTCCTCTACGATCCGCTCGCCGGCCTTGTCGTGTATGACCAGGTCCCGCGGGTTGTCGCACTCTGGAGTCGCGTACTCAGGGTGACACCCGGTGTCCTGGTAGAGGCGGGCGCCGTTTCTCAGGAAGTCGTTTGTCCCCCGCTGGCGCGAGACCACCTTCTCGAAGAGATACCCCAGGGCGCTCTCGACCGACAGGTTCACCCGCCCGCCGACCGACGAGGAGATCAGGCCGTATTCGCTCTCCAGTCCAAAGATTCGCTGTTGCACTGCGGTGACTCCGCAATTAAGAACCCTCCAGCTCGCTGGAGGTTCTTCGATCCGAGCGGAACCAGTTCTTCCTGAATACGCACGCCTTGACTCCCCCGCAAGCTGGGGAGATGGCGGCGCGCTCTGCAGATTGATCGTACCGGAAGGACCGCTGGGGGTCAATCGAATTTCACGGGAAGGTGCGGGGTGCGAGGCGCGGAGTGCGAAAGCGGGGCAGATCTGTCACTCGGTATCGGTGAGGTTCGCTTTCAGATCGTCGTGGGAGAGGCGACGGAACTTCCGGCCGGCCCGGCTGCGCTCGAGAACCGCCACCTCCAGATTTTGCGGATTGACCGTCGCGCTGGTCGCGGCCTCCAGGGCGCGCGTCGCCAGGCGAACGGCACCCTTCAGGTCGAGCCCATCTTCGTATTTGTCCTTCAGATAGAGCCTTAACTCTTCGGCCTGCCCCCCGATGGCGGCAAAGCCCTTTTCGTCCCCGATGCTGCCGTCGAAGGCGATCCGGTACAACTCATTGGGCAGCCCTTCCTCGGCCACCTCTACCACCAGGATCTCGACCTCCAGGGGTTTCATCGCTTCACTGAAAATATTCCCGATCGTCTGGGAGTAGGCGTTGGCAAGCGACTTGGCCGTGACGTCCTCGCGGCCGTAGGCAAACCCCTTCAGGTCGGCGTAACGAATCCCAGCCTTGCGGAGGTTCTCGAATTCGCTGTACTTCCCCGCGCCGGCAAAGGCAATCCGGTCGTAAATCTCCGAGATCTTGTTCAGGGAGGCGCTGGGATTTTCGGCCACCAGCAGCATGCCGTCGCCGTACTCCATGGCAATGATCGACTTCCCCTTGGCGATCCCCTTTCGGGCATACTCCGCCTTGTCCTGCATCATCTGCTCGGGCGAGACGTAGTACGGAAACGCCATTATGTGGTCCCTCCGGCCGAACTCTCCCCTGACGCCTTTGCCTCACTCTCGACTCTCGCGCGGGCATCGACGATGGCCTGGCAGGTCTGGCGGACCCGGGATTCCGGCACATCCTGTAGGCCAGCCATCACCGCCAGCTTGATCGTGGGAAAGACCCCGCGAACGAAGTCCGGACCTCCCGTCCCGACATCCTCCTCGGCTGCGTCGATCAGCGCCTCCAGCGCGACCCCTATAGCGTCCTCCTCCGCCATGTTGGCCCGATAGAGCTTTTTCATGGCGGAACGGGCCTCCCTGCCACCCGAGCCGGTGGCATAGTAATCGGTCTCCTCGTACCGTCCGCCCGTCAGGTCGTACTTGAAGATCTTCCCCTCGCCACGCCGCAGGTCATATCCCACGAAAATCGGGATCACCACGAGCCCCTGAATCGCCATCGGAAGATTGGCCTTCACCATCTGGGACAGTTTATTCGCCTTTCCCTCCAGCGACAGTGGCACCCCCTCCAGCTTCTCGTAGTGGGCCAGCTCGACCTCGAAGAGCTTGGCCATCTCGATGCATGGACCGGCCACGCCGGCGATCGCGATGGCCGAGTGGTCATCCGCCTTGAAGACCTTCTCGATCCGTCGCGAGGAAATCTGGAACCCCTCGGTCGCCTGCCGATCCCCTGCGATAACCACTCCCTCCCGGTACTTCAGGGCCAGAATGGTTGTCCCGTGTGGCGTCTCCTTCAGTTCCCGAGCCTCGGCCTGTGGAAGCCCCTCGAGCTTGAGCTGTGGTTGAGGCAGCAGCTCCGGCCGACTCTGCCGAAGCAGGTCGAAGAAGCTCGATCCAGAATCACCGGAATCGAAGGACGATTGCATGGACATTCCGAGTGCAGGGGGGTGTGGTTCAGACCGCGATGTTCTCCAACAACTCTGCCGCCGTCTCGGAGCGCTCCAGCACCTCGGCAACCAGCTTCTGCGTCCCCCTGAGCGGGTCGGTCATGGGGATACGCTTCACCGCCAGGTCGCCGGTGTCGAAGATCACGGAGCTCCAGCTTGCTCCATAGACCTCGTCGGGATATTTCTGGAGGCACATCCCGCGGAAGTAGGCACGGGTATCGGCGGGAGGGGTCTTGATTGCCATGAGGATCTCCTCGTCGGTGACGATCCGCTCCACGTATCCCTGGCGCTCCAGGGTATAGTAGAGCCCCCTGTCCCGGCGGAGATCATGGTACTGCAGGTCCATCATGAAGACACGCTGATCGTCGAAGGAGCAGCCCTTGCGGCTGATGTAGGAGTTGATGAGCTCGCGCTTGATGACCCAGTCGAGCTCGCGGTGAAGCGACATCGGGTCC
>JBGQJI010000224.1:0-2927 GCA_041498975.1 Methylomirabilis sp. (SeqCode)
GGCGCTCCTTGATTTTACCCGCACGTGCCTTCTGTTCTCGATCACGGCTTGGCTGCTGCGAGGATAGCAGCGAGGGGCGGGCGGAGGCAAGGAGTTCGACCACCCCGGACCGGCCCCTCTATCCCGCTATTGTGAGCCCGGCACGCCTCACTCCGGGGGACCATTCGACGCGCACCAGAGCCGTTGATTGCCCTTCTGCAAAGGCCTGATCAAAGTCATCCAGCGAAAAAGGATATGGCATGATTCGACCGACAAAGGAACGACAGGGGATGTTCAAGCATCTACTCTACCGACTGTATGAGGGGCGGCTATTCCAGGAGGTGAGAGGTGGCGAGCTGCCCAGGCACATCGGCCTGATCCTGGATGGAAATCGGCGATACGCCCGAGAGCGTGGGTACTCCAACATCCTGGAAGGCCACCGCAGGGGCGCCGAGAAGTTGGAAGAGGTGTTGAGCTGGTGTGAGGAGCTCGAGATCAGGATGGTGACCGTCTGGATCTTCTCCACCGAGAACGTCTCTCGGAGCCAGGAGGAGGTCGATGGCCTTCTGGAATTGATCGAGAAGAAGATGTACGAGATCGCCCAGGACCCCAAGGTGCACCGGAAGCGGATGCGGATCAGGGCCATCGGCAAGATGGACCTTCTGCCCCCATCCACGGTGAAGGCGATCCAGGAGGCGGAGGAGGCGACGCGGGACTATGACGCCTTCTTCCTGAATGTGGCCGTGGGATACGGCGGGCGCCAGGAGATCGCGGACGCCATCACCGCGATGCTGAGAGACAAGTCGGCCAGGCATCTCCCACTGGACAGAATCATCGATGAGATTTCCATCGATGAAATCGGCAAACACCTCTACACGTATGAACTGCCCGATCCCGACCTGATCATCCGCACCAGCGGCGAGATTCGGCTGAGCGGCTTTCTTCTGTGGCAGAGCGCGTACAGCGAGTACTATTTCTGTGACGCCTACTGGCCGGTTTTCAGGAAGATCGATTTCCTCCGAGCCATTCGGAGCTATCAGCAGCGCGAGCGCCGGTTCGGCGTCTGAAATGTAGGGGCGCTGCTCGCTGCGCCCATGTGGAGTGTAGGGCGCCGAGTGCGATGGACGACGTAGGGGCGCTGCTTGCTGCGCCCATGTGCGGTGCGGAGCGCCAGGTTCGTCAAGGCAAGAGACCCTGAGACCCGATTCGCTCGGGAGCGACTTGCAGAAGGCGCCCGTTGCCATGCGGTGCGCCCTGTAGTAAGATAGGGAAACCTTATGGTTATAGATGCAGGCCGGGCGGGGAAGCCGAAGGTGATGAGGCGCCGCGATGCTTCGAGTGTTGGTAAAGGGAACCGTCCTTGTGGCGCTGCTCTATGCGGGAGCGATCCTTGGGTTTCCTTACTTCCAGTATGTGATGATGCAACAGGCGGTGGAAGAGGCGGCCGACACGGGGCTTGCTCAACTGAAGGCCATGGGGAAAGGGCCAGGGAGTTACGACGTCTTCTTGGAACAGGTGACGAGGACTATCACGAATCTGGTGCAGGAAAAGGCGAAACAAGTCGGCCTCGAGTTGCCGGCCAAAGGGATCCGGGTCTCACTCGAACCGGACCTCTTCCGTGTCGGAACCACATGGGTTGCGGAAGCCAGGCTTCCCGGCTACGTCCATCGGTATCATTTTCGGGTGGAGGGGAAGCGGATCGTCGTGCGGTGATGATAAGAAGGGTGGTGTCCGAGCGTTCGAGAGCCAGGAGGGGAAGGGCATGAAGCGCAAGACAGTATCGATGTCGATCGTGGCCTTGTGGCTGTTGGTGCAGAGTGTGGTGATACCCGGTGCCAGTGCCGGGGAGCCGAGCCTGGCGGCGGACGTCTCTGCCGGCGCGATCAGCGTGATCGCAACCGTCATCGCGGCGCCGCTCAAGCTTGCCGGCTGTGTTGCGACAGTGGCGCTCGGCGGGATCGCGTATGGGTTCACCATGGGCACCAGTGAACTGATTCGGGAGGAGTTGGTGGCCGGGACGAAGAGTACCTGCGGGGGAAAGTATTACATCACACAGCAGGAGGTCAGGCATATTGCCAGGGAGCCGGAACAGCAAAGGTGAGCCTCGGCTCGCCCCTCCACAACCACCGTTAAGATCCATTCTGGAGTATAGACCGCCCTCGGGACACCGGGGTTGGGGCTGTGGGGCCAGCGGGACCCATTGGAGGCGTCGATGCACACGACCTCGCGCGTCGTTCTTCTCGCCCTCGCGATCTCCATGGCCAACGCCAGCCAGGCTGCGGGCGAGGATCTGGCCAAGTCCACCCCCGGCCAGAAGGCCCTGAGAGGCGCGACGAACCTCTCCCTGGGGCTGGTCCTCGAGTTGCCGAGGACGATCTACTACGAGACGAAGTCGCAAGGTCCACTCCTGGGTATCCCCGCCGGCTTCCTTGCCGGCTTCGGCCTGGGGCTGATGCGGACCGCTGTCGGTGCCTACGAACTCCTGACCTTTCCGATCGCCCTTCCAGACGATTACAAGCCGATTCTGAGCCCGAGCTTCCCTTTTGAACGGGGGCGCACGAAAGTGTCGCCGGCCCTCATCGAACGCCCGAAAGAGGCGCCCGAGCCCTAGGGCGACGAGCCACATCTCTTCGGTTCTCGGGATTGTCATTGCGAGCGACCAACGGGCCTGCCCTGAGCCTGGTCGAAGGGAGCGCGGCAATCCGACACGCAGTGTCGTTGCGAGGCGCAGCCGAAGCAATCTCTCATGCGCCACTGGCGCCCCCGTAAGCATGAAAGTCCGTCAGACACCACCTCCGTCTCCTCTCCCCCACTGGGGGAGAGGATGCAGGTACAAACCGGTAACATAGTTTACAGAATAAACCGGGCACATGGTTTACAGTGCATTGGCAAGGAGGGAGATGCCGATGCCGTGGAAGGAAACCAGTGCCATGGACCAACGAATTCAA
>JBGQJI010000225.1:0-2900 GCA_041498975.1 Methylomirabilis sp. (SeqCode)
GACGTCCCGAGAAACTGCGTGGTCGTCCAGCTTCCACCGCCATCCTGAGTCGCCCCCCAGATTCGCCCCGAGCAGAAGTCGGCGTAAAGGTAGGTGCCGTAAAGTTGCGGGACCTGATTGCCCCGATAGCGATATCCGCCGGTGATGGCACACCCTATCGAATCGCCCGGCCCATGGTTGTATTCAAGGATCGGCAGTGTCAGCGTCCCATTGTTGCAGTTGCTATCAGGAATGTGGCAATGGCTCCCCTCCATCAAGCGCCACCCATAATTCTCTCCCCCTTGGTTGTTGGCTGGCTGAAAGTCCACCTCCTCCCAACTGCCTTGGCCGACGTCGGCGATGAACAGATCACCGGTCACGCGGTCGAAACTGAAGCGCCAGGGGTTGCGGAGGCCCAGCGCCCAGATTTCACCCTGCGTGGTGAGATTATCGGGATTCTCAACGAAGGGATTGGTGGGTGGGATGGCATAGGGCGAGCCGCTGTCAACGTCGATGCGGAGCATTTTTCCCAGTAGGGTGCCCAGGTTCTGTGCGCGGTTGCCGGGGTCGTCAGCATCGCCGCCATCCCCCATGCCGATGTAGAGGTAGCCGTCCGGCCCGAACTGCAGTTGGCCGCCATTGTGATTACTGAAGGGCTGAGCAATGGTGAGCAGGATAACGCCGGAATTCAGATCAGCAACGTTTGCATCAGTGGTCGAAACGGAATAGCGCGCAACGACCGTCGCGCCATCAGGCTTTCTGGTGTAATTGACATAGAAGAGACCATTGCTCTTGTATTGAGGATGGAATGCCACGCTGAGCAGGCCACGCTCCCCGCCGGAGAGCACGAGGTCGAGCGAGGACGGGGAAATGTCGAGGAAGGGCGTAGATAACAGCTTCGAGCCATCGTAGATGACGATCTGCCCAGCTTGCAGGGTAATGAAGAGCCGGCCTGATCCATCGCCCGCGTGGGTGATGGCGACCGGATTGGCCCCGGCGGTGACGACGGGTTGCAGGGCGATCCCCATTGGACCGCCGAACGGGGGAGTGTCGGTTGACCACTCGGGCCCAGCGGGCGATCCGCCAAATCTGCGCGTGCCGTTGCTGGGCCCGCCTGTTACGCCCGACGAGTCGTTGATGGCATCACCACTCCCCTCGTCGAAGTGGTACAGCGCAACGGTGCTGGCGTCCGGCGTGAAGGGCTGTGATGGGCGGGTGAAGTTGCTTGTATAGCGAAGCGCGTTCGAGAGCCGCACTTCATCGATCCAGCCGCTGTAGGAGGGGAAGGCCGACCCGGCGTCGTGTTTCTCCGCCCCGATGACGAGGAAGGGATCGCTGTTGGTGCATGGCCCACCGCAGAAGTTGCCGGGCACGCCGTCGTCAGGATACGAGATGTCTCCGTCCGGGCCGCCGGCCTCCGCCTCGAGGACACCATCGATGTACAGCCACATCCAGCCGTCTGAACGACGACGCTGCACGGCAATGTGGTGCCATTGCTCGTTCAGAACGTTTGAGGTCCCGCAGATCGTCCGGTCGCCTGTTCCGTCCCCGCTCACGCCGAAGACGAGCTTGCCGCCGGCGATCGAAAGCCCGAACTTGCGATCCTGATTGAACCGGTCGCGGTCGAAGACGATGTTGCCGAAGATCCAGTTGATGTTGCCGCCGCAGGTAACCGCTCCGGCCGTGTTCTCCGATGCGCTGGCTTTCATCCAGAATTCGAGGGTGAAGTCGGTCGCGCCGATGTCGGCCGGTGGACCCGGATCGGCAGTGGCGGGATCGTCGATCCGAATCTTGACGCGATCGATGTCGTTGACCCCGTTGCCATGGAAGCGCAGCGAAAAACCGCCTCCCTGCGCATCGCTTGGTGACCAGGCGCACAAGCACCAGATGAGCATGAGGCCGCAGCCGAGCCGAGCAGCCGGGATGTGATTTGACGTCTTGTGGATCACCCTTGACCCCCCTCCCCGCTTGGTCTTCTCCGATTGCCGAACACGGTGCGCAGGCATTTCTCTGGTCCGACTTCCTTCGGGGCCAGCCTGCTCGCTGCCAACAATTCCTTCAAGATCGAGGAGGCCGCTCGCGCGTACGTCGGTACGATCGAGTAGTTGCAACGGGTGCAAGTGCGGTGCCACATTTCACCCTCCCGTGCCGGGCCGGGAGTGCGCATTTTACCCCATGACTCTCGGGCCACCTGGCCGGTCCCGCGGCCGAATCGGCCACGAGGCACACGGCTTCCCCTTCCGTCACGAGCCCATCTCCGTGATCCTGCCATTGAGGAGTGCGAGTGTCAATCTTATACACCACAGGGCGTCGCTCCCCGATCCCTTCGGTGGAAATGCGGTTGACAAAGTGGACCGTTCATACTACAAATATGAAAAGTTAGCCGCAGGCAGCGCTTGTAAGAGGGATCAGAAGGGACCGAGCCCGAGCTGCTCGAGATCAGCGCTATGACCGAGCCTGGCATCAGCTCCGCCTCCTCCCCCACCAGGACGTTTAGCCGGTCGGACCTTCTGGATAACGCCCGCCCTGAGATCTCCTGTGCGAGGGATTGCCGGTTCCCCGTCTTCGGAGACCGGGGTCAGGAGAATCCCACCAAAGCCGATGAATAACCGAGTGACGCTTCTCCTGTATTCCACCTTGCAACGCTGTCCGGTCCTCGATTCGGAGGGCCAGCTCGTGGGTCAGCTCAAGGACCTGATCCTCCTGCCGCTGGAAACCTTCCCGCTGGTGACCAAGCTCGTCATCCTGACGCCTGAGAAAGATGAACTGATCCTGCCCTGGGAGACCGTGGCGCGGCTCGAACGTGAGCCCGCAGCCATCTATCTCGCGCACAAGAGGGCCGCGCTCCAGCCGGTCTCACTCAGGTCAGAGGAGATGGAGTTAGGGAAGAGCCTCCTGGACCGAAAGGTGGTTGACACCAA
>JBGQJI010000226.1:0-2899 GCA_041498975.1 Methylomirabilis sp. (SeqCode)
AGAGGGTGCGGGTGAGGGTGTCACGCCCGTTCGTGAATAATCCGGGTTAGTGTCCCGAGTCAGAAATTCGCCCCTTCATTTCCCCTCTCCCCATCTGGGGGGAGAGGGCGAGGGTGAGGGGGAACGTTCGAACCAATGACACTTCATTGAGCGCGTCTGTAATAGTCATCGAGTGTCTAGCCCCGGAGACTTGGTTGAGCCCGATCTCCTAGATACTCCTGGAGGGCGTCGCGCCAGTGGCGCAGGTCATCAAGGCCCAGCGATCGCAGACGTGCGTTGTCCAGGACCGAGTAGGCGGGCCGCATGGCGCGGGCGCCGAAGGCGGCGCTGGTCGTTTCCTCCAGACGCGGGGTGACACCGGCCAGCTCGAAGATCGCCGCCGCGAACTGATACCAGGAGCAACTGCCGGTATTCGTGATATGGTAGAGCCCGTAGGCGCCGGTGTTCACGAGTTGCCTCACCTTTGCGGCCAGCTCCTTGGCCGAGGTCGGGGTCAGCACCTGGTCCCCCACGACCTTGATCTGCTTCCCTTCGCGGGCCAGGCGGAGCATGGTCTCGATGAAGTTCCCGCCTTTGCCGCTGCTCCCGGCGACCCCATAGAGGCCGCACGTCCGGATGACGAAGTGCCGCTCGTGGATGGCCCGGATGAAGTATTCCCCGGCCAGCTTCGAGATGCCATAGGCGCTCAGAGGGCGCGGGAGATCCGCTTCCGTGTACGGCCGGGGGAGGCTGCCGTCGAAGACATAATCGGTGCTGAAGTGAACCAGGACCGCCCCGCGCGCCTTGGCCCACTGCGCAAGATGGCGGACGCCGAGCGCGTTGACCTCGTAAGCCTTGGCTGGAAAGTCCTCGCACTCGTCCACGCGGTGGTAGGCGGCCGTATTCAGGATCAGGTCCGGGGCATGGCGGTTCAGCGCCGCCTCGCAGTGCTTCTCATCGGCCACATCCAGGTCGGCATGCGTGAGCGGGATCAGGTCGTCGTCCGCGTAGACCCGCTGCAGCTCCTGCCCCAACTGGCCGTTGGCGCCGATCACGAGCGTCCGCACACTGCCGCTCAAAACAGCGAGCCCATCCGCTTGAGGGTCGTCTCCATCTCCGACAGCATCGTGAGCCACTGGATGTTGTAGTACCTGGGGTTGAGGAAATCGGTATAGCCGTTCTTCTGGATCATCTTGACCATGTGTTCCACCGACTCCTTGACGGCCACGGTCGGCTTGAACCCCAGGGCGGTCTCGATCTTTTGCCCCGAGACCCGGTAACTTCTCGTTCGGTAATGGGAATAGTCCACCTCGATCTCGAGCTTCTTGATCGGCTTGAACGCTTCCCGCACCCAGTGGGCCAGCTCGAGGATCCGGTAGTTCTTGAACACCAGATTGAAGATCTGACCACGGACCTTGTGCTCCGGCGCCTCGACGCAGCAGATGTAGGCCTTGGCGGAGTCGGTCACGTCCACCAGAGGTCGCCACATCTCCCCGCCGCAGAAGACCTTCAACCCGCCGGTCATCAAGGCATCCTTCACAAAGGTATTGACCACGAGGTCATACCGCATCCGGGGGCTGAAGCCATAGAGTGTCCCCTTCCGTAGGATCACGGGGCAGAAGCGCTCGTCGGCCATGGCCAGCAGCGCCCGCTCCGCTTCGTAGTTCGACACGGCGTAGGCCGCGCGGGGGCTCA
Source organism: Methylomirabilis sp. (SeqCode) (assembly GCA_041498975.1). GTDB lineage: Bacteria > Methylomirabilota > Methylomirabilia > Methylomirabilales > Methylomirabilaceae > Methylomirabilis. Next base: position 1,675 of record JBGQJI010000226.1, read on the forward strand.
CCTCCGAGTCCTCATCGAGGAGGCGGTCCTCGGCGTACAGCCCCCTGTCATAGATGGAGCAGGTCGAGGCGAAGACGAACCGCCTGATCCCCTTCCGCTTGCAGGCGCCGGCCAGGACCTCGGTGGCCACCGTGTTCATCTCGTGGTTGGCCTTCGGGTTGAACTCGGCGGTCGGGTCGTTGGAGAGGCCGCCCAGGTGGATCACCGCGTCGATCCCGTCCAGGATCGCCTCGTCGAAATAGCGGAGATCCCCCTCGATCACCTCGACCTTATCCCGCACCTCCTCCAGCCCGCCGTCGCCGAAGAACAGCTTGTCGAAGACCCTGACGGCCTCCCCCTTGCTCAAGAGCTCCCGCACCAGGATGCATCCCACGTACCCTGCGCCGCCTGTCACAAGGATCATCGTCCCTTCACCTCCCACACATACCCGAAGGAATCCGGGGGGACCCGCACCTCGTCGGGATCCTTCCGGTTGTACACGTCGCTCGCCGTGCTGACCAGGAGCGTGTTGTCCTCAAGCGCCATCCAGCCATGGAACACGCCCGGAGGGACCGTGATGAGGCTCGGATTCCGCGTCCCGATGACCACGGTGTTCATCTCCTGATAGGTCGGGCTCTTCGGCCGGTCGTCCCTCAACGCGAACTTGGCCGACCCGGCAGCGATAAAGAACCAGTCGATCAACTCCTTGTGCTTGTGAAAGGCCCGGACGGTCCCTTTGGCCACGCTTCCGACCACATAGACCTGCCCGAACTTCGTAAAGTGCGGGTCCGTTGCCCGGATGATCTCAATCAGGTACCCCCGATCGTCCACGTGCGCGACGAGTGGCACGACCTTGACCCCTTCAATCATCGTCCCTCCCATTCATCGAGTAGGCTTTCGTCCCATCCCATCAGGCCTTGAATGCTCTGAAACAATTCCCCGACACCTGCTCACACCGAATGAATCCGCTGCTGAGAATCATTTCCTTCAGACACAGCGCGTTCGGCAACCACCAGTAACTCATGTCACCCAGCAGCTCAGTTCCGGGAACGAACCGCATCACCGGAACGTCTTCTCCCAGCTTCTCCGACGGGAACCGCTCGTGGATCAGCACAGAGTTGATCAGGGTCATCTGCTTCGTCACCCTTGCGATATTGTCCAGCGCCAGGAGCGGGTTGCGAAGATGGTAGAGGACCCCGAAGCAGAACACGACGTCAAAGGTCCCGACCTTCTCGGGGCTCAGCTC
>JBGQJI010000227.1:0-2776 GCA_041498975.1 Methylomirabilis sp. (SeqCode)
CTGCTGGCGGAAATGATCGTCTACTCATCATCCACCCAGGCAGAACCTCCTGTTCGAAGCATCCTGAAATAGACCCACCTATAGCAAACGCGACAACCGTCGTCCCAGTATCATTGTCCCGAAAGTCCCTCGGCGCGTGTCATTGCGAGGAGCAATGCGACGAAGCACTCTCGCAGTGAAAGAACCCTCCGGACAACGCGAGGCATCTCAGAGAGATTGCTTCGCTTCGCTCGCAATGACACCGCGTTTCCGGATGCCTCGCTCCCGTTGGTAGCCCGCAATGACAAGGCATTAAGCGGAAGCCGTCCCGCGCATCCGATCTCCCTCAATCATCCCGCTGGAGGGCCGGCAGGTTCAGCATCCTCGCCACCGCGCGCCTTTTCCGGAATTCGACCAACGGTCCTGTAGAGAGCCATCCAGATCAGCACTGGAAACACCTGGCTCCAGATCGAAAGGTAAAAATTCACCCCCCATACGTAGAGGCGCCCCGCAGAGCTCTGGAAAGCCTCCAGCTCCGGTTGCTCAAAATATTTCACGCCGATGAGGAGGTACAGGACATGCGTGACAAACAGGAGCCCGAGCGCAATCGCCAGGATCTTGCATCGCCGGCGCCATTCGACCTGTCGATGGCCCATCACGAGGGCCACCAACAAGATCACGTTGAAATGGGTGAGATATCCTGTGAAACCCTTGACCTTCATCTCCTTTGAGAAAGGGGTGTCGGAGCGCACGATCGCGATGTTGCGCTTCCATCCGACAAGACTGGTCACTTGAGGATTCTCGATGAGGGGAAGCAGGATGTTCGCGGCAGAGGCGAGGAGGCGATTATATGCCGGGGTGAAAACAAACCAGAGTGGCACGACCAGGAAGAAAACCAGAAGGAATCGGCCCGCGAAGGTGAGGAGCGCCTTAGTGTTGGGGAGCACTGACGAAACGCTCTGTCCAGTAGATCCACACGAAAAGCGCGGAGAAAATGATCAAGGACTGCCAGACCAACAAATGGGCCGTCTCGAAAAACTCGGGGAGGTAGAGCCCGATATACATGAGGCTGACAACCCTGACCAGGTTCAGGATCAGGATGGTCGATGCCCCAAGGACGAGGCCCTTCAGTTTCTCCCTTGGCCGGCTTGGGTAGGCCAGGACTGCGGACAGGTAAATCGCCACCACAAAGATGCCGGTGCACACATCGTCGATCTGCGCCGAAAAGCCTTGTACGCGGAGCATAGTTCCGGAGACGGTGGCCTTCAGCGAAAGGAGGTTCAACGCGAGCCCGCTGACCGTGGCGAAGGCCACGGCAAGCGGCTCCGCCACGTACTCACGAAGCATGCTCGTTCGCAGGAGCGTGTAGAACGAAAGGATGCAGGCGAAGAAGATCAGATACGCCTTGATCAGTGGAATGTGCTGGGGACCCAGACGTCGCATCGGCACCCTTCTCGCTCTTTCTCTTTTCCCTCAATGCTCCGGAGACAAAAATGCGGGACGGACAGGTCCAGCCCGCAAGATGACTTTGGACCGGCTCTCAATCGGTTGCAGCGTCTCTCGGCGCCTACCTTCGTTCGACTCCGATAGATCCCCAAAACAGCCGACAGATGCACACGCGCTTGCTCAAGGTCACTTCACCTGAAAGCTATCCTTCAACCGCCTGATCGGCGCCTTGACCCAATCGCCGCAGCCCCCCTTCTCTTCCCGCCACCACGACTCTCCGAAGGCGTCGTACTCGATCCAGTAGACGCGGTTATCGAAGAAATGGACTCTCAGCACCTCCATTTCTCCTGACTTTGCGCCAGCGACCCAACGCCCCCAGATCTCCTGCTTCAGATCCATCGGGCCTTGCGATGAGGCGAGCTTCGACACCTGCTCCCGGCTCATGCCCAGCTCAAGCGCCCGAAATGCCTGACGCGTCGGGGTAACAGTCGCCGGCGCCTGCTGCGCCACGGCCGGTACTGACAAGGACAGCACCACTGCCAATACAAGGACTCTGGCTACTCGGCTCATACCGGCCTCCTTCGTCTTGAAACAGCGCATCGTTGAAAGCATCGCCTCACTCTGGCACCGGATGGCGACCTGTACGGGGAGAGCCGCCCTCGAGGGTCGGTCCGTTACCAGCGCATAATACCTCAGCCTGGATGAGATGGTCAAGGGGAAGAGGCGCCAAGAGGTCTTCACATCAAGAACAGGGCGTCCCTCGCGGCGACGTGCAGCGCTACATATCATGACTCTCCTGCTCAGGGGAAGTTCGACGCGGGGGGGCGGCCGCAGGACGATTGAGCAACTGGACCGTGGAGGCCAGCACACGGCTATAGAAAATGCCGATCTCCTGGAAGTCCCCCTCGACAACGATCTGGTGGTTGCCCTGCTGGAGGACCAGCGGGCCCTGGTACAATTGGCCATCGATCGAAATGCGCGGTGTGCCCCCCACGGGGCGCACTGCGTACTCCGCAGAGGCGATCAGAGATACCGTCGCGCGGTTACCCTCCAGATGCGCGCGGCGAAGCACCTGCCCGGCCACAAGTACCTCGTCCCCTGTCTGAGAGCCCGCGGAGACGTAATGTGACCGGACGAATTGTAACAGGTTCGGGGGCAGCCTTCGCACCGCTTGTGAGAGAATGACAACCTTGCAATGGGCCTTCCGGATGTCGTTCATGAGATCGACTTCCGGGATAAATCCAGATCGGAGCCACATGAGGATTCCCTCCGAAAGCCGATAGTAGTAGGTGCAATGCGGCCTGAAGATCGACAACCCGTAGGCGTCAAACACCCCATCGCCCGGCGAGGC
>JBGQJI010000228.1:0-2761 GCA_041498975.1 Methylomirabilis sp. (SeqCode)
CGTGGCGGTGCAGACGCCGGCCACCGGCCTGGGTCCCGTGTACAACGGAAAAAGCTGCGTGGAGTGTCACTCCAACCCGGTCCCTGGTGGGTCGGGGATCTCCCTGGATAATCGGGCGACCCGGTTCGCCCGCAACGTGGAGGGTGAACCGTTCAATCCGCTGTTGAACCTCGGCGGGCCCAATCTGCAGAAGTCCAGCGTGGCGGATGACCTGCCGGGGTGCACTCTTGCAGCCGAGGTCGTCCCGCCCGAAGCGAACGTGACCGGTATGCGGCAGCCGCCGCCACTGTTCGGCCTCGGCCTGATCCAGGCCATCCCCGATTCGGCGATCCTGGCCAATGCCGATCCCACCGACGCGGACGGCGACGGGATTGCGGGGAGGCCCAACGTTAGCAACGGGGTGATTGGCCGGTTCGGGTGGAAGGCGGCCGTCCCGACGATCCTCAACTTCATCGGCCTGGCCATGGTGAACGAGCTGGGGGTGACGAATTACCTCTTCCCGAACGAGATGTCGCCGCAGGGACAGCCGATCCCAGAAGGCTGCAAAATCACGAACGATCCGGAAGACCACGACGCCTCGCGCATCTCCACGCTGATGTTCTATACGACGTACCTCGCCCCTCCGCCCCGGGGGCCGATCACCCCCACCGTCCTCCGAGGGGAGACGGTGTTTACTCAGACCGGCTGCGCCCTCTGCCATATCCCCTCGATGAAGACGGGACCCACCGAATTCGAGGCGCTGAACGAGAAGGATGTTCCGCTCTTCTCCGATCTGCTGACCCACTACATGGGCGGCGCGCTTGACGACCATATCCCCGAAGGGGCAGTTGGTGGGGGCCGGTGGCGGACGGCTCCCCTGTGGGGGCTTCGTGTCCGGAAATTCTTCCTGCACGATGGCCGGACCTCAGAGCTGGTCACGGCGATCCGCATGCACGCAGGAGAGGCGGGAGAGGTCCGAGACGGGTTCATCGCCCTGACGCCCCAACAAAGGGCGGATCTGATCGCCTTCCTGCAATCGCTCTAGTGCCGTTCCAACTTCATCTGCCTCACGACAAGATGACCTGGAGGCACCTGGATCGGTGGTTGCGTAGTGTTGCCATTCGTCCAAACACGTTGGAACGGCACTAGCCGGCCTGGATGCGACGGGCAACTGAAGAAAGGAGGTGATTGCCGGCAATCTGCATAGACACACGATCTTCGCGTAAGTAAGCTTGACAGGAAGGAGTGGGGGGGCCGGAGGCCCCCCACTCCTTTTTTCTACGCTCCACTCTCCCGGTCCCCCCCTCCAAAGCGATCCCCAGCCCGCCGGTGAATTTATTGACATTCCGAGAACCATGTGAGATGGTGCGTTTCCGTGAGCGATCACGATCGTCCCGGTGACCACGGCAACTCTGCCAACCCACAATTCAAAGGAGGGAACGGAGATGAAACAGTTTTCGAGGTTGATGGCAGCGGTTCTTCCCCTTTTCGGTTTTGTGATGTTGATCGGCGGGCTCATGCCGGGCATGGCGTCGGCCACCGACATCAATCTTACGCAGATGATCAATGTGTTCCTCGTCGCTCAAGCCCGGGCGACTGCAATCGGCGTTCCGATGGATATCGCGATCGTCGATCGGGGTGGCAGGCTGAAGGGCTTCGCCAGGATGGATGGGGCGTGGGTAGGGAGTATCGACATTGCCCAGGCCAAGGCGTTTACGGCGACTGCCTTCTGCAATGACAACGCGTCTCCGGTTTGCGTCAACACTCTGCAGTTGCAGCCGCTGGTCCAGCCTGGGGGGCCGCTCTTCGGCCTGCAGGCCACTAACCGGAAAGATGGGATTGTGGCCTTTCCCGGTGGCGTGACCCTCTGCTCAGGCGGAGTGCCGATCGGTGCCCTCGGTGTCAGCGGTGGGAGTATTGCGCAGGACCAGGATGTGGCTGCCACCGCCGCGGCGGGCACGGGGTTTACATGCCCGGGTCAATAGACCAGTCGGCGTAAGCGGCACCTTAAACGAAAGGCAGGGAGTGTCGGCTCCCTGCCTTTCGTTTTTCCGCAGACATCTCGGACGTTAACAGGCTTCCGAAACATCAAGACGGCGGGCTCGGCGGTCGGCGGAATCCCCTTGACAACGATCGCAGCGTTGGGCTACAAACACCCCATACTAAAGCCACCACTCAAGGTCTTTGGCGCGCCGATCAGCGAGCAGGACGCGAAGACGATCATTGAGTACCTGGCCTCGGCCTACGGCCCGACCCGCTAGGCTGGAGGCCGGCGAAGGGCGCACCGGTTTTGGACATGGCACTGGCCGGCGCTCGAACGGCCGGCATCATGACAGGAGGAGAAGATGGAAGTCGCAACAGCAACATTTCAAGTTGATGAGCGGGTCAGCCGTTTCGTGAGGCAGCCTCGAAAGATGCTGATCGGCGGAAAATGGGTCGAGGCCGCTTCCGGCAAGACGTTTGCCACATTTGATCCTGCCACGGGCGAGGTTCTGGCCCAGGTGGCCGAGGGCGAGGGCGAGGACATTGACCGGGCCGTGAAGGCCGCGCGCAAAGCGTTCGAGGCGGGAGCCTGGCGGAGGATGAGCCCGTCTGAGCGGGGACGGGTAATCTGGAAGCTAGCCGATCTCCTGGAGGCCCACACCGAGGAGTTCGCGCAACTCGAGACGTTGGACAACGGAAAGCCGATCACGGTCTCGCGCGCCGCGGACGTCCCGCTCTCGGTGGACCTGTTCCGGTACATGGCAGGGTGGGCGACCAAGATCGAAGGGAACACGATCCC
>JBGQJI010000229.1:0-2734 GCA_041498975.1 Methylomirabilis sp. (SeqCode)
AGAGATTGCTTCGCGCTTTTCAGTCGCTCGCAAAGACGATGTAACCCTAATAATTGGATTTGCTATAGTTAGGTCCTGCTACTGCTTGCGGGCCTGGATCTTCGTGCTCGTGAGCGGCTAGAACGAGCCGCGAGAGTGAGGAGCCGAATCGTCAGGCTTACCGGCCCCCCTTGATCTTGGGGACCATGAGGACGGTGTCGCCATGCGCGAGCAGCTGAGTTCGTTTTACTGCCTGGCCGTTCACCCGCACTTCCAGACCCCCGTTAACTCCCAGCTCCGCCAGAAGGCTGTCGAGGGTAAAGGGGCTTTCGCGCCGGACCTCCTGAGTGCTCTTGCCAAGCGTCACGATCTTTACGACAACGGGTTCCTGCTCCTGTGTGCTTGCCTGCTTCATCGCAAGCCTCCTTTCCTCTGTTGAGCTATCTGGCCTGTGGCCGAGTCACCTGCCTCTAGGTGGTGAGGAAGGTGAGGGTCTTCTGATCGAAAATGATCTCTCGTTTGCAGGTTTCGCCCATCGCGACGCGCTTCACCTGGCCTGCCACCAGGCTTGCGATCCCCAACCCGGTATAGACGATGGCCTGGGCAGTACATGGAAGCTGCAAGGCCTCGTCGTCCGAATAGAGGGTTTTCTCATAGAACCGAACATGGTCAGGGTCCTGGGGGCGGACCGTGTAGAGCCTTGAGACCTCGGCGCCCATCCTGGCGTCGATATAGGCTGTGACGCCGGCCTTGAACCGAATCGATCGATCCCAGATCCGCCGTCTTGCCTCCATGCTGTCGACGCCAGAGACGACGATCCCCTGGAGCCGCTGGCTCTGGACGCGCTGTGGCCGCGCCACGATGCCAACCCCCGTGAAGCTCTTGATGATCTCGGCCAGGCGTTCAACCTTCGGGTGGCCGATGTCGTTCAGCCGGTAGAGCTGATTGGGGATATTGTGTTCTTCCACCAGATCATCATCGAAGATGGTGAGGTGCACGCACCCCATCTTCGCAAGCGCAAGCGCCGTGAAGGAGCCGATCCCTCCGCAGCCGATGAGGGTGATCGGGGCCTCGAGGGCCTCGGCGTCCACCAGATCGGTCTGCCGGGAGAGATCCATGGTCTTTACTCCTGCCGTGCAGGTTTGAGGCCGGCGGGCGCGAGCGACGCGGGCTGTCCCGTCTCGGGTATTTCTCGCCAGTGCTCGATGGAGACATGCCAGTCCTTCGGATTGATCGTCTTCAGGAAGTCCACAAGCACCTCAGAGGCGGCGGTGAGTTGACATTCACCGATCAACTTGGCTACTCCTTGCCGGACGTTTCCCAGGCAAGGCGTTCCGTTCCAGATGTGCGGGTGGTCATAGTACCCGTGTCTGCTCGTCAGGTTCTCAATCGTGATCTCTCCGCTGTACTGCAGATCGATCTGAAACGTTCCCAAGGAGTACAGCTTGCCGGCGTGTTGCGCCCCGATAGGCCGAGTCAAGATCCGCAGTCCCGCCGGCCCTGCCGTGACGTCGGCGACATCGGGGAGATCCGACAGCCGATCCAGCTCGCGGGCCACATCGGCCTCGTCTTCGGCCAGCTCGCCCTTCAGTTGCCGGAGGCGTCGCCGGCACGCCTGCAGGTGACGGGTCTCGGCGGTCAGCCGGAGAGAGGCGGCTTCAAGCGCCTCTTCGGTTGAACGGACCTCACTCTCCAGAAAACTGATCTCATCCCCGATCTCTCTTCCCCGCCCCTCCTCGAACTGGCTTGTGGCTAGGGCTCTTCGCTTGTGGCGCCAGCTCGCCTCTTGAATTCCGGTCGTTCGCTGCAGGCCAGCGAGAATGGACTCTATGCGGTCGGGGTGCAGGCCGCCTTGCGCAGCCAGGTCTGCGCTCATGAGATGGAGGGCGCGGTCGAGGAGCAGTCTGAGGAGCAGGGGGGCGAGTTCTTCCTGCTGACCGGCGACATCGAACAGGATGAAGATATTCCTGTGGTGCAGGTAAGCCAGCGATTTCCCCTCATCGTCGCGCAAGAGCGTTCCATTTCCAAGTCGCCCCGGGGGCACCAATGCCTGTCTGGCCCCCTCGCGCAACGGATGGCCGAAGGCGATGGGCAACCCGATCATCCGAGTTTCACCTAACAGTGACATCCATGGGACCCGTCTGGGCAGGGCAAAGAGGTGAAGGTGGAACCCGGGGTCTTCCCTCGGTTTTGAGTAGAGCCGAAATGGCCGATGGAGGTGCAGAGCGATTCTCAGCGCGGATTCATAGTCCTTGATCACCGGCTCGAGGTGAGGAAACTCACACGATTGTCGTCTATCGGACATGTGATTCTTTTCGGACAATTAGCAATGGCGTCAACGGTTCAAGAGTAAACGTAGCAAACGGTAGCTCAAACGACAAGTCAAAAGTAGGGAAGGCCGCTCCTGGAAGCTTGGACCGGCGAGCCGAAAGGCGCACCTCCGGAAACCCGGGGAGTGAGGGGTCTCGAATGACCCCCCAGCTATGCTCTTGGCGTCACTGAGAGTTCGAGCTCACGCAAGACCACAAGAACGACGCCAGCGGGTGCCGAGGGGTGTGCGACACATTTGTGGGTTCCCTTTCGTCAGTCTCAGCCCCTCAACCCTCCGTTCGCGCTGAGGAGGCCGCGTTTTTTTGGCGGCCGTCTCGAAGCGCGTCGGCAGCGCCCAGATCGCGGCCCGGGTGCGGGCTGCCGGGATGCGGAGCGCCCTTCGAGACGCGGCCTGGGAAGATGGCCGCTCCTCAGGGCGAACGGG
>JBGQJI010000230.1:0-2677 GCA_041498975.1 Methylomirabilis sp. (SeqCode)
ATTCGGAGACTTCACCGCGTTGCGCGACGTCAGCCTCACGGTCCCGCACGGCGAGCTCGTCGCGCTGCTCGGCCCGTCGGGCTCGGGCAAGACGACGCTGCTGCGGATCATCGCCGGCATGGAACTGCCGGATTCCGGCACGGTGCTGTTTGAAGGCGAAGACGCCACAAAGCGCAGCGCGCGCGAGCGGCGCGTGGGCTTTGTGTTCCAGCACTACGCGTTGTTCCGGCATATGACGGTCTTTGAGAATGTGGCCTTTGGTCTGAGGGTCCGGCCTCGGAAGCTGCGGCCCCCAGAGGCCGAGATCCGCGCCAAGGTCCAGGCGTTGCTCAAGTTGGTGCAACTGGATTGGCTGGCGACACGGTATCCGTCGCAACTCTCTGGTGGCCAGCGCCAGCGCGTCGCCCTGGCGCGGGCGCTGGCGGTCGAGCCGAAGCTCCTGCTGCTGGATGAGCCGTTTGGCTCACTGGATGCCAAGGTTCGGAAGGAACTGCGGCGATGGCTCCGGCGGCTCCATGACGAACTTCACATCACCAGCGTCTTCGTCACTCACGACCAGGAGGAAGCCCTGGAGGTGGCTGACCGCGTGGTGGTGATGCACGAGGGGCAGATCAAGCAGGTTGGCACACCCGACGAGGTCTACCACCACCCGGCCGATCCCTTCGTCTATAACTTCCTCGGAAACGTGAACCTTTTTCGCGGCCGCGTTGAAGGTGGCAAGTTCTATTTGGGCGATATGGCGATGGATCTGCCCGACCAGGCACGACCGGACGCCAAGACGGCAATCGTCTACATCCGCCCGCACCTTCTGGACATCGATCACCAGCCGAACGGTGACAATCACTTCCGCGCCAGGGTGGAGCACATCAACCCGGCAGACCCGCTAGTGAAGGTGGAGTTAGTCAGCGAATGGGGCGACTCCGTTGAGGTGAAGATTTCCCAGGAACGGTACCGAGCCCTCGCGCTGAAAAAAGATGCCACGGTGTTCGTCGCTCCCAAGGGAAAGCAGGCCTTTATGGACAATTACTCCATATAGCGCTCTCCACGTAGACCTCGCACAACCCTGATCTGTCTTCCACAGGACAAACCCACCGCGACCCTTTCCTCAGCTCCTACCAGAGGCGAGAGTCGATGCGAAGGCCCGGGATTTTGCAAAGACACTCGTGCTGTGATACCCTCAGTTCTCTGAACAAGGAGCGGGATCCAATCATGAGTGACGACGCAAAAAGGACTCTTACGCTGACCTGCCCCTGCTGCCAGGCGAAGCTGACCATTGACCCCGAGCTTGGAGCGGTGCTGCATCACGAGCCGCCCGCGAAGGCGGCGTCGGTAACCGATCTGAAAACTGCCGTCGAGGAGCTGAAGGGCGAGGCGAGCAGGCGGGAGGCGCGATTCAAAGAGTCGATGGAGGCGGAGAAGGAAAAGGGCAAGGTCCTGGAGCGGAAATTCAAGGAACTTCTGAAGAAGGCAAAGGACGAGCCGATCACCCGCCCCACTCGCGAGATCGACCTCGACTAGCCCCTCACCCCACCCCTCTCCCTCTAATTATGGGGAGAGGGTGATCCGACATAGGAGGGCATATGGAAAAGCCGGCCCCGGTGGCCCATTCCATCGAGCCGCTGCTTCAGCGTCGATGGAGCCCGCGGGCATTCGCCGCCAAGCCGGTCGAGCGACAAGTGCTGCTGAGGCTCTTTGAGGCCGCTCGATGGGCTCCGTCATCGTATAACGAGCAGCCGTGGCGGTATATTGTGGTGACCCATGAAAATCCCGAGCGGCTGAAGGAGGCGCACAGCGTCCTGTCCCCTGGGAATGCCTGGGCCACCAAGGCACCGGTCTTAATCTGCTCCGTCGCTCAACTGACCTTTGCCCGCAACAATAAACCGAACCGGCACGCATTCCACGACGTTGGCGCAGCCTCACAGAGTCTGCTGCTCCAGGCAACTGCGCTTGGCCTGTTCGGTCATCAGATGGCTGGGTTCGATGTGGAGAAGGCGCGGGCAGTCTTCCAGGTACCAGAGGGGTACGAACCCGTGGCTATGATGGCGCTTGGCCATCCCGCCTCGCTGGAATCGCTGACGGAGGAGGAAAGTGCCTACGAGCAACGACCCAGAGTGCGCCACCCCATCGAGGAATTCGTCTTCGGTGGTCGCTTCGGCAATGCCATCGAGCCCATGGCCCTATAACCACCGATAGCTGGGAGCGGGAAAGAGGAGAGCCTCGTGAACGAAATCGGAACGATCAAACAGGCAACAGGGATGACGCGGCGCGAACTGTTGATCGGCCTCGGTGCCACCGGATTCGCGCTCGCCGCCGGGCCGGTCTCGGCCGACCGGATCGTCACGTCATCCGAGGGCTTGGTCGTCGCCGATATCACGATCAAGAGCGGCGGCGACACGATCCCGGCCTACGAGGCAAGGCCGGCGTCGCCGGGCCACTATCCGGTGGTCGTCATCATCCATGAGATCTTCGGACTGCACGAATACATCAGAGATGTGGCCCGCCGCTTTGCCAAGGAAGGGTATTATGCTGTGGCGCCGGAGCTCTACTTCCGCGAGGGTGGAGCTGGCAAGCGGCCAGACATCCAGGCAGTTCTCAAGTTGGTGGACACGGTCCCGGATCGGCAGGTCCTCCAGGACCTCTCGGCGGCGGTCAGATATGCCGGCGCGAAATCGTGGGC
>JBGQJI010000231.1:0-2591 GCA_041498975.1 Methylomirabilis sp. (SeqCode)
ACCAACCCTGATCTCCCTTTCCTGCTTTCCCGCCTTCTTTCACCTCATCCGCGGCAACAAGGGAAGTGGCGACTACCTGGGAGATTATCGGGCGGGCCTGATGACCAGGACGGCCAAGGTCGTGATGGATGCGCTCCTGGAGTACAGTCCCCAGTACACCCCGGATCTCCGCGGGGCCTGCCGGATGAAAGCGCCAGAGCAGACCCGTGAATTCGAGCGTGCGATCGGTGAACTCCAGCGCGGCTTCTGGATCGTGAAGACAGAGGAACGGTATAAGCCATCTTTCAGCTATCGGTGGGACCTGCTGGATCACTGGCTGGAGGAGCACGTGGCGGCGGCGCGGAAGCTCGATCGGGCCGAGGCCGTCTATCACCTGGTCCGAACACACATTGAAGCTGTCCACTCCAGCCGTCCGGACCTGATCGGCAGGCTCCTGGATCTTCCGCCCGCCGAGGTGATGGCGGGAGTTGATCGCCTGATCTCAGAGCGGCGTGCGGTCCCGGATCAGTCGATACGGGGGCTTCCCGGCCGGTGGATCGTCGGGTGCCTGCCCTGAGCCCAGTCGAAGCGGGCCCGCCGGCTCCTCATCCTGGCTGATCTGGGACTCACATTGGACCTCGAAGCATAGCGAAGGAGGCGGTATGGAGCTTGGGCTGCGCGGCAAGGTAACCGTGGTGACCGGTGGCAGCCGGGGAATCGGCAAGGCGATTGCCCTGGGTTTTGCCGAGGAGGGATGTCGGCTGAGTCTCTGCGGCCGGGACGCCACAACGCTTGACCAGGCGGCCGGAGAGATCACACAACGTGGGGTCGAGGTCCTCACCGTTCCCGTCGACCTGACAGACCCGGGCGGGTCCGAGCGGTTTGTTCAGGCGACCCTCGATCGGTTTGGCCGGATCGATGTCCTGGTGAACAATGCCGGTGGATCGAGGCAGGGAGAGCTCGAAGCCCTCACAGAGCAGGACTGGCGTGAAGTGTACGAGCTGAACTTCTTCTCGACGCTACGGATGGTCCGGCTAGTGGTGCCCGTCATGAAGCGGCAGGGCGGTGGGCGGATCATCAACATCGCGTCGATTTGGGGGAGAGAGTCGGGAGGGGCGATGACCTACAACGCTTCCAAGGCGGCGGTGATCAGCTTCTCAAAGGCATTGGCCAGAGAACTGGCCCCTCACGGGGTCCTGGTCAACAGCGTGGCGCCCGGCTCGACCCTGTTCCCAGGCGGCTCGTGGGACAGGCGGCAGCGAGAGAACCCGACCCGGATCGCACAGTTTATCAAGGATGAGCTGCCGCTGGGTCGATTCGGCCGCCCTGAGGAGATCGCGGCCGTGGTGGTCTTCCTGGCGTCCGAAGGGGCGAGTCTGGTAACCGGGGCGTGCATCACGGTCGATGGCTGTCAGTCCCGTTCGCTCATCTGACGCCTGGGCTCCACAGGCTTTATGAGGTAGAGGATGGCCCGCCCGTCAGGGCGAGGCCTCGGACTTGCTCATCTTTCATCGAGCCGCCTGTAATTTTTATACGGATTCCCTCCTCTTGTTATCCTGCGCCAAACGGAAGAGACCTCGGCATTTTCCGCTTTGACACCTCTGCTGTCCACCTTTCGAAGGGAAGAATTTACCGATTTGCATCGCCACTCCGCGTATGTGTGGATCACCTCGTACTGGATGAGGAAGACACGAAGATCCTTTTTTGTAAGTACTTAGGGCGCAATCGCGTGGGGGCGGCCGAATTGGCACGGCTGTTGCCCAACGACTCCGTCGGTATCCCCGATAAGTCACTTGCCGCCATTGAGAAACGACATGCCGGAGGGTGAGTAGGGGGGCAAATCGGGAGCCCAGGCGGTGGGGCGCGTCCGGGGGGCAGATCGTTGAATGACCACCCTTCAGGATGCTTGACGAGAAGAGTAAAGGACCGTGAGCCGAAAGGAGAGATATGCCATGAAAGCGAAATCACCTGCAATTCAGGCAGCGTTGTTCCGGATCGTTGTCGCGATCGCATTGCGACTGTTTCTCTTTCCGACACAAGCACTGGCCCACGAAGAGGTAATGGTCGGGAGCATCGCCTTCAGCGCTTCGGCACCGTCGGTGATCGGTCTCGTGTCCATAGCCAACCCTGGATTAGAGAAAACCATCACTTATTAATTCCCCTCACCCCCCTCGACCTCTTTTACCACGCCCTTCTTCGTGGATCTGGATGTGGAAGGGGAAGATGCGGAGAGTACCCCCAGGCATGGACGTGTGCTGAACAGGAACTTCGATACAACGATCGTGATGACCAACACCTCCTTAGCGGGTGTTGCGATAGACCTGACCTTCTTCGATCAGGCTGGCAATCCGATTAACGGGACCGACACCACGCCCATTCACGTGGAGCTGGGTCCGAAGGCTACCAAGGCCCTCTTTGTCTCGAACCTTCTTAATCCGTAAACTCAAAGGGGAAGCCTGGCCACTCAGAGGCAGCGGTGGAGATGATTCGGTCCCCGCCGCTTTTTTCTATCTAACGGTTCTCTCCAGGGGAGAGGAGTAAAGAGTTGTCCTCCTTTGGTCGGGTGATGATTCTCCTGGGGACCGCCCTGCTTCTGCTCGCGGGATTCGTTG
>JBGQJI010000232.1:0-2561 GCA_041498975.1 Methylomirabilis sp. (SeqCode)
CGATTGCCGAGAGGGTACGTCAGGACCAGGGCGGCCGACCACGAGGTGAAATCCCCCGAGGTCAGCCGGCTGTAATCGCTGCCGAGGCTCTGGTTGGGTTCATTGAGGCCGTTCAGGCCGACGCTCCCCTGCAATTGGAGGCTGGGCAATAACTGGTTCCGGGCCACCCTCAGGTTGAGATCGGTGTTTTGGAGCGTGAGCTTTGCCGCCGCGTACTCGGGCCGCTTCTCCAGGGCCTCCTGGATGCTGACATCCGCATTTACCAGCAATACCTCGAACGGAGCCGCGTCAGCCGGGACGATCGTTCTGGTCCATACCCTTTCGCCGTCGGGGATGTTGATGATGAGCTTGAGCTGATCCTCGGCGTCCTTGATCGCCTTCTCGGCCAGGATCACATTTTGCACCTGGGCCGCCGCCTGGGCTTCAGCCTGCGTCACCTCGACGGGGGCGGCTACCCCGGCCCTTACCCGCGCCTTGTTCAACTCCTCCAGCTCCCTAGCCAAGCGCAGCGAGCGCTTCTGGACCTCCAGATTCTCGATGGCAAAGACCAGGTTCCAGTAGTCGTTGTGGACATTGGTGATCACTTGGTTGGCCTGCTGACGGAGCTGCGTCACCGAGATCGCCTGATTGTTTCGGGCGATCTTGATCGGGGCGGTGTTCACATCCGGTCCGAAATTCTTCAGAAGATTCTGCGTGATGCTGAGGGTGAGGAACGTCTTGTAGGAGGGGTTGATCAGCGCAAAGCTGGAGTTAGTGACCTGCCGGTTATTGGTCAGGCTCAGCGTGTAGCTACCGCCAATGGGCAGGGACTGGGTCAGAGAGGCGTTCACATCCTGGTTCTCTATCTTGCTAAGCGCTGTTGCGCCCGCGAGGCCCGACGCGACAGGTGTCACTGTCCGGTTCCCGTCGGCCGTGAGAGAGGCAACCGGGTCGAAGACCGCCTTCGCGATAGTGATGCCTTCTGCGCTGATCTTTGGGTTGTAGTTGGCGATCGCGATATCGAGGTTGTTCTTTAAAGCAAGCAGCACGGCCTCCCGCAAGGAAAGGCGTAATTCGCCTGCATCGGCAGACCCGGGCTGGGGCGACTCCTCTTGAGGCGTGGCCTGAAGCGCCAGACGCCCCAGATCTGCAGACACCGAGACGCGAGTCTGGCCGGAAGAGGATGAAAGGCTGTCCTCCGCCCACGCCACAGCAGCAGGCAGAACAGCCAATAGCATCATCGACGTTGTCCACGAGCGAACCTTTTCATGGAAGGCCGTCATTCGTCCTCCTTTGAAGAATCCCTCCAGGAAATCAGAAGGACTCTTCGATCTGCAAGGTACCTGAGCCATCTGTATCCGTGCATGTCGATCCACAGCGAGCGCCAGGGATGGCGGCGCACCGTGCCATCCACTTCCTGCCTTGAATCGTCAGGCGATCGCGTGATCTTGCCTGGCTCCTGTTCAAGGTTTGCGCTCTTGGGCCTTTGGGCCGGATGCCGCCTGCTCCTCCGCCCGCCGCTCCTCGTCCCACCGCTTGACGAACAGCTCGAAGCGGGCCTGTTGCTCGGCGTCCAGGATTTCGCGGATCCTGTTACGCGCCCGCTGCCTGACTTCCTCGAACTGGGGGTTGAGGCGTTTCCGTAGCGAGAGAAACTCCTCGCGCGTCTCATCCAGGATTGCATTTAACGAGCCCATCTGCTCGGGGCGCATCCCTACAGCCTCCGTCATTTGCTTGACGTAGCGCTCCCGATCGAACCTCCCCGTCGATGCAACCTGGCGCCCCGTCTCGACCCGGCGATAGTAGCCCCCCAAGCTCAGGGCGCCGGCCGCGAATCCCAAAACGAAAACAATGAGGAAGGCAAGCCAAACCTTCACGCGCGTCTCGATCACCTGAGCCATTCTACCTTCCTCGCCCCGCATCTCGCAGTTCACTTTCCATGAGCACGAAGGCCAGCATCTGGTCCTGACTCGGCCGCCCGACCGCCGCTGGCATGTTCAGCTCCTCCAAGGAGAAGGCATGTATCTCCCTTTCCCGTCCCGCTTCAACCGGCAGGGTCGCCCGAGGCCGTTCAAGGGATATCGTGACCCCGGCGAGCAGAAGGACCCCGAGGGCAAGGGCCGGGACCAGCCTCCTGGCAAACCCCCAGGCCTGAAGAAGCATGGTCTCGGGTTGGCCAATCCCACTGGCCGCTGCCCTCAAGCGCTCCCTCAACTGCGGGTAGAACGAGGGTCCCGGCTCGATCTCTTCACGCAGGGCTTCCAGAAGCGCGGCGGACAGTCTGGCAGTCTTCAACGCCTGACTGCACCGGTGGCAGGCCCCCAGATGAAGCGCGACCGCCTCATCCTGAACCGAGGAATCGGCGCCACTGCCGCCACCCGTAAGCCGCTTACTCGCCTCATGACACGTCATCCTGTCCCCTCCTCCGTGAACGATCCGCCATCTGTTCCTCCTGGCGGATCAGCCGCTGAAGTGCTCCCTGCATCGCCCGACGCGCGCGGAACAGACGGACCTTGGCGGCCGGTCGGGTGCAGCCGAGGGCGCTTGCGATCTCTGCGACATCAAATCCCTGAACTTCGCGC
>JBGQJI010000233.1:0-2508 GCA_041498975.1 Methylomirabilis sp. (SeqCode)
CTCTGCAGGAAGAACAGGGTGACGATGGACGGCCAGAGCCGGTACAGTTGCGGGAGGAGGAGGACCTGCATCGGAGAGAAATGGCTGGCGCGGAAGACGAAGGGACCATTGTAATCCTGCCTGTCGAAGAAGGCCTTGACCAGCACGTACGTCGTCGTCCGCCCCTGCGCCTCGTTGAAGGCGCTGTTATGGTAAAAGCCGAGGTCGTAGGCATCCGTGGACTGGAGGCTCACGTACTTCACCCAATTCATCGCGGTCACGGCGGCCGTGAAGAGCACGATGCCGACGCCCAGGAGCACGAGGTAATGCCTTGGTTTCTTCGCAATACTTATTAGCATGGCGGCACGGCACTCCAGACGAGAGGAGAGCGTACATGTTTGGCCGGGCTGGACTCCACCGACCTTTCCATGCCCCATGCTCGCGGACAATGCGCCAATGGGCCCAACCGATTCCTCGGGTCGAGTAGGTGGTAAGAAAATGGTGACGCCAGGCTGCTTCGAGTAACAGTAGGCCATCGAGTCATCTCTTGACCTCGACGAACCAGATCTCCGGGCCTTCCCGTTCGATCGTCCCGAGTTCGTAATAGGGAGAATAGCGATTCTCGTGAATCCGGGGCCCCGTATAGTGAGGAGCCGGATTATCGTGATAGATGACTGTCCCCTGTTGAAACAACTGCTCCTTGAGTCTTCCTACGCGTAGATCAATTGGCGTCATACAGCCCTCTTGGATATCGTAGCCGGTCACCAGATAATGGCCCGTATCGAATTTCCCGTCGGCGCCGATCGTAGCAGGTCGAGACTTGGCGAATCCATACCGCTCGAGCTTGAGCACGTCCTTGCGGAACAAATAATACCGATCGCTGGCCCGAGGGACGTGTCTGACTGCCCATTGAGCCGCCAGGGTTCGCGTATCCGGACGCGACAAGATCGTGAGATACTGGAACGAATTGTAGATGGGCTGAGTAAGGGCCAAGCCGACGAGGACGATGGAGGCGGCGCTCTTGAGCCGCATTCGGGCGAACGATACCATCTGCTCGAGGCCCATTGTGGCAAGCAGACAGATCCCGGGGACAGCAGGAAGCAGAAAACGCGCGAAGAGTGCCTTGCTCACGAAGGCGAAGTAGGCGAGGTAGGTCAGGGTCGTCAGCGTCAGGAGAGAGAGCGCGAGGGGGCGTGCCCGTGCGACGAGGACTACTCCGATCCCGGCAAAGAGGAGAACAGCGACTCCGCAGCCCTGGGCGAGCGCCTTGACAACTTGATAGCTCATTGGGGTCAGTTCCTGTCCCGGCCAACACTCTTCTGCCACTTCCATCTGCAGGGAGATGCCCCCCCAAACCTCCTTTGGTGTCTCCAGGATCCACGGATTTCCGGCGAGCACACCCAGGGCGCACCACCCGCCTATCGTCCCGGCCTCCCTGAGGATAGCTGTCCACCTCTGCTTCAGCAGACCGCAGCGAATCCAAAGCCCCCATCTCAGCAGCATGAGGGCGCAAATCGGCATGAGGGCGATGCCACCGTTGTACTTTGTTGAGAACGCGAGGCCGGCGACAAACGCAGCCATCACCGCCTCCCGAGGTAGCCGTTCTGCTCCGATCTCTCCCGACGTCCCTCGGACAAAGGCATCGATCGACAGGAGCATGAGGCTGAGCATCATCATGTCATTCACGCCTTGATGTGAGCTGCGGATTGCTAGAAAGTTTCCGGCGAGGAGTAGGGCAGCCACGAGTCCGACCTTCCGTCCAGCAAGTCGGCTTCCGAGCAAATAGAGGAGGCCTACCGACGCGGTTCCTAATAGCGCACTAAGAACCCTCGAGATCATCACCACCCGCGCTTCCCCCCTCAGGCGAACATGCATGAGGTCCAAAAGCGCGGTGGTCCCGAGGACAACGTGTGAGAATAACGGGGGGTTCAGGAAGTAATGCGGGTTTGCTATTCTGTGGGACTCCAGGTAGGTCTTGGCCATACGGGTGTATTTTGCCTCGTCTGGAAGCAGGAACTGAGGCAGGCCGTAGTCGAGATGCCGCACGCGTAACGCGCCAGCCAGGACTATGACCCCGACGAGGATGAGCACGTGGGGGTTGCGGCGAAGGCACCCGGCAATCGCTCCCGGTGATTCGCCAGCAACCAACCCTTCTGTGCTAACAACGCGTCTAGTCGTGTCGGGAGCGTTCATTCTCCTGGGCGTTCATGATGGCTCTATTTTGAGGATCCAAGTCTCAGCGCTTTTCGTCATGCACTTCATCGTATCTGGATGTGCTCATGGCGGGAAGGTATCAGAAGGGGGCCGGTTGCGTAAAGGCGAAATTGTGACTGCTCCAGTAAATCTCAACCGTGCTGAGGGTCGTGACGCTGGGGTTTCTCCCTTTCGAGACCACGGGCCGGTATGGTATCATGCGCCCGCAACTGCTCGTTATCGCCGCCGCTTGGTCGCTTGTTGAGGGGTTGTGTGTTCTCGCACGGCCACCGCGATGGCGCCGAAAGTTGGGTTTGTGCGTATCTCCGTAATGTC
>JBGQJI010000234.1:0-2459 GCA_041498975.1 Methylomirabilis sp. (SeqCode)
CACCACGGACATCCCCTGGATCGATGAGGGGGAGGGCAAGCGTGATGCGGTCTGCACTCACCCGCACGTTGTCGCCCCAACTGAGCTTCACCTCTTTCTCCCGGCTTACCGCGACGGCCTCGGAAAACTCCTCTTTGACCTCCTCGACCCTGACGACACCTAGCCGAACGTCACGCCTCCCAAGGAACTGGCCTGTCACCGGATGTCTGATCGCTTCCCCCTCCCTGTAGACCTCGAGTTCCATTCCCTCATAGGCCCCCCGCCTTCCTCCGAGGTCGATCAGCACTCGATCGCCATCGACCTCCACGACCAGCCCCTGCAGGAGCGGGAAGATCCCGGCCACCTTCTTGGCCGCCTCGTCGGCCGCCCGGCTGGCGGTTGTCTCCTGCGCACGCGTCGAGCCGCAAAGGACGAGGAGGAAGAACGCCACTGCCGCGCTGGCAACGATCCACAGTCTCGAATGGCAGAGCTGCATTCGCCCCTCGCTCCCCGACCTCAGATCTGCGATATGAGATCTATGATCGAGCATAGGTATCGGATCGCGGATGGATGGAATCGACAGGGATGGGGAAGTGGTGAAAGGGAAACGGCGCCTAGCGTTTGTCCAGCTTTATGAGATCGTTCGGCGCAAAGCCGGAGCCTTCTGTGATCTTTGCGATGGCAGCGTCAGCGCCGAAGAAATCGGTGACCCGAACCTTGCCCTTCGGTTCACCAAGATCCAGGCCGACGAACATCTTTGTGGTGGGGTGATAGATCTCCTGGCCAGCGCTCTTGAATACTCGGAGAAAATCGCCTTCCTTGAGGCCAGAACGACGGCCCGCATTGATGCGAACCCGCCCATCCTCCACGGAGAGGACGCGGGCGTTCCACTCATATTCGGCCGCCTTTTTGAGAATGGCGGCAGACAATTGGTCGGTTGCCTGTTTGAGGGCCTCGACCCTGGCCAACGCCTCCTGCGAGCCGGAACCCGTCTGCATCCCCTTGGCCGACAACAGGCTTAGCGGATGGCCGGTGACGCCCTCGCGGATCTCGCATTTCAGAACAACCTCGGCGTGCACCTGGCCGCGCCGATCCCAGTCGGCTGTAACGGCCGCCTCGTCGAGGAAGATCACGAGTTGAGTCCCGAGGTCCTGTTCCAGCAGCATGGCAACCTGCCCGGCGTTCTCGGCCGCCGACCGGACTCGTCGGTCCTGCAGCACGCGATCGATTATCGGCGGCTCCACCACGACCAGGCGAGACTCTTTTTCGAGGGCCAAGGTTACGATCTCCATGGGGATCCGGCCGAATGCCTTCGGATTTGGCGCCACGGGCTCGACCGCCACCATCGCCACCCTGTTCACCGGGCCTCGACCATCTGCGACAACGACGTTCCCTCGAGAGGCTCCGCCTGTGAGGGCCCCAGCGGGCGGGGCGGCGGCTGCCCGCTCAGCCTCCAGCTTGGCGATCCGCTCCTCCAGGCTCTTCTGCTTTTGCGCGTCTTCTTTCGATAGCCCGAACATCTTGCCAAGGCCCAGATCGAACGTCCCGGTAGGCTCGCGCTGCCGGAAGTACTCGGCCGAGACCAGACCGGGCGTCCTTATGATTTTCTCCTCCCACTCCTTCTGGCTCTCGGTCAGCGGTTTTTCATCCGGCTTGTCTTTCTTCTCTTTGTCTTTCGCGTCGGCTTTATCGGTCTTCCCGACCTGGGCGGCTGGAGCCGCAGCGACCTGTTCCTTGGAAGGTGGCGGCGCTTTCTCCTTCACAACCGCTTGCTCACCTCCCTTTCCCGGCCAGACCCGGTTCCACACAGAACAGCCGCAGAGGAAAAAGGCCAAAACCACAAGGATCGTCCCGCCGCTTCCGCGCAACAATGACTTCATACCCAGACAAAGCTCCTTCACCGAGGATTGCCCACTGGTTGTGCCATTGCGAGAACATCACTGCCTGTCAGTACGAGGGGCGGAGCCCCGAAGCAATCTGCACGATACTTCAAAGACCTAGAGATTGCTTCGCTTCGCTCGCAATGACAGAAGCAATGATAAGCCGCGCTGAGCACCTATCAGGAAGCAAAAACCCCCTCCCGGTGTGCTGGGAGGGGGCGTTTGCTACCCTTCGCTATTTCCTAGAAGTTCCAGATGATCTCCATCGCCAGCCGGATCGCTGTATTATCCGGCTGTTGGCCATTATTGGCCAGTGCCCGAGTGATCTGCTTGATCCCATCCAAGGGGAACAGGAACGAAAACTGGCCCTTGACCACCATGTTCTTGTCCAGCCACCAGAGGACCTCGTTATCCCATTCGACCCCGGCATCCCTCTGCGTGATCAAGTTGGGGGCACCAGAAGAGGTTGGGGCGCAAACCGCTTTTGCCTTCGTGGGATTAGCCGGGTCAGCCGCAAAGGTAGCAGCATTCAAGCAGAAATCCTCCTGATACCTCAGGTACATGGCGTTGGTCCGGTAGGTCCAGTCCTTGATCGGATCA
>JBGQJI010000235.1:0-2388 GCA_041498975.1 Methylomirabilis sp. (SeqCode)
ACAGGCATTTGTTGCCCCCCCGCTCTACTGAGTTCGTCGAAGCCCCCCCCTCGGGAAAGAATGGGAGGTTGACGGGCAGGAGGCAACAAGAAGGTGTCAACAGTGAAACGGGCCTCCCTGCGTGTCATTAACGCGGGGAGGCCCGTTTCAACAGTTCTTACAGCCGTAGCCTATTCCAGGACGAGGATATAGGAATTGATCTCCGCGTCCATCCGGACCTCTTTGAATTCGGGCTTCACCCACGCCATGATCCAATCACCTCCTTCTTTGTTGTGCGCTATATCCGAAAGATCTTGGTGTCTACAGTTCGGACTACCTTAGTTTATAGCAGGAGTCATGCCAAGCTCGGTCACGAAGGGGACTTGGCATGAGAGGCGTAACTGCTTGAAAATAAAGCAATACATAAATTAGTCATATCAACGCGATGCGTTAGCATGGGCCTGAGCAGTGGGGCAAGTAGCGCAGTGGGGGGAGATGACCCGATTTATTGGCCGATACCGTATTTCTTCAGCCGATAGCGGAGGGTGTCTCGGCTGATGCCCAGCCGCTTGGCAGCCTTGGTCTGATTGCCCGCGCATTCCTTCAACGCCTGCTCGATCAGCGATCTCTCCCACTCGGTTAGGGCGATCCCTTCCGGCGGAAGAGCGCCCTGGACAGGAGCGATGGAAGGAGGCTGGGAGGTCGATGTGGTGGCCTGAGGTGGGGTCGCGAGTGCAAGCTGTTCCTCCCCAAGGTGCTCGCCCTGGCTCCACAGGACGGCTCGCTCGATGACGTGGCTCAGCTCGCGGACATTGCCGGGCCAGGGATACTCCAGTAGGATGCGTGCTGCCTTGTCGTCGATGCGCCGGACCGCCTTCGCGTATTTGGCGTTGAACTTCTCCAGGTAGTGATTGGCCAGTATCAGGATGTCCTCGCCGCGCTCGCGAAGCGGCGGCAGATCGATCGTGATGACGGCGAGACGATAGTAGAGGTCTTTTCTGAACCGTCCGGCCTGGACTTCGTCTTCGAGGTCCCGGTGTGTGGCGGCAACGATGTTGACATCGACCCGCCTGTCTCGCAGTCCCCCGACCCGGCGGATCATCCCTTCTTCGATCGCCCGGAGCAGCTTCCCTTGCAGGGACAGCTCGATGTCCCCCACCTCATCCAGGAAGAGGAATCCGCCATCGGCGGCCTCGAAAAGCCCCATCTTCGATTCCTTGGCATCCGTGAACGCTCCGCGCTCATAGCCGAACAGCTCCGCCTCCATCAATGTGCCGGGCAGAGCGGTGCAGTTTACCTCGATAAACGGTCGTGAAGCGCGGCGGCCTTGGCCGTGCAGCGTGCGAGCCACCAGCCCCTTTCCGGTCCCGGTTTCCCCGGTGATGAGGATCGGCGGCGTCTCTTCGAGGGCGGCGATCTGCTGGACCCGAGCCATGACTTCCCGGATTGTCTCGCACTTCCCGATGATCCCTTTGATCGGAAGCCCCCGGACCTCCCGCTGCCTGTAGTAGGAGAGTTCCTGGCGCATCCGGGAGGTCTCACGCGCCCGATCGGCCATGAGTTTCAGCTCATCGAGATCGACCGGTTTCTTGATGTAGTCGAAGGCCCCGAGCTTGACCGCCTCCACCGCCCCTTCGATGGACCCGTAAGCGGTCATGATGATGACGGCGATATTGCGGTCGAACTCTCTGATCCGCTTCAGGAGGTCGATGCCGGTCATCCCGGGCAGGCACACATCCAGAAAGACCAGGTCGGGACGGAGACGATCCAGCAGTTCCAGCGCCTTGTCGGCGTTCTCGGCCACTTCCGCCTCGTACCCCTGCTCTGACAGGAAAAGTTTGATGGAGCGGGCCAGAGTGCGCTCGTCGTCAACGATCAAAACTGTAAAGGGATTCATGCTGATCTTACCTGGCCAACCGCCACCGCCGGCAGGGAGACCTTTGCAGTGGTTCCAGACCCTGGCTTGCTGGCGATGTCGAGACGTCCGCCATTCTGAGCCACATATCGTTTGGCTATGGCCAAGCCAAGGCCAGTCCCCTCCTGGCGTGTCGTGAAAAATGGATCACAGACCAAAGGGAGCACCTGCTCTGGGATTCCGACGCCGGTATCCGCAATCTCGATCACCACGACTTGGCCTTTCCCGTCCTCCGGCTCGCGATAGCCGCGAATTGTCAAATGGCCGCCCTGCGGCATCGCATCGAGGGCGTTTGAGATGATCTCGCCCAGCGCCTGCTCCAACTGGATGGGATCGACTTGCACCTCCGGGAGGTCGTTCGGCAGGTCGGTCTCAACCCGGATCCCGCGCTCTCTGAGCAGACCGGCAAAGGTGGGTAAGAGTCCTTCCACAAGTCGCGGGAGCTGCTCCGGGAGCGGATGAAAAGGCGCGGGGCGGGAGAAGCTGAGCAGATG
>JBGQJI010000236.1:0-2368 GCA_041498975.1 Methylomirabilis sp. (SeqCode)
CAGCCAGGGTCCTCTTCGAATCCAAGACCTACTTCCGCTGGAAGATCAACCGGGCCGCCAACCCTTCTTCGGTTCTTCCTGCCTGGGCACCATGGCAGATTACTACCACTAATCTGCACCGTAGATTACGCATGTGATGGGTATTAATACGCTGTCGCATTCTTCCTTGACACGGTCCGATGCTTTCCGATACAACACACGCATTACACTGTCGACTGTTCACAGTTCGCGGTTCACCGTTCACGGCAATTGTGCACCGTTCACCTACCTTGCCTACCACCATAGAGGGCAAGAGTCAGGAGGAGCGCGATGAAGCTCATGATCAGCGTGCGGAACGAAGCGGAGGCGGCTATCGCCGTGGCGGGCGGGGCCGATATCATTGATGTCAAGAACCCAGCCGAAAGCTCGCTGGGTGCCCAGCAACCCGATGTCATCAAAGCCATCGCCAGATCTGTTCCGGCCGCCATCCCCGTCAGCGCCTCGATCGGTGACGTGCCCTACCTTCCGGGGACCGTGGCGCTCGCAGGGTTGGGCGCGGCCACGTGCGGGGTGAGGTTTGTCAAGGTGGGGCTCCTGGGGGCGCGGACCCCGGAAGAGGCAGCCAGCCTCCTTGAGGCATTGAGCAGGGCTTTGCGCGCGGCGGGCGGCGCGGTGGGACTCGTTGCGTGCGCGTACGCCGATGCTGCGCTCGTCGGCTCCCTCGATCCGCTTCTCCTCCCTGAAGCCGCCGCGCCCTTTGTCGAAGGATGCCTCATCGACACCGCCGTCAAGAATGGCCGGGGCCTGTTTCAGTGCCTCCCGGACGCGGCGATCGCGCTCTTCATTCAGCGGTGCCACGATCGTGGACTCTTCTGTGCCCTGGCAGGCTCCCTGCAGCAGGATGACCTTGCCATAGCCAACGCGTACGGCGCCGATATCATAGGGGTTCGGACCGCGGCATGCACCGGCGGCCAGCGCGAGGGCCCGCTCTCCCTCGAAAAGGTGACACTCCTTAAAGCGAGCCTTACCGCGGCGCCACACGGGTTCCCAGCGTCTTCTTCCTCTCCAACCACTCCCTCACGCGAGCCGGCCGCCTTCCATTGACGATCCAGCAAGAACCGATTCCCTTCACCCACTTGGCAAACTCGCGATCGACACACCGATAGCGTCCGAGCCTCGAGCGTGCCACCCGTGGAAGGAGCGGCGCGGCCGGATCGATCTTCGGATCTCGAGCGAAGATTCCGTCCACATCCTTTAGCAGCAGCAGGGCATTCGCCCTCACAAGGCCGGCGATGTAGGCAGCGATCGAATCCGAGGTGACATCCCAGGAGTGGTCGAACGGATCGTGCTGGGAGAGGAATCGAGAGGGGAGGAAGATCGGAAGCCGACCGGACCGCAGCACTGCCCCGGCCTCTGCGAGTCTGGAGACGGGGAGGGCCAGGGAAGCCAAGTCGCACAGAAGCAGGCCATACTGATCCATCGCCAGGATGGCCATCCGGTGCGCGGTGCTCTCGCTGAGGCCTAACCGACCATCCTCTTTTCGGACGAGATCGGCGAACGCTCCGCCCCCAGGAATCACCAGCACCCTGGTCTTGCCCCTCCAGCCCGCAACCGAATCGAGGAGACCGCCCAAGCCGTGCCAGCGGCCGAGGCTGCCGCCCACCTTCATGACCACGTCGATCTTCATGGATCAGCTATTAGCGTTCAGCCATCAGCTTTCAGCGCTAGGTCACAACGTAGGGGCAGGGCTTGCCCTGCCCAACTCGGGCGCAGCAAGCAGCGCCCCTACATACGCGCTGGCAGCTGAGTGCTGATGGCTGGGGGTCTCGTCTCTCACCCAAGCGCCTTTCCTAAGAGGTAGGCGGCCGCCACGCATGGGCTGAAGGGTGCAGATCCGTCATCGGTGAGAGCCGGAGGATCCTGCGTCGCGAGGTTCAACCGCCGGGCACAGGCGGCCCCAATGAAGGCGCCTATCCCGACGGGCACCACGGGGAGGTGGGGCCAGGAATCGATCCGGGAGAGGACATGGAACATCCCCTCCGTTATCTGCTGGACCTGCTTTTCGGCGATGTACGCAGCCATGGTCTCGATCTGGGGGGGTGTGAGGCCTTTGGTGTCCTCGCAGACTACCCTCGCGAGACGCGCGAGCGCTTCCTCCTTGGTCTTCCCGCGGCCGTCAGGAGTCGAACAGGTGTACTGCTCCGGCTTCAGCCGCCCCAGCGCAACATAGACATCCGCCGCAATGGCGAAATATTCTGCGGAGATCCGACAGATTGTCCCGCCCACGGGGATCTGAGAGACGATGGCGGGAACGGG
This sequence comes from Methylomirabilis sp. (SeqCode), assembly GCA_041498975.1. GTDB lineage: Bacteria > Methylomirabilota > Methylomirabilia > Methylomirabilales > Methylomirabilaceae > Methylomirabilis. The sequence goes on from JBGQJI010000236.1 coordinate 2,296, forward strand.
GGTGCGGAGCACACCGGTATAGATCAGCTCCCCACAGGCTAACCGCTCGATGTCGCGCCTCCCCTTCGCGGCC
>JBGQJI010000237.1:0-2365 GCA_041498975.1 Methylomirabilis sp. (SeqCode)
CACACGATACTCACGAGCGTCTTTGTGCGGGGGAGGACAGCCAGGATGTCGTCTCGTTGATCGGCAATCTCCGGCCGGTCGATCTCAACGAAACCGACGTCGTCCGCCCCGGCCTCCAGGCAGAGCTGGCGTAGCCAGTCAGCATCGAGCCTGGAGGCTGCGTCCATAGCGGGTGGAATCATCGTCCTCTCGTAGAACCGTTTCACAGTTGGGTGTTCTGCCAGTTGCACCGTTATCTCCACTTTCTCATCATGAGCCGTCTACGTTCTGCCCCCCCAAACCCCCCGCTGGCTCACAGGAGCCGGAGTCGGCCAGACGGGCCCGTACGCGCGCCGGCGAGGGTGGGCTGGAGGGGATCGCCCCTCAAGCCCATCACAGGATAGCGCGGCTCCTCACTTGACGACGATCTTTCCATTCAACGTGCGGGGTTGCAGACCCCCGACGCCGGCATACGCAGAGTATTCGTAGGCCCCGGGCAGCACGAATGTCGCCCGCGCAACTTCATCATCAGCCACGCCAACGGTGGCTCTCTCTCGCATACCGTTGCGCAGGGTCAGTTGCGCGGTGCGGCTGAGGGTGAAATCCAGCCACACGACCTCCTCGCCGCGGTTGACCGTTACGGTCTCGGGCTCGAGGCCAGTATCGGTGACGCGGACTGTCGCTGCCCACGACGGAACTCCCAGTGCCAAGACGAAAAGGACGGCTGCGGCCCCCACAAGTGTCGCCTTTCTTCGCATGATGAAATCACCTCCTTCGTTGCTCTCCCACGCGAGGTCCGTGATCCGAGGGTGTTCAGCTAAGCCTTACCATTGATCCTCGCATATACCTTCTCAGGGATGTGTCTGCCTGTTCTTCCTTTGCCCCGGAGAGGCGGGGGAGCCGTTCTACAGCGGGCCCCCCGCCAACCGGAGGCGCGTTCGCGGAACGGAGGGCCGGTCACCTCAGATTCAGGCAGGCTCCAGGGACGACACCACTCGCCCGGACGGTCTCTGAAAGGCTCTGACAATACCCGGACAGCGGGTGCTCTGAAGGCAATTGCCGCCCGTTCACTTGCTTGCTGATCTCGGCGATCTCGGCTCGAAGGGAGTTCACTTCCTGTTGAAGGGAAGCCAGCTCGATGCCCGTTCCCTGCGCGCCTTGGGAAACCTCGGCCGCCAGGGCCGAGGTCAGAGGCATCGCCACAGAACCAGCCACGAGGGCGACGAGGACCGCCAGGATCACCGCACTGTACTGCAAGCTCTTGCTCATCCATCTCACCTCCTCTCTTCTCAGGTTGTCGCCTTGTTTCCCACTAACGAGCGGCCTGAGGTAGCTGATAATATAGTGTATATGCACATATAATCTCAAAAAAATTGGGCTTAACTCGCTCGCGTCAATGAAACTACAGCAGACAATTCCCCGCGCAGTCCCCTCCAACGCCCTTCACCCAATCCTTTGACCACATGGGTCTGCGCCTTTTGCCAGAGCGGGTACGCCTTGGCCACGGCTTTCCGGCCCTGATCGGTCAGGGTTACCTCCCGCTCTCGCCGGTCATTCCCAGGATCAACTCTGATGAGGCCCTGCTCTTGGAGTAGCTTGAGGTTTCGGGTCAACGTCGTCCGGTCTGTCACAGTTGCCTCAGCCAGTCGTGACACCGTTACCGGTTCCATCGCCATCGTCGCTCCCAAGATAGAGAACTGCGTGACCCGAAGACCAGTAGGCCGCAATACCTCATCGTACAGCTGGGTGACCGCGCGGGCTGCTTTGCGAAGATTGCCGCAGACACACTCGGCACCTTGAGATTTGGCAAACTCTGCCTGACTCTTGCGATCTAGCATAATTGGAGTATATACACCTAATCTTGGCTTGTCAAGTATTTTTTTTGGGGGGAGCCTCGATGGGACCAACGATATAGGGATCAGCAGAATCTGCTGGGTCCTGTGGAGACGTGATGCAAAAGGCCCGTTAGACATGGGCTGACCTTTACATCATGAGCCACCTTGGATATAGTTGCTTCCATGGATGCTTTTTGTCTCGCTGCCTTGATCCAGGAAGCCCAACACGTCCTCCAAGGCGCCAAGATCAGCCGCGTCGTGCAACCCGATCGGTGGAGTCTGCTTCTGACCTTTCATAGGGGACGAGGGCCGGGCGGGCTCCTGCTTTCAGTCAAGCCCGGCGCGCCCAGGGTTGGGGTGGTCTCGCCGTCGCGCGACCTTCCCGGTTTCTCATCGAGGTTTGGGGAAGCGGTGGCCTCAAGGATCAAGGGCGCTGCGGTCGAGAGAATCGAGCAGTTGGGCCTGGAGCGGATCGTGGCGTTGCACGTGAAGAGCGGTTCCGCGCCGGAGGCGGCTATGACGCTCTACGCGGAGATGTTGGGTCCGCGCGG
>JBGQJI010000238.1:0-2315 GCA_041498975.1 Methylomirabilis sp. (SeqCode)
AGACCCCAGGCGAAGGGGATGGAGTCGTGAGCGAGGGAGGCGATGATGATCACGAAGCGTTCGGACCACATCCCGACGTTGATCACGAGCGACAGTCCGAAGAGCCACGGGACGCTCATCCGGATCTTCTTGACGATGAAGAGGAGTGGGACCACCGAGTTGGCGACTGCCATGATCCAGAAGGCGAGGGCATAATCCCCCACGGCCCGGTACCGAAAGGTCGCCTGTTCGAAGATATTGCCACCGTACCACGCAATAGAAAACTCGGTCCCGTACGAGTAGCCCATGATCAGCCCAGTCAGAATGATGAGCTTAGCGAGGTTCTCGAGGTGGGCTGGGGTGATATAGGTTTCGAGGCGAAAGATCCTCCGCAGTGGAATGAGGATAGTTAAGACCATGGCCAAGCCAGAATGGATCGCGCCGGAGACGAAGTAGGGGGCAAAGATCGTGCTGTGCCAACCCGGAACGATGGCCAGGGCGAAGTCCCAGGAGACGACGCTGTGGACCGAGATGACCAGGGGGGTGGCCAGGGCGGCGAGGAGGAGATACGCGCTCGAGTAGTGGCGCCACTCCCGGTCCGTCCCCTCCCACCCTTGCGCTAGGAAGGTGTAGAACTTTCGCCGCCACCCTACCGCCTTGTCCCGGACGACGGCCAGGTCGGGCACAAGGCCGGTAAAGAAGAAGGCCGCGCTCACAATGAAGTAGGTGGCCACGGCGAAGACATCCATGACGAGCGGGGATCGGAAGTTGATCCAGAGATGGCCCCGCTGCTGGTATGGGAGGAGCCAATAAAAGCGCCACGGCCTTCCCAGGTGGATGATCGGGTAGAGGCCCGCCGTCATCACGGCGATGACGGTCATGGCCTCGGCGGTGCGGTAGATCGGGTTGCGCCAGCGGCAACGGAAGAGGAAAAGGATGGCGGAGATCAGGGTCCCCGAGTGGGCGATCCCGACCCAGAAGACGAAGGTGGCGATGTAAACCCCCCAGCCCACTGGGTTGTTGAGTCCGGTCACACCCAGCCCGATTTTTAACTGATAGGTCCAGGCGTAGATCCCCCAGGCAAGGACAGCGAGGTCTAGGGCAAGGATGGCATAGTACACCTTTCCGGGGGGCTCCATCGTCTTCAGGAGGTCCCGATTGATCTGGCTGTATGAGAGCTGAATCATATCTCTCTCGACGTCCTGCCTACTCGAGCGCCTGCCTGATCTTTTTCAGGTAGGTGATCGCGGGCTGAGTATTCAACTGCTCGAGGACATGGTAACGACGGGGGTCTCGGGAGAGCCTTGATACTTCGCTCCGCGGGTCCTTGAGGTCGCCGAAGACGATGGCCCGGGCCGGGCAGGCTTGGGCGCAGGCGGGGGTGATCTCGCCCTCTCGCACCGCCCTCCCCTCATCCTTCGCCCGATCTTCCGCCTCCCGGATCCGCTGGACGCAGAATGTACATTTCTCCATGATCCCTACCGTGCGGACCGTCACGTCGGGATTAAGCTGCCAGTTCAAAGGCTCCGGCCATGCGTACTGGAACCAGTTAAAGCGTCGCACCTTGTACGGGCAGTTGTTGGAGCAGTAGCGGACACCAACGCAGCGGTTGTAAATCTGGGCGTTGAGCCCCTCCGGGGTGTGGTTGGTAGCATAGACCGGGCAAACCGATTCGCAGGGCGCGGCGTCGCAGTGCTGACAGAGCATGGGGAGGAAGCGGATATCGGGACGGTTGGGTTGTTGCGGCTCCACGTAACGCTCGATGCGGATCCAGGACATGATCCGACCTTCGGCGACCCGCTCCTTCCCGACAACAGGGATGTTATTTTCCGCGTAGCAGGCCGCGACACAGGCGTTACAGCCGACGCAGGCATTGAGGTCGATGGACATGCCCCAGCGGTGCTTCGGATGGTCGTGCGGTGGGTAGATCTGCTTGGGCCTGTGGGCTTCGCGACCTGCCCCCTCACCGTCCTTGGCCAGCTCCATCATTTCTACGAGGGAGATAGCTTGGGCGATCCCCCGTCCGAACTGTTGAGAGCTCCCCCCGACGGTGACCAAGTGGTGTCGCCTTCCGGTCTTCCGCAGCGTGACTTTGGTGGCGGACCATGCCAGGCCTCCCGACATCCCCTCAGGATCCGGGGAGAGGAGCAGCAGGGGATTGGCGCCTCGACCTTCGGCATACCGTCCGTAGGCCGAATGGCCCTGGCCGATGGGAACGGCCACCGCGTCAGGGTGGAGTCCGTCGTGCAGGTGCGCCGGCAGCTCAAGGGCCCCGTGAGGCGATGTCACCGCGATGACTTCGCCCTCATCGATCCCCATCCGCTTGGCCGCCTCGG
>JBGQJI010000239.1:0-2161 GCA_041498975.1 Methylomirabilis sp. (SeqCode)
AGATACTGGGACAGGGTGGCGTAGAGCTGCACCTCAATCTTCATCTGGGCTAGGTCTCCATCGTGCTGTCATTGCGAGCGACTGAAGCGAGCGCGGCAATCTCACCGTACCTCTTCTCACAGCTTGCCGGCCTTGTCGATCGCGCGCAGGACGCTTCCCCATCGGACCGTGGCCGGCGCCAGGTGGTGCGGCTTCAATGTGAAGGTGGTCCTGGTACGGATCATGTTGTGGAGGATGCCGGAATCCTCGAACCGCCCCAGCAGCATCGCGCCAACGAGCTGATCTCCGTCGAAGACGAGCTTGCGGTAGATCCGCTTCCGGTCGTCCCGGACCTCTCGGATCTGATAGCGCCCATCTTTGGGGTTCCAGAGGCCGATCGACGCGACCGGGTTGTGCAGGACCGCCGTCACATTCATCGCCATCGACCCCTCGTAGGCGGTGGCCACTCCGGCCATATTCAACCCCGCGATCCGCCCCTGGTTCAGCGCCTCTGGCCAGATCGCGTTCACCAGACGCTCCCCGCTGAGCATATCCACGGTTTCGGCGACATCCCCGGCGGCGTAGATTCCCAGGAGGCTCGTCCGCTGGTGGGCATCTACCAAGAGCCCGTGGTTCAGCTTCACGCCGGTCCCATCGAGGAAATCGACGTTGGGTGCCACGCCCGCCGCCATCACCAGAAGCTGGCACGGGACGACCTCGCCGCTTTCCACCTTCACGCCGGTGATATGGCCGTTCTTGCCCAACAGTTCAGTCGCCCTGACGCCGACCCTCACCGTCAGTCCGGCCGCCCGAAGATCTTCCTCCACCAATGTCGCCGAGACCTCGTCGGCCATGGCGGGCATCACGTGCGGCATCATTTCTATCACGGCGGTTTTGAGGCCGCGGCGGGCGAGTGCGTCAACTGCCTGGATTCCGATCAGGCCGGCGCCGATGACGGCCGCCTCTGTGACCGCCGGGATCGCGTCGTCGATGTTCTTGGCATCGACGTTGGTAATACAGAGGTAGACGCCCTTGAGATTCGTTCCCGACATTGGTGACATGACAGCATGGGAACCCGACGCCACAAGCAGGTTGTCGTAGGCCAGGCTCTCGCCGTTGCTCAGCCTCACCCGTCGGGCCTTGGGATCGACGGAGAGGGCGGCAACACCCATCAATCCTCGCGCCCTCATCCGGTCGAAGTAGCCGTCGTCGCGCATCTGCATCCCGTCGTTGCCGACCTCGCGAGAAATGAAGTGGGTCAGGCCGACCCGCGAATAGAGCGGCATCGGCTCCTTTGAGACCACCGTGATCGGGCACTCCTTGTCCACGCGGCGGATCGCCTCGACGGCTTCCAGCCCGGCCGCGCTCGCTCCGATGATCACCTGATGGACTTTGCTCATGATCGTCAACCCTCCCCTCAACCCCACCTTCGCTCGCCTGAGGCTTCGACAGGGCTCAGCCGAGCGCCTGCCGAAGGCTCCCCTCAGGGGAGAAGGACCGGGCTGAGGGGAAATCAGCCGTTATCCGCCAGGAAAGGCCCGGGAGCCGTTGATGAACAGCGTCGCCTGGTCGAAGGGAGCAAGAACCGTCTTGAGCCCGTCAAGGAGTGAGATATTCCGACCGTTGACCAGCACCCCGACATCCTGCTGGAGCTTTCCCCCCTCAAACACGAACTCCTGGAACGCGGGGCCCATGACCCGCCCCAACTGCTCCAGCAGCTCCTCAACCGTGTGGGCATCGATCCCGAACGTGGCCATTCCTGAAGCCTTTCGGATCTCGCCCAGGAATCTCACCTCAGCCATGAAGCCCAGCGTCAAGGGGCTTCGGGAACCCCTCCTCGAACCGAGGCCCCTCCGTGGGGCGTTCCTCTCCAGCCCGGCAGGCTATGACCTACCGCCTGAAGAACTCCTTCAATCGAAGAGCCGTGGCCAGCGTCTTTGCCCTCGCGCTCAGGTCCTCATCGGTGAAGAGCAGAGCGTTCGGCGTGCAGAATTTCACGCACTCCGGATCGCCGTCGATTGAGAGGCAGAGGTCACATTTCTCGGCCTTTCCGTGGTCCGGGAACAGCTCGATGGCCCCAAACGGGCAGGCCAGTACACACATCTTGCAGCCGACGCACTTGTTGTCGTCCACGTAGTAGGCCATGTACCTGTCGTCTCGGAGGATCGCGTTGGTAGGACAG
>JBGQJI010000240.1:0-2058 GCA_041498975.1 Methylomirabilis sp. (SeqCode)
AGCGGGCGCCCCCGCCGCCCGCAGCGGAAGGGCCCCACTGGGGGATGGGTGGAGCGAGGACGACGGGGGCTGATCACCGCGACAGGACCCGCTGGCTGCGCTACCCATCCCACTAGACATTTTCGGATCAGGGTTAGCTCTTTGACGCAGGGTCAGTGAAAAGCGTCGGATCGTTCATGACTTCAGATGGCGCCGATGGCAAAGGCTAGGTCCAGCTCCCGAAGCTTCTCCGGCGTGGGAATCCCGTCGCGCGACCAGCCGCGAAGACGGTAATACTCATCCAGCATCGCGTCCAGCTCAGCCGGCGGGCAATACATCCCCTGAGAAGGTCCGGAGGGGATCGGCTCGTGGAGCACGCGGTAGGGAAGGGTGTCGTCCTTTCGAGTGAGCCCTTCTCGGACATTGAAGGCCCGCTCCAGGTTGCAGATCCGCTCGCCGATCCTCTCGACCTCGGCCACCGAGAGATTCCATCCGGTGATGGCGCCGATCATCCTTGCGTAGGCCTCGTTCAGCATCATGCCAAAGCCCCGCTCGGAGGTGAAGCGACACAAGACCAGCGAATCGTCTACGGCCGTGAAGTGCTGGCTCCTGATGGCAAATTGCGGTTTCCCCTCCACGCTCCTCCGATCGAACTCCTTACCGTACTGCATCGTGGGCCTGGTGTCGTGGTGGCTGCCGCCCCTTGTCCCGGTGGCATAGCCGATGCTCATGCCTTTCAGCGCACGGGCCGAGTGGCCGGGCAGTTCCAGGCGCCGGGCGCAGTACAGCAATCGCTGTGCCTCCGGTTTCAGGCGATCCGCGATCCGGGCCGAGCCCTCGGCGAGAAGATCACCGAACCCCTCCCGGTAGGCCGTCCGCCTGGCCAGCTCAACCATGGCCCGGTAATCCCCGAACGACAGGGGCATCCCCACCTCGGCCTCCGAGATCAGTCCTGCCTCGATGGCCTCGCAGACAAAGGCAAGCGTGACGCCCAAGGTGATGGTGTCCATGCCCAGGTGGTCGCACATCTCGTTCAACTTGATCAGAGAGGCGGCATGCAGGTTCCCCGTCATCGTGCCGAGGGCGAAGATCGTCTCGAACTCCGGCATCTTCGCCACCGTGCCTGCGAACTCCCCCTCCTGCACCTGATAGGTCTTGCCACAGGCCACCGAGCACTTCAGGCAGGTCGTATCCTTTTTGAAGTAGACCTCCTTGAACCGTTCCGCGCTGATCTCATAAGCCCCTTCGCAGACCTCTGTCCGTTCGTTGAGGGTGCCGAGGGCCCCGATGGCGTTCGTCGCGTTGACGAGGAAGGGGGTCCCATAGCTTGACAAGGCGGCGGTCCCGGTCTTGAGGGGCTGGTGGCTCTCGGAGAGGAGAGTCCTGAGCCCGGCGGGGTCGGCCACCTCGGTCTTGCGCCCTCCCCTGACCGCCACCGCCTTCAGTCGCTTGGCGCCCATGACCGCGCCGATGCCACCACGGCCCGACAGCCCCTCCCGATTCTTCCAATAGTGAGCGATGGCCGCGAAGCGCACCAAGTGCTCGCCGGCGGGCCCGATGGCAATCGCATCAGCCTCCGGCCCTTCTACCGCCTGGATAGCTTGCACCGCCTCGATGGTCAGCTTCCCCCACAGGTGCGAGGCGGGCTTGACAGAGGCACCGGACTCCTCCACCAGGAGGTAGACCGGCCGATCGGCCTTGCCCGAGATGGCGATGGCGTCGAAGCCAGTCCGCTTCATCGTGGCGGGGAAGCGGCCGCCGAATGTGGAGTCGAAGAAGAGACCGGTGAGGGGGGATTTGGACGCCACGCAGGCGCGGCTGTTGCCGACGACCGTCGTGTCAGTGATCGGACCGACGGCAAAGACGATCAGGTTGTCAGGATCGAAGGGGTCGATGCCTGGCCGCACATGCTCGTAAAGGAGCTTGGCCGCGAAGCCGTTGCCACCAAGATAGCGACGGGCGAATGCCTCATCGAACGACTCAATATGAGCCGTCGCAGAGGACAGATCAACGAAGAGGATTCTGCCACCATACCCGAGCATTCGCGGTCCCTCGATCTTCTTAAGAACTCTACCGAAA
>JBGQJI010000241.1:0-2044 GCA_041498975.1 Methylomirabilis sp. (SeqCode)
GGCGGCCTGATAGCGCGTTCATTTTGGCATTGACTGTGGCCCCAGCACCCCGTGGAAAGGTGTCCAGGTGAAGATGTTGGGCGCAATATCGTCGAGGAAGAAATGGATCATCCCCAAGACCCCTACATGGTGGCCGGAAACCTCATTTAGAGGGATTTGCGCCTCTACAGCAAGTTGAAAGTATTTTCCCGCCCAGATCAGGCCGGGGTTGGCAAAGGCGGTGGTCTGGCCACTCTCATGCCCGGTGAGCAGCGTCTCCCCGCTGAACTCCACGATCGGGAACAGACGGTTGAAGGGCCAAGGTAGCCCCACGTCTTTCACGAACGACTGCAGATAGGGAATGCTGTACATCACGGTCACGCCCCACTCAAGGCTGTTCTCGAGCTCTTCGGTGTGGCTGTGGCCGGTGAACAGGTTGAAGCCGACCGAGCTGGTCACTGCAAGCGGCTTCAGCCAGTCGGCCCAGTCCGGGAGGTCGCCGAACCCCTTGCCGATCTGAAGGGCCGGAGTGAGCGTTGTCTCTGAAAGCGCTTCCACCCGCTTTGCGCCGACACCGCCCGGCGTGATCCCTAGGGCGACCGTGGAGGCCAGCTCATGGACCGGATCTCGGATGAACTGGTATCTGAGGCTGATTTCAGGGTTCGAGAAGCCGTAGGCGTTGGGCTCTTCCGGATCTAATGAGTTGAGGATCCGGTAGGAGCCTCCGAATCCGATCGCGAAGTTCGGGCTCAACCGTTTCGTAATTTCCGCGTCGAGCTCGGTCTCTTTTGCGTCCGATCCCCTGATATGGCTCACCACGAGACTCGCCTCGTCAGAAACAAACGGGTCCTCTACCACTACCGTGCTCGGGAACCAACGCTTCCCCACGACGCCGTGGGCCCCGACAGTGGCCGGAGCCGCAAATACGATAGCGATGCTCAATACCAGTGAACAAAGACTGCGCCAGTTGGCGTCTCGGCACATGGTCTGCCCCCTGAATGCGGATCCCTCTGGGAGAGGGAACATGGGTTAGGTGTGAACCCGACCGAATCTGTGGCCGGCCACCGACGGTCTGCTAAAAAGACAATGTCGGAATCAGACAGCCTGAGAGGACCCTCTAAAGGGGTTGGCCGTCCCGCCTGAAGCAGGCCCGATGAAAGGTCGAGTCAGGAGCCTTAAGCGAAGAAGGGGAGGTTGGGTGGGGACCGACCGGGGAGTTGGACGACTCGAATAGGAGGAAAAATCCAGGAAAGGGATAGCAGGACAGAAAGAGACGTCTCGGCCACGGGCAGGATGACCCTGGCCGATGGCGCATGGGAAGAGACTGCTTTTTGCACCCACACACAGACGAAGTGGAAATGCCCGTCAGCGTCGCTGTGTGAGTGCCCGTGGGGATGGACCAGACAGAGAGTGAGGAGAGCGCTGATCAGCAGATAGAGGCATGCAACCGGCACGACCAGCAACTTGAGCCGCCGAGAGTATCGGGCCTTGAGATTCACTCTCTCCGCTTCCTCCGACATGATTCCTTGATGGGGTCGCCGCGCCGGGGTCTCGATACAGATCGGCGTATGCTATCCAAGGTCTATTGAGCTTGTCAATTGAAATCCAATATCATTCGACACGACCTTGACGCATCGTTCTCGCTGCGGTATAAAGGAGCCGTTTTCACGATGGCCCAGGACGTGAGCAGGGCAGGCATCGTGTAACGAGCGAGTGACGAACAACGGGCAAGAGGCATTGGTCCTGGCGGGAGGGGAAGAGACGATGTCCGTCAAGGTGAGGATTCCGACTCCGCTGCGCAAGCATACCGGGGGCAAGGGGGAGGTCGCAGCGGAGGGAACGACCATCAAAGAGGTTCTCGAGCATCTGGAGCGGCAGTTCCCAGGCTTCCGCCAGTCCCTGTACGACGAGAACGGCACGCTCAGGCGGTTCATCAACGTCTACCTGAACGACGAGGATATCCGGTACATCGGCGGGGAGGCCGCCTCGGTGCAGACCGGCAACATCATCTCCATCGTCCCGGCGATCGCGGGGGGCTGGCGATCATGACGAGGGTAGCGCGCAC